>NZ_CP014525.1:240000-555257 GCF_001611975.1 Haematospirillum jordaniae
GGGGGCTTTTCCAAACCAATGGCAGGGGGACGCGGCGCGGTTAACGGGGTCAACAAACCAATGTTGGCGTTACGGCGGGCACCCCACTCCGTTTCAGTCACCAATCCAAGCTCAAGAAGGCGGGTCATCAATGCAAATCTCTGTGCAATCGCTTCCAGTTCTGCCCCTGTTTCTCCTGCCAACGGAGGCGAAGGTGCAGATTGCTTGGATGGCTGGGCTTGGGCTTTGCTGTCAGGGGAAGGGGCAGACGGACGACCTATCCCGCCATTCTCTAGAAGACGCAAGTTTTCGCGGGCAACCTCGACGATGGGACGTGGCTGCAAGGATCCCCACAAGGACCCGGCTACATACCCCCTAGGATTACGCTGTAGAAGCTCGCGGTAATAGGTTATAGCCTGCTGGGGTCTGTTGGTTGTCTGGTAAAGGGTTGCCGCAGCAAGCAACAAGAGCGGATCCCGCTCCACCCCTGCCATTGTGGTCTTGTCAGCAGACAATGCGGCACGGATAGCCCATTCCGCCTCACCATAATCACCACGGGCCATGGCCGCCAGTGCCGCATTAACCTGAGATTTGGCACCAGGGGCCAGAAACCGGTTTACGCCGTCCGGGCCGTCAAGAAACGGACCACACCCCGCCAATTGCAGAGCAAGCAGCATAACAAGAGCCGGTACACGTAATGCCAAGAACCGTTCCACGGGCACGCCCCCCTGCAGGCGGAGACCCGGCCACAGGAAAACTTCCTGCAAACCCGGGCTTTCACAAAGCGCATTGTGTCAGCCTAGCATGCAAGGGTAAAGGGAGGGTGAACGTATAGCCCTATTCCTTGTCCTGCGTTTCCTTCGCAAGATCTCCGGGCGGCGGGGTTTCCCTCAGGTGACCGTCCAGATACCGATTATGGCGTTCCGTCGCTGCCCGCACGGAATCGCGCACTGCCCTTGCCTGCCCGTGCAAAGTACGGTTAGCTTTGGATTCTTTATCTTTGTCAGCCCTCTGCTTCTGCTTGCGGGCTTTTCTGAGGTTGATGAGTTCAGACACAAAACCTCCTCCTTATCCCCTGCCCGGCATGGCCATAGATCTTACAGAACGCATTGACAACAAGGTTTCTGTAAGGCCATGCGGTATCGTGCCGGTGACGGCAAACAATAGCACACATTACGAACGATTGCCGTGACAAGCACCATACCCCCCGATCACTATGGCTGGAGCACAGGAGTATAGTGTCTGCACATGTCCCGTCCCGCCATCGTCAAGAAAAAGCCGGAAATCACGTAGAATCCCGGCTTTCTTCGTCATTCAGGCTCAGGATGCAGCATCACCAAGCATCATCAACAGGGTATTACCGCCCGCCGCTGTAATATCCACAGTCAGAGTTCGCTCACAGCAGAACCGCAGGACAAGTCCTGGCCCGGCCTCGTCATCAACAACAGGAACAACGGCTCCGTCACGGGCTGCCACAACACGGGCAACCTGATCCAGAAGACCTCTGCCCCCCGACACACCAACAGCCCCCACATCATGCAGATCAGCCAAGGCCGCAAGCGAGTCCGAAGGCGTTGCCACCACAAGCTCCAGCCCAGCCGCTTGCGGCACAATGCACCGCAAAGCCGCAGCCAATGAGGAATGCACAACCATGGTAACAGGATTCCCGGCACCATACGCTGCCGCAACCATGGCAAGCCCCTGCTCCAAGGATGCATCCTGGTCCATGAAGAGAACGACGGGACCACGACCGGCCAGATGCAGCTCATTGGTCTCTCCGGTCGGGCCAGGCATGCGAGCCGGTCCCGACAGAAGGGCACGCACCTGCAAGGTAACCTGATGCAAAATCGCAGCATAAGCCGCTAATGGTGTCGGAACACGTTCGGCCCCACAATCACGCTCCAGCAGAGCCAGAATCTGCGCACCCTGATGCTGCAGCGTGGAAACCATGCTTTCCAGAACAGCCACACGCTTATCGAGAGACGTAAACTCCGGCTTGGAGGCAGATCCTTCTCGCATAGCCACAGCCATGGCACGCACAATCGCTGATGCCGGAGCCTGGACTTCCGACATCGGTGCCGGCACGGAAGCCGGGGTAGCATGTGTCACGACCGTTGCAGGATCCCCGACGGCCGGAGCTGAAGCCGGAAACGGATACGACCGGGCAAAGCGCGGCAGATAATATGGGCCACCCGCCTTGGGACCGGTACCTGACAAGCCCTCTCCGCCAAAAGGCTGGACACCAACGACAGCTCCGGTCATGGAGCGGTTGACATACAGGTTCCCGACCCTTGAATTCTGGAATACATGCTGCGCCCGGGACTCAATCCGGGTGTGTACACCCATGGTCAACCCGTACCCAGTATCCCGGATATCCGCAAGAACGCGATCCAGATCCGCAGCTTTGTAGCGAATCACATGGAGGATCGGGCCAAAAACTTCCCGCGATAGTTCACGTATGCTCTCAATCTCGAACAGCCGTGGCGCAAAAAACACGCCATGATCTGTACCGGCAGCCAGCGGACAAAGAGTTGCTGTGCGCCCTGCGGCTTCAAGCGCACGGGCATGCCGTTCAAGAACAGAGCGGGCCTCCTCGTCAATAACAGGACCAACATCGGTATCGATCCGCCCCGGATGACCAACCCGGACAGCACTCATGGCGCCACGCAGCATGGCGAGAACGGTATCGGCGATATCGTCTTGGACATACAGGACCCGCAAAGCCGAACACCTCTGGCCAGCCGACCCAAACGCAGAGAGCAGAACGTCACGGACAACCTGTTCCGGCAAGGCCGAACTATCCACGATCATGGCATTCATGCCACCTGTTTCCGCAATCAAGGGCACCGGGCCAACACCACGGGCAGCAAGAGAACGGGCAATCAGTCGTGCCACATCGGATGAACCTGTAAAGGCGACACCAGCAATATCGGGATCAGAGACCAAGGCCGCACCAACTGTTTCACCGCGACCGGGCAACAGAGAGAGGCTATCGACCGGAATACCCGCTTCATGCAACAAACGCACAGCCTGAAAAGCTACAAGCGGCGTCTGCTCTGCTGGCTTGGCAACAACCGTATTACCGGCAACCAAGGCCGCTGAGACCTGACCGACAAAAATAGCCAAGGGAAAATTCCAAGGGCTGATGCATAGAAACACACCACGCCCGGTCAGCGCATGATCATCTGCCAAACGTAACGCTTCCGCTGCGTAATAGCGCAGGAAGTCAACGGCCTCACGAACCTCGGACACAGCATCGGGCAATGTCTTGCCTGCCTCACGGATGCACAGTGTCATCAGCAGGGCCATATTCTGTTCCATCAGGTCAGCCGCACGCCGCAAAATGGCGGCACGTTCGACAACCGGTCGCTGGCTCCAGGCTGCAAACGAAGCCTTGGCCTTCCCCAATGCGTCGCGAATATCCTGATCCCCGGCATCACTGACGGTGCCGACAACATGATGGCGATCAGCCGGCGAATAGACCGGGCATGGCGTTCCGTTCCGGACCTCGCCACCCACAAGAGGGCCTGCCGCAAGCGTCTTCGCAGCATGTGTTTTCATGGCCTCGGCAAGATCTGATAGCACCCGGCTGTCTGACAGATCCATCCCCGATGCATTGACCCGTCCGGAACCGTACAAATCACGCGGCAGGGGAATCCCGGGATGCCGGCGCACCGCCACAGAACGCAGGGCATCAACAGGGTTGGCAATAATGGCAGAAACCGGGATACGCTCGTCGACCAGCCGGTTGACAAACGATGTGTTTGCACCATTTTCCAGCAACCGCCGGACCAGATACGACAACAACTCGGCATGACTGCCGACAGGCGCATAAATCCGACACGGAATACCCAGCTTGTCAGCTGGAACAATCTCCTCGTACAGCTCTTCGCCCATACCATGCAGACGCTGGAACTCAAAAGGACGACCGGCCGCCATTTCAAGAACAGCTGCCATGGTCTGTGCATTATGGGTGGCAAACTGCGGAAAGAAGAGATCGCCATACCCGAACAGGGCACGGGCACAGGAAAGATAAGAGACATCGGTCGTCACCTTGCGGGTATAAACCGGATAATCCGCAAGACCCGTCTCTTGGGCGCGCTTGATTTCCGTATCCCAGTACGCTCCCTTGACCAAGCGAATGTTCATGCGCCGCCCCACGGCACGCACCATGTCAGCCAGAATCTCCAGGGTCACACGCGTCCTTTTCTGATAGGCCTGCACCGCAAGCCCGAACCCTGTCCACCCATCCAGGGATGGATCGCTGTAAACGCGCTGGATAATTTCCAGGGACAACTCCAGACGATCTGCTTCCTCGGCATCAATGCAGAAACCAATATCGTATTGACGCGCCAGCCGGGCTAGGGTCAGGGTACGACCGGCCAGAATCTCCAGCATATCAGCTCGTTTTGCCGCCTCGTAACGCGGGTGCAAAGCCGAAAGTTTGACAGAAATACCGGGGCCGGCCAGAACACCACGCCCGTTGGACGCTTGGCCTATGGCATGTATCGCCTTCTCATAGGCCACAAAATATGCCCGGGCATCACTTTCCGTCCGCGCAGACTCCCCAAGCATGTCAAAAGAATAACGATAGCCCCGTCGTTCCTGTGCGGCACCACGCTTTCTGGCTTCCTCTATGGTGCGCCCCAGCACGAACTGGCGCCCCATCATCTTCATGGCCTGACGCAGAGCCTGACGAATAACCGGCTGCCCCAGACGCGCGACCAAGGAACGCACAATGCGCATTCCATCCGCACCTAGTAAATCAGACGGCTGCAAGATACGACCGGTCACCATCAGACCAAGAGTCGCCGCATTGACAAACAACGATCGACTGTTGCCGAAATGCCGGTCCCAGTCTGTTCCGCACAACCGATCCTGAACCAAGGCATCGACCGTCAACGGATCGGGAATACGTAGCATGGCCTCTGCCAAGCACATCAGGGTCAAACCCTCACGGGTTGACAGGTCATACTCGTGCATAAAGGCGTCAACACCACCCTTGGCAACCCTATGGCTACGGACAGCAGACACCAGACGCGTAGCCATGGCATCAACCCGATCCTGCTCCTCACGGGGGCAGGATGCTGCCTCTATAAGCTCAACGACCAGTTCATCCTCGTCCCGGCGATACTGAACGGCCAAACGATCACACCAAGCGGGAAAATCCGGGGACTCAGGTGGAAAGACCAGCGGAAACTGTGCCGGCATGCAATCACTCTCCCATATATAATTCTGATTATGCGAACGGGCCACCGCGCTTCAGGCACTATAAACGGTCAGAAACTGTCCGCTCCGGCTTTGATATCTGCTTTTCTTTGATGACAGGAAAGGAAATATTCTACTGTTCAATATAGAAAGCTGCCGTTTCATATACACCATAAGCCCAGATACACACTCTTCCCGACCGTTGTATCATCTTACGACGCAATGGGTACAGACTTGGTAACACCACAACGCACATCCGGAACACAACATGATACATCCCATGGCCTTTCGCTTCTTTCTCGGCCTTGACGGCGGTGGATCCCTCTGCCGAGCCCGTCTGACAGATCAGAACGGCACCATTATCGGAGAAGCGGAATCCGGGTCATGCAACATCCGGCTGGGTACAGAAACTGCGTGGGCATCAATCAATACCGCCATTGATCTCTGCTTGAGAAAAGCCGGGCTGGATCAAACCAGAGACCGTCAAAACATTCGCGCCGTGTTTGGACTGGCCGGATTTGCACAGACAGACGATCCCGCATTCCTGCCTCACACCCATGGGCTGGGATCACTGACCGTAACGTCTGACGCACATATTGCTTGTACGGGCGCTTTTGGAGAAACGGATGGCGCCATCCTGATTCTGGGAACCGGATCAGCTGGATATGGCCATGTCAATGGACGGGAAGTATCTGTCGGTGGTTGGGGTTTTGAGGTGTCCGATCATGGCTCGGGCAGCTGGATAGGACGCAAGGCCGTAGAGTACGCCCTGCTGGCGCTGGACGGATTATGGGAAAAGACACTCCTGACCGGGATGATCATGAAGCCCTTCAACCATGATCTGAAAGCCGTTGTATCCTGGACGTCAACAGCCCGACCGAAAGATTACGCCAGTTTTGCTCCGACGGTGTTTGATGCAGAAAAGCGACACGACACGACGGCACGCATGATTATCGATGCCGCAGCCCGCGATGCCTCGGCTATGATACACCGACTTGTCGAACTGGGCGCTCCGTCCGTTTGTCTGAGCGGTGGGCTTGCCACCCAGCTGGAACCTTTCCTGACTCCTCAAGCCAAGAGCTTTCTGCGCATCCCCTTGGCAGATCCTCTGGCAGGAGCCATTCTTCTGGCCCGCAGGGTTAAGGAAGAATAACGTACCCCACGCAGCCCGCGGCGCGGAGTGATATTGAAATCAGTCAAAATGCCCACGCCCACTGGTCCATAAACCAGGAAAGGGCGTGGGCTCTGCCGGAAACACCATACTAACTATGGCGTATATACCTGATCAGCGATGCACAGGCTTGTAACGGATACGATGCGGCTGATCGGCATCCGCACCAAGACGACGCTTCTTGTCCGCTTCGTAATCAGCAAAATTTCCCTCGAACCATTCGACGTGGCTGTCACCCTCAAAGGCTAGGATATGCGTTGCAATACGATCTAGGAACCAGCGATCGTGCGAGATCACGACGGCGCAGCCGGGGAAGTCCAGCAAAGCATCTTCCAGGGCGCGGAGCGTATCAATATCCAGATCGTTGGTGGGTTCGTCCAGCAACAAGACGTTGGCACCGGACTTCAGCATCTTGGCCAAGTGAACACGGTTACGTTCCCCGCCCGACAGTTGCCCCAGCTTCTTTTGTTGGTCACCGCCACGGAAGTTGAATGACCCGACATAAGCGCGAGACTGGATCTTGCGCTTGCCAAGATCAATTTCATCGTGACCGCCGGAAATTTCTTCCCACACCGTTTTGCTGTCATCCAGCGCATCACGGCTCTGGTCGACATAACCCAGCTTGACGGTCTCACCAACACGGATACTGCCACCATCCGGCTGTTCCTGACCCGTCAACATGCGGAACAAGGTTGTCTTGCCGGCGCCGTTTGGACCAATCACACCAACAATCCCACCCGGAGGAAGCCGGAAAGACAGGTTATCAATCAACAACCGGTCACCGAAGGATTTGGTCAGTCCATCCGCCTCGATCACAACGCCGCCCAGACGCTCCGGTGTGGGAATAACAATCTGGGCTGTTCCGGGCTGGCGGTCCGCCGATTTGGCTACCAAGTCATCAAAAGCGGTAATACGGGCTTTCTGCTTGGCCTGACGCCCCTTGGGGTTGGAGCGTATCCACTCCAGCTCTTGGGAAATGGTGCGCTGACGGACATCCTCCTCACGCTGTTCCTGCTCCAGACGCTTTTGCTTCTGCTCCAGCCAAGAGGAATAGTTACCCTCATAGGGAATACCCTTGCCGCGATCCAGCTCTAGGATCCAGCCGGTCACATTGTCAAGGAAGTAGCGATCGTGGGTAACGGCAACAACCGTCCCCTCGTACTCCTCCAAGAAACGCTCCAGCCACCAGACAGACTCTGCATCAAGATGGTTGGTCGGCTCATCGAGCAACAGCATGTCCGGCCGGGACAACAACAGGCGCGCCAAGGCAACACGTCGCTTCTCACCACCGGACAAGGTCCCGACAGGAGCATCCCCCTCCGGACAACGCAGGGCATCCATCGCAATATCAACCTTGCGCTCGACATCCCAGCCATCACAGGCATCAATCTTTTCCTGCAATTCAGCCTGCTCCGCCAAAAGAGCGTTCATGGCATCATCGTCTTCGACCTCGGCAAACTTTGCTGAAACATCATCAAAGCGCTGACGCCACGTGTAGACTTCCCCCAGCCCTTCCATAACATTCTCAAGAACGGTCTTGGTATTATCGAGCTGGGGTTCCTGCGGCAAATACCCGACACGCACACCATCTGCCGCGCGCGCCTCACCGCTGAATTCCTGATCGATACCGGCCATGATGCGCATCAGGGTCGACTTACCGGCACCGTTGTATCCCAGAACACCAATCTTGGCCCCGGGCAGGAAGGATAGATAGACCCCCTCCACCACTTTGCGCCCGCCTGGATAAACCTTGGTCAGGTCACGCATGGTATAGATGTATTGATAGGCGGCCATGTATCCTCCGTTTACGAACTGGCTCGGGAACTCTGTCGTGGGTTTTACCCCACACAGACAGGAAGGAAAAGACCAGATACCGCTATCTGGCCATTCCGGAGCAGATCAACGCCCAAATTGTCATTCCATTGCGGAGCTTCTGCATAATAAACGCTCATAAAAGTACAAAACACGCCCCTAGATGCATTTTTGGACTGGAGAAAAAGATCACAGAAGGGCAGTGTGCTGCAGATTATTTATTGGACACACATACTACAGGTGTAACATGACCCTCCAGGAAGCTGCCCTGATGTACGCCGCCCGTGCGGCGGCCTTCTGGGTTCTGTCGTCCCTTGGAATAACCCTTTTCCTCTGTTTTGCCGATACGCCAACCGCAGCCCTGTCGGTGGGTGCTATCATTGCCGCCAGTGGTGCAGCAGCCCTGCTGATGCGGGGCCGGAAAGTAGCTGAGACAGGCCCCCTCGAAGGCCCTGTATGGGCCGCAACAGCACCACAGGCCCGCCCACCGATAACCCAGGCCCGCCATGAAGTTCCCCATGCCCTGCTGGCTGCTCATCGCTCCTGCGCACGGTTCTGTGCCGGCCTTGGCGTTGTACTGTGTTTTGGCAGTCTGATGCTGCAATCCATGTAAGCCGTTCAGGATCACGCGCCATACAAAGGCTGGTTGCCGTACCGGCACTGTCCCTTCATAGTGCCCCGCATCAAGCACTGCGTGTATATCCTTCCGGGGAAACCGCAGACACACGGGGAACGGGGAGGGAAACATGACTGAATCTGTGGTTATTCTGGGGGGAACGCGAACCGCGATTGGCACCTTTGGCGGTTCGCTCAAGGAATGGACGCCATGTGATCTCGGGGCACTGGTGATTAGGGAAGCCCTGACACGAACGGCCATTGCACCCACAGATGTCGGGCATGTGGTCATGGGGCATATTATCCCGACTGAACCACGGGATATGTACGTCTCCCGCGTGGCTGCCTGCAAGGGCGGGATTCCGGACTATGTCCCGGCCATGACCGTCAATCGCCTGTGTGGGTCGGGCCTGCAGGCGATCTTGTCCGCAGCGCACTTTATTATACTGGGTGACTGCCAAATCGCCGTTGCCGGTGGCACAGAGGTGATGAGCCGGGGCAGCTACATACTGCCGGCCGCGCGTTGGGGTGCCCGCATGGGCGACAGTACCATGGTCGATATGATGACAGGTGCCCTGACAGACCCATTTGGCAATGGCCACATGGGGGTAACAGCAGAAAATGTCGCGGCAGCACACTCGATCAGCCGTGATGAACAGGATTGTTTTGCCGCAGAAAGTCACCGTCGGGCAGCACACGCCATCACATCCGGTTTCTTTAAAAGTCAAATTGCTCCCGTAACCATAAAAACGCGGGGCAAGGAAACAGTATTTGATACAGATGAGCATGTTCGCCCCGACACGACTCTGGCCAGCCTTGCAAAGCTAAAGACCCTTTTTCGCGAGGGCGGCTCTGTCACCGCTGGAAATGCATCAGGCATCAACGATGGCGCGGCTGCCCTTGTCCTGATGGCAGAGCGCGAGGCATCGGCCCGCAAGCTCACCCCCATGGCCCGGATTGTCAGCTATGGTCACGCGGGGGTCGATCCGTCCCTCATGGGAATAGGACCGGTTCCCGCCAGCATGATCGCCCTGAAAAAGGCCGGTCTTGCGGTGTCCGATCTGGACCTGGTTGAATCCAACGAGGCCTTTGCCGCACAAGCCTGTGCTGTGAACCAGAAGCTTGGCCTAGACCCAGAGAAAGTGAACCCCGACGGCGGGGCTATTTCCTTGGGTCATCCTGTTGGCGCAACCGGTGCCATACTGGTTATAAAAGCCATATACGCCCTGCACCGTACCGGTGGGCGTTATGCCCTGGTGACAATGTGTATCGGCGGCGGGCAAGGCATTGCACTCACCTTGGAACGTATGGGTGATTGATATAAAAAAAACACCGCGTCTGGATAGAAAACAGACGCGGTGTTTTTTTGGTAGGCCCGGAGGGACTTGAACCCCCAACCAGACCGTTATGAGCGGTCGGCTCTGACCAATTGAGCTACAGGCCCCCGAAATGTTGCCAGACAGCCCTGTAATGGACTACCTGCGCAGGGGAGGTTCGTATATAGCATTTCCCGGCAAAGGAAAAGCCAGAACCTTTAATTTTTGCATGTCTGCGGAAAATCCGGGGAAATGGTCCCCTCTTTTTGTGGACAGTTTCACGGGTTTGTCCACACTGTATCAGAGTGCACTTGATCAGGCAGCGCGACGATACCCGATGACCGATCCCTATGCATCGCTCCCGGCCGTTGTTGACCTGCCCCGGCGACATGGGATTCTCAATGTGGCCTGGGGCGGTTTTCTGGCTGTCCTGTCGGCATTGGTTGGCTGGCTGATATGGCTGGCTCATGAAGGCGTGGATCAAGCAAAAACAAGCACAGATCTGTATGCACGCAATCATATTGATACAGAAATCACAGAACTCCGTCGGGGTCAGGAACGTCTGATACGTGACTACAGCCTGTGGAGTGACGCATGGGAGAAACTCTTCCTGCTCCCCGATCCGGAATGGATCCGGGATAATTTCGGGCAAGAGTTGAACAGCACATGGGGGGTAAGCCGGGTCTTCATCGTTTATGGCAGCGGCCCCATCTCGGAAATCAAGCAGGGAATCCCTGAGCTTATGTTTACCGAAGATGACCCGCTGCTGCATTCGGTATGGGAAACCGCATCCGCTGTCCGTGAAGCATCGGCCTTAAGTGGCACACACCGCCAAGCCAGCCAGTTCTTTAGCTCAACAGGAACCGCTTGGATTCTGGCAGCAGGCATCCTCTCCAACCCGGAACCCCTGCCCCGGGATGCCCGGCTTGAAGCTATGCCTGTCTTGGTGATGGCTCGTGCCTTGGACTCCCGATGGATCGACGGCATTGTCCGTAAAATCGGACTCAGCAGCCTCTCCATTATTCCCGCATCCATGGGGCATGAAACCCTGGATGATAAAGACACAAGCATGGTTCCACTGTATGGGACACCGGGTCAGTCTGTTGCATGGTTACGCTTTACAACGAATCAATCGCCCCTGTTTTATCTGGCGCGCCGAATCAGCCTGATCAGCTTCGGTCTTCTCTTGGCTATTGCCTTGGGACTTATACTGCATCTGCGAACAACGGTATTGACGCGATCAGCCCTACGCCTAAACACACGCCTGATAGAAGAGCTGGGGTCCAGACAGTATCAAGAACACACGCCTCTTGATAAAGAGGCAGCATATGAGGAAGAGGACACCCTCACCGAAGATTCAAGGAATGGCCACACCACAACCACGGACGTGCCAGAAAGTAGCCATGGCATAGCCAATGGCTATGTCCTTATCGGGTATTCCGGAAACATTCGCGGTGCAGATTCCGGGGCCTGCTCCCTATTCGGGTATAAAAATGGGGAATTAGACGGAGTACCGGTATCAACGCTCCTGCTTACAGACAATGGTACATTCTCAGTCTCCATGGAATCTGGCGCAACAGAACAGGGACCACGCACACGAAGAGCCAAGGCATTGCACAAAAGCGGCACCGTCCTGCCCGTTGACCTGACAATCTCCCATCCAGATGATGATCACGACAGTCTTCATATTCTGATCAGCCCTCGCTCTGCTGATAAGGATCTGGCCGAGAAATTCCTTTTCATGATCAATCTCCTCCCCGCAGGTATTCTTGTTCACCGTAATCTCAAGCCATTGTTTGCCAACCAAGCCTTCATGGATATGGTTGGACTGGACAGCATGGAAGACCTGCCTACACCCGGGATCCAGGCCGATACTCTGATGCCAATGGGTCAGAACCACCAAGATGATGACGATGGCAAAACACTGACCACGTCTTTCGAAACACTTTATCGTCAAAATGATGGCTCAACACTGCGCGTGCGCACAACCAGCTTCCCCGTGCTGTGGGATGGAGACACGGCAATATGCACACTTATGATAGATATCACAGGTGAGCATGCCCTGCGCAGTCTACAGGAAAAGACTCTCTTCCGGCTTCAGCAAATCATAGACACGACCGAGGAGGGCTATATTCGCCTCGATACAGATGACTTAATCGTGGAAACAAACAACAAGACACGGTCCATCTTGGGGTATCAGCCCGATGACATGCAAGGGCGCCCGATTACGCTCTTCATGACCCAAGAATCGCGCAACAGCCTGAATGGCGATGTCTTGCTGGAGAAAGCAGAAACACACCGCCGCCATACGCTGGAGTTCGTCAGCCATGATGGAGATGTTATTCCCCTCGATGTCTCAGCATCAATTCTGACTGAAAATGATGGCACCCGATCTGGATCATTCGTATTCTTCCGGGATATCAGACAGACCCTTGCCTACGAGCAGGCGCTGATTGACGCCCGGGAAACAGCAGACCGGGCAAACCGGGCGAAATCTGACTTTCTATCCCGCATGAGTCACGAGCTACGAACACCGCTGAATGCTATTATTGGCTTTTCGCAGCTTATGGAAAGCAGCAAGTCCGAAACCCTGAGCGACAGGCAGAGAAGCTGGTTGTCGCATATTCACCAATCCGGCAAATTATTGCTGACTCTGATTGATGAAATCCTCGACCTAGCCCGCATTGAAAGTGGCCAACTGACATTGGATATCGGTCGAGTTGAGCCATCCAGGGTCATCAAGGAATGCATGGGACTCACTGACACTATAGCGCGTGAATTTGGCGTTCAGGTTATCGCAGCTCCCGAAACGGAAAAAGCTCCTGTCGTGCTGGCCGATGCACTCAGAATGCGACAAATCCTGCTGAATCTCGTCAGCAATGCCATCAAGTACAACAAGGCTGGAGGCAGTGTTACGATTGGCTACTCCGAAGAATCTCCAGATGGTTATGTCCGGATCACGGTAACAGACACCGGCACCGGTCTTCCCGAAGAGCGCAGGGCAGATATATTCCAACCCTTCAATCGCTTGGGACAAGAGAGTGGTCCGATACAGGGAACGGGGATAGGGCTTTCAATTACGGGCCTGCTGGTCAAAAAAATGGGCGGCACCATCGATTTCACCAGTACGGTCGGTACAGGCAGCACATTCTGGTTTGATCTCCCGGCAGCCGAAGCAACAAAGAAAGAAATCACCAAGGAAGTCTGAGCGGATGATTAGCCCATAGCACATAAAAAAGGCCGCCTCACGAGCGGCCTTTTTATTAACACCAGAACAGATCAACCATCCAGGAAGCTACGCAGCTTGCGTGAGCGGGACGGATGCTTGAGCTTGCGCAGGGCCTTGGCTTCGATCTGCCTGATACGCTCACGGGTAACACTGAACTGCTGACCAACTTCCTCCAGCGTATGATCGGTATTCATACCAATCCCGAAACGCATACGGAGCACTCTTTCCTCACGCGCAGTCAGGGTTGAGAGGATACGCGTGCAGGTCTCACGCAGATTGGAGTTGATTGCAGCATCCAAGGGCTGAACCGCGTTCTTGTCCTCGATAAAGTCACCCAGATGGCTGTCTTCCTCATCACCAATAGGAGTTTCCAGAGAAATCGGCTCCTTGGCGATCTTCAGGACCTTGCGGACCTTTTCCAGCGGCATCTGCAGCTTTTCCGCCAGTTCTTCCGGTGTTGGTTCGCGACCGATCTCATGCAACATCTGGCGACTTGTACGGACCAGCTTGTTGATGGTTTCAATCATGTGAACCGGTATACGGATCGTCCGCGCCTGGTCAGCAATAGAACGGGTAATAGCCTGACGAATCCACCATGTTGCATAGGTGGAGAACTTGTACCCACGGCGGTACTCGAACTTGTCCACAGCCTTCATAAGGCCAATGTTGCCTTCCTGGATCAAATCCAAGAACTGAAGGCCACGGTTTGTGTATTTCTTGGCAATGGAAATAACCAGGCGAAGGTTGGCCTCGATCATTTCCTTTTTGGCCTTGCTGGCTTCCCGCTCACCCTTCTGGACTGTCTGGACAATACGGCGGAACTCAAAAATAGGCTGGCGCGCCTCGGCAGAGATAACCGCAATCGCTTCCCTGATTCTAACAATCTCGGCAGAATGCTTACCGATAAAGTCTTTCCAGCCTTTTCCACTTCGGCTCGCGATGATTTCCAGCCACTGGGGATCCATTTCGGCCCCATAGTAAGCATCAAGGAAGTCCTCGCGCTTGATCTTGCAGTCTAGGGCAACGCGCAGAAGCTTGCCTTCCAGCATCATCAGGCGTTTGTTGAGGTCATTCAGGTGGCCAACAAGATATTCAATACGGGCGTTGTTGAGATGAACGCCCTCCATCATCTTGACCAGCTCGGACCTCTGCTTCTCGAACTTTTTCTCCAGGGCTGCCGGCACATCTTCCCCGGCCGTGATATGGCCCAGACGCTGGTCCTGAACCTTTCTCATCTTCTGATAGGCTTGGGCAATTGTTTCAAATGACTGAAGAATAACGGGCAGCAACTCAGCTTCCATAGCGGAAAGGCTGATGCTGGCTTCTTCTATGTCTCCGTCAACATCACCTTCGGCAGAAGCATCAATGCCATCAGGCTCCGCCTCGTCTGTCTCATCATCAGAGCCAGGCTCTTCCTTGGCCTTGCGATGGTCCTTGACCGGAACAGCAAGCTCCTCACCTCTGTCTCCGACCACAGGAGAGTCTTCTTCCTCCTCTCCCATCTCGTCACCAACACCGGGCTCTGTGCCATACGTCGTTTCCAGATCAATGATGTCACGCAACATCATCTTTCCTTCCACCAAGGCATCATGCCAGTCCAGCAAGGCTGCGATGGTCAGGGGGCTTTCGCAGATCCCGCCGATCATCATCTCACGCCCGGCCTCAATACGCTTGGCAATGGCGATTTCACCCTCGCGGGACAAAAGCTCAACAGATCCCATCTCGCGCAGGTACATCCGCACGGGATCGTCAGTACGCCCCAGTTCGTCTTCGGATACATTACCGGCGGAATCGTCGGTTTCGTTGCCGCTGACTTCCTCTTCCTCGTTCTCAACAATGTTGATGCCGATATCCGACAGCATCGACATGGTATCTTCGATTTGTTCCGAGGAAAAATCATCCGAAGGCAATGCCGCATTCAGCTCATCATAGGTGATGAACCCACGCTCCTTGCCCTTTGCCACCAGTTTCCTGACAGCTGTATTAAGAGAATCGAGCAAAGGCCCGTCCTGAACCTCATCCGTGGTTTCAGGGGTTTCTGTTTCAGCGGCAGCTTTTGTTGCCATGCCCGTTCTCTCTCCTCAAAATACGTACGGACATGCACCCAAGGCACACATCCCGGTCCTTCTGACCATCCTGTTCCATAACATCCCGCATCATCCGGATGATGCTCAATCCTCTACAGAGGCTCTTTCATGTTTTTTCAAGGCAATAAAAACATCAAGAGCCTCCAGGGTTGGATTGTCACCAAGCCGCTCAACCGCACGACCAATATCCACCTTCAAATCCCTGCCCCGGGATAACCCGAACGTGTGCTCCCACCCGTCCAAGGCGGCCTGACTGTCAGCGACCGGACGGCTGAATGCCGCATGGAGAAAAACATTCGACGCAAGGAGGGACTCCAGAACATCACCAAATCCCTCATCGTGTAGTTGGCGTCTCAGACCATGGAAGTCAAGACCTGACTGACGGGAAAGCAGCAGTAAAACCGCACCTCGAAGCGTATCAAGGGACTGTTCCGGGAAATCCAGAAGCCCCAGACGCTCTCCCACACTGTCAAAAAGGTCAGGATGGGTAATGAGCGTAACCATCAAAATACGCCGCCGCAAGGCCTCCGCAGCATCCGGTGCCGGCGGGGCCAGAATCATACCACCCCCGGCGGATGGCAACGGAGCCGCCCAGCGCGGCTGCGATTCGCCCCCCCTGGAAGAGAAAGCACCCGCCGGACGCACCTTGCCCGCCACACGACGACCTGCTTGGCGAAACAGGTTCCATTGGCGGTCACGGAAGGCCTGGCGGTAATGCTGTTGGACACTGCGATCCCCAATATGACGTACCAGCTCTTCCAGATGGGCTTCCAGACCAGCCCTTCGTTCCGGTGTATCCAGCGACCGCCCTTCCAACGCCTTGTCCCATAAAACATCCAGCAGGGAACGAGATACCGCAAGCCTTGCACAAACTGATCTGGCTCCCTCGTCCCGCAACAGGTCGTCAGGATCCCGCCCCATCGGAAGCATGACAAAACGCAGGGACTTCCCCGGCTTCAGAAGGGGCAAGGCACGGTCGGCAGCACGGGCCGCAGCCCGTTGCCCGGCGCTGTCACCATCCATACACAGGACAGGCTCGTCGGACAGTCGCCACAACGACTCAATCTGGGCCTCCGTCAGCGCTGTCCCCAACGGAGCAACAGAATGAGGGATGCCTGCCCGGTGCAGGGCAATAACATCCATATAGCCCTCGGCAACAATGATCTCCCCACCTCGGGCCGCAGCCTCACGGGCACGGGACAGGTTGTAGAGAACCTGCCCCTTGTGGAAAACTGGCGTTTCGGGGCTATTCATATATTTGGGCTGCCCGTCACCCAAGGTTCGACCGCCAAAGGCAATAACCCGCCCCCGCCGGTCTGTGATCGGAAACATGACCCGTTCCCGGAAATAACCAACCACGGCACCGGAATCCAAGCGGCGAAGCAAACCGGCCTCGATCATCTGGTCTTCGGTTATTCCGTTCCCGAGCAAGGCGGTTTGCAACTCCACCCCACTAGGGGCCCAGCCCAGACGAAATGTTTGGATGACCTCGTCATCAAGACCCCGCCGACGAAGGTAATCAAGCCCCCCACGACCAGATGGCATGAAAAGGGATCGCTGGAAAAAGTGGCAGGCGGCCTCGTTGATGTCCAGAATGCCCGCGTGCTGACGTGCAGCTTCCATTTCCCGCGGATCGGGACGCGGCACCTCAAGACCAGCCTGCGCCGCCAACTTTTCTACAGCCTCAGGGAAAGTCAGGTGTGCCGTTTCCATTTCAAAGGAAATGATGTCGCCGTGCGCCCCACACCCAAAACAGTGATAAAAGCCCTTGTCGTCATTGACGGTAAAGGAAGGAGTCCTCTCCCTGTGGAAAGGGCAAAGACCAATATGCTCGCGCCCACGACGGACCAAACGAACCCGATGCCCAACCACAACCGAAGCCGGCAGCCGGGCACGAAGCTCATCAAGGAACTGCGGGGGCAAAGCCATGGGTCACGCACACCCGTCATAATAATGGAAAGAACACACGGTCAGGACAAGGCAGCCTTGACAGCCTGGCTGGCCTTGCCAAAGTCCATACGACCGGCAAACTTCTCACGCAGGGCCGTCATAACCCGCCCCATATCCTTGATGCCACTGGCTCCCAGCTCCTGAACAGTCACGGCAATAGCTTCACGCGTTGCTGCTTCATCCATCTGCACGGGTAGGAAACGTTCAATAATGGCTATTTCCTCCTGCTCCTGCTCCGCAAGCTCCAGCCGCCCACCTTGCTCATACAGGTTGATGCTCTCACGTCGCTGCTTGATCATGGACTGCAGCATCTGCAAGATTTCCTCTTCAGGAATCCCTTCACCCAGACCACGGGTCCGGGCCGCGATGTCACGGTCTTTTAAAGCCGCAAGAATCAGTCGCAAGGTAGCTGATGCACGATTGTCACGTGCCTTTAACGCTTCCTTCAACGCCTCGTTCAGCCGAGTGCGCAACATGGATGACCTCAAATACAGTTTGTCATGAATATCTCGAATCCGCACAGACTAGACGAGTGTGAACGCCTTGGCAAATGCTGTCCGCAACAAGGAGCCACCATGGCCTTGGGCATACCGGCAACACAGAGTCAGAAGCCTTGCTCCGCACTGTATTGAATTGACAAGAGACAAAACCAGATGTATTTACTTTTCCGTTTGCCTGCAACTGGCAGAGCGTTCCTGCACTCGGTATCCATTGGCGCTTGCTCCGACCTTCTTTCCTGAAGGTGACGGCAGTCTTTTTGTGCGCATGATCATGCAGAAACGGTCAGCCATACGCTGGCATACCTTGTATGTTCCAAAGGAGACGATCACTCCTGCGGCGCTATGAACCAGGGGATCCTATGACAGACCAAACAGAATGCACATCCGGTTTATGCCCTGACGGGGCAACCGGCGTACTGGTCCTTGCCGACGGCACGATATGGTGGGGGCATGGTCTCGGACGTGAAGGAAACACAACAGGAGAAGTTGTTTTCTGTACCGGAATGACCGGTTACCAAGAAACCCTGACAGACCCCTCCTTTGCCGGGCAGATTATAACTTTTACATTTCCGCATATCGGCAATACAGGCACCAACCCGGACGATCACGAAGCGGAACACCCGTTTGCCCGTGGCTGTATACTGCGCGCACCCGTTGGCATCGACTCCAGCTGGCGTACAACGACCAATCTGCCTGAATGGATGCGCCGAAACAGCGTAGTGTGCGTCACCGGCATCGACACGCGCGCCCTAACCATACGACTGCGCGACCACGGCACGATGGCCGGCGTTGTTGCCCATGCTCCGAACGGTATCTTCAACCTTGATCATCTCCTGCACCAAGCACGGATGCATCCCTCGCCAGACGGGCTGGACTTGGCTACACGCGTATCATGCCAGCAACCATGGGAATGGCCGGATACACAATCCAGAGATCGACCATGGCATGTTATCGCCATCGACTTCGGCATCAAGCACAATATCCTACGGTGCCTAGCTACCGAAGGATGCCGTATCACTATCGTACCGTCCCACACGACGGCTAGGGAGATTCTGGACCTTGCCCCTGATGGCGTGTTCCTGTCGAATGGACCGGGCGACCCTGCGGCCACCGGCCACTCTGTGATCCCCGAAGTGAAAAAGATCCTGTCCACCGGGCTTCCCGTCTTTGGCATTTGCCTCGGCCATCAGATCCTTGCCTTGGCCTTGGGGGCAAAGACTTCGCGCATGATGCGAGGACACCGGGGATCGAACCAGCCGGTCAAGTGTCTGGCGACGGGGCGCATCACGATCACCAGCCAGAACCACGGCTTTGCCATCGACCCCGACAGCCTTCCCAATAATGTTGTTGTCACACACACATCTCTCTTCGATGGCTCGATCGAGGGAATTGCGCTACAGGGCCGTCCTGTTTTTTCCGTGCAATATCATCCGGAATCCAGCCCAGGCCCCAAGGATTCTCGTTCCTTGTTCCGTGATTTTGTCGGCCTGATGCAACAACATCGGCATTCCAGCGCGCCTCGACGATACGCAACCGCCTTTCCCTGAGCGGCTGCACAGCCACCCAATCCTACCCAGTCCAGATTGATTGTCCCGTGCCCTGTCGGAAGGAACCCCTAGGCATGCCCAAACGCACAGACATCCACTCCATTCTGATTATCGGTGCAGGCCCGATTGTTATCGGACAAGCCTGTGAGTTTGACTATTCGGGCGCCCAGGCCTGCAAGGCCCTGCGTGAGGAGGGATACCGGGTTATCCTGGTCAACTCCAACCCGGCCACTATCATGACAGACCCCGATATGGCCGATGCCACCTATATCGAACCGATCACTCCCGCTGTTGTGGCGCAGATTATTGACCGGGAAAAACCGGATGCCCTGCTGCCAACCATGGGGGGACAAACAGCCTTGAACTGCGCGCTTGCCCTAGCTGATAACGGGACCCTAGAGCGCCATGGCGTCATCATGATCGGGGCCTGCCGCGAAGCCATCCGCAAGGCAGAAGATCGGCAGCTGTTCCGTGAGGCCATGGACCGCATCGGCCTTGAAAGCCCGCGCTCGCGGATGGTGCGCAGCCTGGATGAGGCCCATGAGGCCCTTGATTTCATAGGGCTTCCAGCCATCGTTCGACCCTCTTTCACACTAGGCGGACAAGGCGGTGGAATAGCGACAACCAGGGAAGAATTCGGTCATATCTGCACGCAGGGCCTAGACGCCTCCCCTGTCCACGAAATTCTGGTCGAGGAATCTGTTCTGGGGTGGAAAGAATATGAAATGGAGGTGGTTCGTGATCGGGCAGACAACGGAATTATCGTCTGCTCTATCGAAAACATTGACCCCATGGGCATCCACACCGGGGACTCTGTGACGGTCGCACCCGCACTGACACTGACAGACAAAGAGTACCAGACCATGCGGGATGCATCCTTGGCGGTCCTGAGGGAAATCGGGGTCGAAACAGGCGGGTCCAATGTCCAGTTTGCGGTCAACCCGGACGACGGACGCTTGGTGGTCATTGAAATGAACCCCCGGGTCTCGCGCTCATCTGCCCTTGCATCAAAAGCAACGGGCTTCCCGATCGCACGCATCGCCGCCAAACTGGCTGTGGGCTACACGCTGGATGAACTGGACAACGCGATAACCGCCGGGCAAACGCCAGCGAGCTTTGAGCCTGTCATTGACTATATCGTCACCAAGATACCTCGGTTTACCTTCGAAAAGTTCCCCGATACCGATGCCCGTCTGGGCACCTCGATGAAGTCGGTCGGCGAGGTTATGGCCATCGGACGTACCTTCACCGAATCACTTCAAAAAGCCCTTCAATCCTTGGATACGGGACTAACCGGGCTGGATGACATCGACATCACGGTGAATCCTGACGAGACCCGACATGACGCCATGGTAAGGGTTCTGAAAACAACAAGCCCAAACCGAATCCGTTTTGTTGCACAGGCTTTCCGCGAAGGCATGACCATGGAAACCGTGCATGAAGCCTGCCGCATTGATCGGTGGTTTCTGGATCAGATCGCTCACCTAGTCCACATGGAAACCCATGTCCGCCAACAGGGAATTCCTACAGACCGATACGGGGTGCTTGCCCTTAAAAAGATGGGCTTCTCCGATGCAAGGCTGGCCCACCTGAATGGACAAACAGAAGAAGAGGTAACTGCTTTACGCCATACCCTGGGCCTTCACCCGGTCTACAAGCGCATAGACAGCTGCGCAGCGGAATTTTCATCGCCAACGGCCTACTTGTACGCCTGCTACGAAGGCGATGGCGTAAGTGCCGCAGACTGCGAAGCAAAACCATCAACACGTGAGAAGATCATCATCCTGGGCGGGGGACCAAACCGTATCGGGCAAGGCATAGAATTTGATTGCTGCTGCGTCCACGCAGCCTTCAGCCTTTCCGAGGCCGGCTATGAAACCATTATGGTCAATTGTAACCCTGAAACGGTCTCAACTGATCCAGACACGTCAGATCGCCTATACTTTGAACCCCTGACCGCCGAATCTGTCATTGAGTTAATCCGGGTTGAACAACGCAGGGGCCACGTCAAAGGGGTTATCGTGCAATTCGGCGGACAAACCCCGCTAAAACTGGCCAGCGCCCTGCAACAGGCCAATATTCCTGTTCTGGGTACGTCTCCCGCTGCAATAGATCGGGCTGAAGACCGCCAACAATTCCAATCTGTGCTGCAAAAATTGGGGCTCCGCCAGCCACCCAACGCAATAGCACGAACCCCGGACGAGGTTCTGGAGCAGGCAATGATCCTTGGGTATCCCTTGGTCGTACGCCCATCCTTTGTACTGGGAGGACGGGCCATGGAAATTGTCCATGGCGAAGCTTCACTCCGCGCATGGCTGGCCAAAGTCTGTGCTGGACAGAGCGAAGGACAGAGCGCCATTACCATTTCTTCCGACATGCCGATCCTGCTGGACCAGTATTTACGAGGCGCAACTGAGGTGGATGTTGATGCCATACGGGACTCAAGCGGGGCCGTGTTTATCGCCGGCATCATGGAGCATATTGAAGAAGCAGGCATTCATTCCGGAGACTCCGCCTGTTCCCTGCCACCACATTCCCTTCAGGCACCCATGATACAGGAGCTGGAACGACAAACCACCCTTCTTGCCACCGAGCTGGATGTCCAGGGGCTTATAAACATTCAGTTTGCTATTCAGGGAATGGACGTCTACGTCTTGGAAGCAAACCCGCGCGCAAGCCGTACGGTACCCTTTGTATCCAAGGCCACCGGCAATCCCGTTGCCCGCATAGCAGCACGGGTTATGGCCGGTGAGAACCTGCATGCCTTCAAGCTGCGTACCACAACCCCGGACCACGTCGCGGTCAAGGAATCCGTGTTCCCATTCGCCCGCTTCCCCGGTACCGACATACTGCTGGGGCCGGAAATGAAATCAACAGGTGAAGTCATGGGTATAGCCAAAAGCTTCGGGCATGCCTTTGCCAAAAGCCAAATGGCAGCCGGGCTCCCACTCCCCCTTCAGGGAACCATATTCTTGTCTGTACGCGACTCGGATAAAACTGAAGCCCTTGATATTGCAAAATCTTTCTTTTCAATGGGATTTAATATTCTGGCAACAGGCGGAACAGCTACTTTTCTGAAAAAGGGAGGCGTTCCCGCAACCGCCATCAACAAAGTACGGGAAGGCCAGCCTCACTGTGTGGACGCCATATTGTGCGGTTCCGTTGATATGGTTATCAATACGGCCGAAGGCATAAACAGCATACGCGACAGCCTAGATATCCGCAGCGCAGCTTTAACGAAATCAGTGACCCACTACACAACCATGGCAGGGGCAAGTGCCGCGGCGCAGGCCATAAGAAGCCTACAGAACAAGGAACCGGGGATAACCCCCTTGCAACACTATTCTGTTCCGGAAGTACAAAACAGGGTATATTCTCCTGCTTGATCCGATTCGATGCCCCGGGGCTATGCTGCGCAGCCCCGGGTCGCTTCTTGGTGTTGCGCGCAGCCGGTCGCCTTCGCGACAAATAAGCAAGTGTAAGGACGTACCCGGATATGGAAAAGATCCCCATGACCGCACAGGGCATGAAGGCCCTGGAAGATGAGCTGCGTATGCTGAAAAGCCAAGAACGCCCCGCGGTCATCAAAGCTATTGCCGAGGCCCGTGAACACGGCGATCTATCAGAGAATGCTGAATACCACGCCGCACGGGAACGCCAGAGCTTTATTGAAGGGCGCATTGCGGAATTGGAGGACGTTCTGTCCCGCGCTGACGTTATTGATGTCAGCAAACTGTCTGGATCAACCATCCGATTCGGGGCAACGGTTACGCTGGCAGATGAAGATACAGACGGCGAAGTGACCTATCAAATTGTTGGTCCTCACGAAGCCGATCTGGAGAAAGGGCGGATTTCAATAGCCTCTCCCTTGGCCCGAGCCTTGATTGGCAAGGTCATGGGTGACACGGCTGAAGTATCTGCACCAGGCGGATTCCGCTCCTATGAAGTTGTAAACGTTCGTTTTTCCTGAGTAAAACCTGAGACTCCGGGCAATCCTAAAAGTGATTGCCCGGAGCACGATAAAACCTGAAACGCAGAAACACGCGAAGGCGCTGTGATTACACGCCTCTGCCCCTGTACTCATATATGGGCATTACCTCAGACCAAAGAACAACGGTGTCTGAGAAGACTCATCTTGCGCTCCCGAACTGCGCGATCTGGCCGATACAGTTAGAATTGGCAGCCTTTCCCTTAAAGAAGGCTCAAGCCGGGTATAGCCTGTACATCTGCAACAACAGACTGAAACCCCCATAATGTCACATCAGAACAAACCTCTGCTGCCTCTTATTATTGGAGCCATAGGCGTTGTCTTCGGTGACATTGGAACAAGTCCTCTTTACGCGTTCAAAGAATCCCTATCCCCCGAACATGGGGTTGTTGTGGATCACATTCACATACTTGGCGTTCTATCACTCATATTCTGGACCATCTTGGTTGTTGTGTCCGTCAAGTACGTCATTTACGTCATGAGCACAGACAACCGTGGCGAGGGCGGTAGCTTGGCGCTTCTGGCACGCCTGCATAATGTCCTAGATCAGGATGGGCGCGCCTTCTCTGCCGTCACGGGATTGGGAATCCTAGCGGCCGCCCTCTTTTATGGCGACAGTATTATCACCCCTGCTGTTTCGGTCCTATCCGCTGTCGAAGGGTTACATATCGCAGCACCAGCACTGAGTGAATTTGTCATACCCATCACCGTCAGCATCCTTTTGTGCTTGTTCTTGATCCAGCGGTTTGGCACAGCAATGGTTGGCAAGATCTTCGGTCCCGTGTGCCTGATATGGTTCCTGGTTATCGGCTTTCTGGGCCTACGGAGTATCATCGGCACACCGTCCATTTTGGCCGCCCTAAGCCCTCACTACGGATGGTTCTTCATTTTTACGGAACCGGGAATTTCTGTTTCCGTTCTTGGAGCTGTTGTTCTGTCTGTTACGGGGGCCGAGGCCCTGTATGCCGATATGGGCCACTTTGGCCGCAAGGCTATACGAACAGGCTGGTATACCCTTGTCATGCCATGCTTGCTTTTGAACTACTTTGGTCAGGGGGCCCTTCTGCTGCGTTCCCCCGAGGCAGCGGAAAATCCATTCTTCCTCCTCGCACCACAATCGATGATTCTTCCCTTGGTGATCTTGGCAACGCTGGCCACCATCATTGCATCACAGGCTGTTATATCGGGCGCATTTTCCCTGACCCGGCAAGCGATCCAACTTGGGTACTTGCCGAGAATGACCATTATTCATACGTCCGGTCAGGAAATGGGGCAGATCTACATGCCAACAGTGAATACATGCCTTATGATTTCATGCATTGCTCTTGTTCTCAGCTTCAAAACATCAAGCAATCTTGCAGCAGCCTATGGGGTAGCTGTAACCGGGAATATGGTTATCACTGCCCTGATGATGGCTTTGGCCATGAAAATTCTGTGGGGTTGGAGCCGAAACAAGATTTTCGTGATTTGCGGCATTTTCCTAGGCACAGACCTGATGTTTTTCCTGAGCTGTGCCATCAAGATCCCTGATGGAGGCTGGGTACCTGTAACCGTGGCGGCAATTATTGTTGTCATTTTGATGACCTGGAAAGCAGGACGAGCACTTCTTTTGCAACAGCTACAGAATGTGTCCCGGCCAGAGTCCGAATTCAGTGAGCTGACAGGAAATAATGTCGCGAAAGTACCGGGAACAGCCGTTTTCCTCACCAGTATCCGCTCTGGCTTGCCTCTCGCCTTGCTACACAATCTGCGCCATAACAAGGTCGTACACGAACGCGTTATCCTGCTCAGCGCCGTTACAGCGGAAACCCCTCTTGTTTCTGATGACAACCGGCTTGAATCCAAGGAGATTGCCCCGGGTCTACAGCGTATTATCCTGCACTATGGATTTATGGAAACGCCAAATATACCAAGAACATTGGCGCACATTTCATCAGAAAAATTAGGGTTCTTCTACGAACCACAGGGGATTTCGTGGTTCCTGTCACGCGAAACTGTCATTGAAAGTAAAAATCCTGGCATGGCACCGTGGCGGATTGCCTTGTTTATCGCCATGGCACGAAGCGCCACAGACACCATGCGGTATTTCCGCTTACCCCCCAACCGACTGATCGAGCTTGGCACCCAAGTAGAGATCTGAGCGCGGCTTGCGATCGCTATCAATCTCGATCGGCACACCGGGCCTGTACTTGCCTGTGCGAATCGCGAGAGCGCTCTTGACATGCGTCACATGGGGCGCAACG
The DNA here is from genome assembly GCF_001611975.1 of Haematospirillum jordaniae. Lineage (GTDB taxonomy): Bacteria > Pseudomonadota > Alphaproteobacteria > Rhodospirillales > Rhodospirillaceae > Haematospirillum > Haematospirillum jordaniae. The sequence continues at coordinate 265,646 of NZ_CP014525.1, forward strand.
GTTAGCTGTGTCGTCAGGAAACGCTGATAATCGTCCCAGTCTTGGGCAACAATTTTAAGGATAAAGTCGGTCTCACCGGCAAGCATATGGCATTCCCGCACATTATCCCAACTGGCAACCAGATTCTCGAAAGCACGCAGGTCGGCCTCAGCTTGGCTATCCAAGCCAACATGCGCAAAAGCTGTTACATTGTATCCAAGCACTTTGGGATCTACTGCTGCATGGTAGCCGTGTATACAACCGGATTCCTCCAGGGCACGGACACGCCGCAAACAGGGCGGGGCGGAAATCCCGGCCCTGTTGGCCAACTCGACATTCGTCATACGACCATTCTCCTGAAGGTCATGAAGAATATGCCTGTCTGTCCGATCCAGCTTTACACGCTGCATCTGTAGCTTCCTCTCAAAGCGTCAGGGACAAACCAACTGTCCCAATACGCAAGGAAATTACCGTAAAGAGTACCGAACTCTCAAGATCAATACGCAGATACTAAAAGAGGAATCGCATCTATAGGCATTACCATTAATTGATATCCCCCATAAGATGTATGCCCTGTGCCGTTTTTAGATTAATTCCAGACTTGCGAAAAAGCATACACTCCCCTATGGTTATGGGCTTCAGGGACTAGACTCCTCACTCACCAGAACGCTATCCAGCCGGAGATTGTTTCATGACTGATTTTGCACACGTTGGAACCCTTGTTGGCAAGCCTGTCCCGGATTTCACCGCTCAGGCCGTTATGCCAGACAATAGCATCAATGCTCAGTTCAACTTGAAAAGCTACCTGCACGGATCCTATGGCTGGGTATTCTTCTACCCTCTGGATTTTACTTTTGTTTGTCCTTCAGAAATTATTGCGCACGACCACCGTCTTCAGCAGTTCACAGCCGCCAATACAAAGGTCATAGGCATTTCTGTTGACAGCCAGTTTTCTCATCTGGCTTGGAAAAATACACCGCAAAACGAAGGCGGACTTGGGAACGTACAGTTCCCCCTGGTTGCAGACCTCAAGAAAACCATCGCCCGCTCATTCGGCGTCTTGATCGAAGATGCTGGCGTTGCCCTGCGCGGGTCTTTCCTGATCGATAAGGCGGGCATGGTCCGACATGCCACAATCAACGACCTGCCCTTGGGCCGTAACGTTGATGAAGCACTGCGGATGATTGATGCCCTGCAGTTCCATGAAGAGCATGGGGAAGTATGCCCCGCCGGCTGGACAAAAGGCAAAAAGGGCATGGAAGCAAGCCCCAAAGGCGTTGCCAGCTTCCTGAAAGAAAACGCTGAAGCCCTGTAATAGGGTCGTCCGACATTACCCTGAAGACGGGGTCCCGACGCTCTATCGGGGCCCCGTTTTAGCACATCGGGCAACAGACGCTCTCCTCGCCCCTGACCAATGCTGCTGTTGGCCCCTTGCGCATTGACAACACACCACTGCCCGGAGGTTTTTCTACATATGACTGAGCATCGTACCCGGGTTCTCATCCTTGGCACCGGAGCCGCTGGTTGTACAGCTGCCATCTACACGGCCCGTGCCAATCTGGAACCGGTTGTCTTGGCAGGACTCCAGCCTGGCGGACAGCTGACCATAACAACAGACGTTGAAAACTATCCGGGCTTTGCCGATCCGGTCCAAGGGCCTTGGCTCATGGAACAGATGCGCCAACAGGCTGAGCATTGCGGCGCCCGTATCGCGCACGATATGGCAACATCCGTTGACCTGTCCCAGCGCCCGTTTACAGTCCATACCGATGGCGGCGACGTATGGAAAAGCGATACACTGATTATTGCAACCGGGGCCTCTGCCAAATGGCTGGATATACCAAGTGAAAAGAAGTACGCCGGCCTTGGCGTGTCTGCCTGCGCGACGTGTGATGGCTTCTTCTTCCGTGGAAAGGATGTCGTCGTTGTTGGTGGTGGCAACAGCGCTGTGGAAGAAGCCCTGTATCTGGCAAATATCTGCGCCAGCGTCACCGTTGTACATCGCCGCGACAGCTTCCGGGCTGAGAAAATTCTGCAGGACCGCCTGCTTCGAAACCCCAAAATCACAGTACGCTGGAACAGCAAGGTCCATGAGATCTTGGGCGGGGGCAATCCCGAGGGTGTAACCGGTATCCGCCTTGAAGATACAATAACGGGGTCCCTTTCTGATCTTGCCTGCGACGGCGTGTTCATTGCCATTGGCCATAAACCCAATACAGATCTGTTTTCCGGGCAGCTTCAAACTGATGAAAACGGGTATCTCGTTACGCAGCCGGACTCGACCGCAACCTCGATCCCGGGTGTTTTTGCTGCCGGCGATGTGCAGGACCATGTGTTCCGCCAAGCTATAACCGCTGCGGGAACCGGTTGCATGGCCGCGCTTGAAGCTGACCGTTTCCTGCGGACGGATGGTGATACCTAGGAAAGACACCGGGCTGGTAAGGACTTCTTCCCGACACCACCTTGCCAGCCCGGGCTTGGTACCAGTACCCTTGGAATAGAACAAAATTTGAAGAAAACGAGAGAATTATGGCCGGGCGACAGGGCACCATGATGGACTGGGATAAACTGCGTGTTTTTCACACCGTCGCAGAGGCTGGTAGCTTTACCCATGCAGGGGATGTGCTGCACCTGAGTCAGTCTGCCGTCAGCCGGCAGATCAGTGCCTTAGAAGAAAGCCTGCGGGTCTCCCTGTTTCACCGCCACGCCCGTGGCCTGATCCTGACCGAGCAGGGAGAACTTCTGTATCACACCGTGCACGAGGTGTTTGCGCGCCTGTCGATGGTTGAGGCACGGATCACCGAAAGCAGGGAACGCCCTGAAGGCTTGCTGAAGGTTACAACGACGGTTGCTTTCGGGTCCGTATGGCTGACTCCCCGCATTACCGACTTTATGGAGCAATACCCCAGCATAGAGATATCGCTTCTGCTTGATGATCAGGAAGTGGATCTGGCCATGCGCGCCGCTGATGTTGCCATTCGCTTCAACGCCCCCCGCCAGCCTGATTTGATCCAAAGGCATCTGATCAACCTGCATTACAATGTCTATGCTGCACCAGAATACCTGCAAAAACATGGCACACCCAAGACACCGGCAGATCTCGACAATCACCGGCTTATCACGTACGGCGATGATTCAAGGGCGCCTGTTGACAACATGAACTGGCTTTTATCTGCCGGAACGACAACGCCTCGCTCTGCAGTTCTGCGTATCAACAACATATACGGGATTTATCGCGCCGTGCACTCCGGCTTGGGCATTGCGGCTCTTCCGGATTATTTTGCCTCAGTCGCATCCAACTTGGTACAGGTGCTTCCTGAACTGCGCGGACCAAGTTTTGACTGTTATTTTGTATACCCAGAAGAGCTTCGTCACTCAAAGCGCGTTATGGTCTTCCGGGACTTTCTTCTCCAGAAGCTCCAGAAAGACAATACACCGGCCCCCTGACAATCATGACACACCCGAAGCATGCACAAAGCGCATGGCAGCAGAAGATCTTTTGCTTTGGTGTGTTTCGCCGCCGCCCCCTACACTTTCAACCCTGCTGCTCACCAACACGAGCAGCAGGACTGGCGTGGGAGTAATCCTAAGTTATTCCCACACGGTTGCCGGGCTTGCCCGGCGGTTTTATCCTAGCGTCTCTCATCGGACGTAATGCCTCCCTGTTCACTCAGGCCCCGCTTATGCGGGGCTTTTTTTTTAAAGACAGAGCATTACAGAGTTACCCGTCACTCCACAGGCAAACGCACACGGACAAGCCCCCTGAAATCGTTTGGGTCTTGCACCTCACCCCCACGAACAATTTCAACACGCCCACTGCGCGCCAAGCTAAGCACCTGCTGCTTGACCGGATTCATGAAACGGCGCCAGCCATCATCAGGATCCTTTGGGCGGCGGCGCTGGGAGAAATATACCTTGGCGATTTCTTGCGCACTGACGCCACGCATACCGGCTTCAGCAGCCATGGATAACACAAGATTCACTATAGGATCCCCCTTGGGGGATTCAGGGACAGCATCAGTCATCACAGTCTCGTACATACAAAGCAGTTCTGCATGCAATAGAGGCTCTACGAGGATCATGCAAGCCCTCGAAGAGGAAACTACTCAATAAGGTCGTGCCGCCGCCGCAGGTCCTTGAGGGTACCGTCACCCGCCATCACGACCAAGGCTGCATTAAACCGTTCAACAATTTCAGCCGCATCAGCGCGATGACGCGAAACACCGGCAACCAAGGGCGTTTCGTGGATAGCGCCCCGAGTCAGACGAATATCACCCGCCAACGCGGACAGCGAACGACGCAACTGGCTGCGCATAAGCCCTTCATCATCCAGCGTCGCATCCAGTCCACCCGTGGCAACCGCACGAATATTGTCCTCTACAGATGGCCCGACGACCCTTTGGATATAGGGTGCATCAAGAAAATCAGGGGGATAACCATAACCGGCAACAACCCCCACTTTCTTTCCCTTCAGATCCTCTAGCCGCGTATATTCAAAGGAATCCGTCTTCGCTACAGCAAAAACCAAGCGGTTTGCATGCAGGAGGCGTGTAAAAATGAGAAAACTCTCCCGCGACGGCACATACCAAGAACAGGTAATGACATCGGCTTCCCCGCTGGACACACTTTCCAGAACCTTGCGCCAGTCCATAAGCTGTATTTCAACCTTATACCCGGCTCTTTCCAGCGCCGTTTTGGTCACATCCGGGCAGAACCCCTGTTCCTTCAGGTCATGATCGGAATAAGGGGGGTAATGCTCCAGACTGGCAACAACCAAAACATCAGAAGCAGCAAGAGATCCCTTGGAAAGCAAGGACAGCAGAAGCACTGTCAGAATATCCCGGATCCACCTCCAACGGTGGAAACCATTTTTTTCCATAGCCCCACCCCCCCCTAAACAATAGAAAAAGAGCCGCCGGACTTTACGCGGCGGCTCTCTGAAAGCCTTCTGGAAGGCTAGATCAATGTTCCACATCCTTCCAGATCTGGCGCTTCAGGGCATAGAAAAGCGCCGTCATCACCAGAAGGAAAATCATCACCTTAACACCCAATGACTTACGCGCTTCCAGTTCCGGCTCAGCTGACCAATTCAGGAAGGCAACAATATCACGGCTGATCGCTGCCGCCGTATTCGGAGATCCGTCAGGGTAGGTAACAGTCTCGTCATAAATCATCTGCGGCATGCCAATCTGGTGCCCAGGGAAGGCCGGGTTATAGTACATCCCCGCCATAACCTCTGTACCCTTTGGCGGCTCTTCATAAGATGTCAGGAGGGTAAAGAGATAGTCAGGGCCATGGGGACGAGCCTTGGCCATCAGGGACAGGTCAGGCGGTAAAGCCCCACCGTTTGCAGCACGCGCTGCCTGATCATTGGCATAAGGCCCCTTGATCGGGTCGGCCGGAACACCAGGGCGAATCTTCGGCTCGCCGCTGTCATCAAAGCCATCCTGATATTCAAAGGCCGCCGCATAGTCTTTGACTTCATCCTCGGTCAGGCCAATCTCTGCCAAATTGCGATAGCGGATCAGCTTGAGGCTGTGACAGGTCGCGCATACCTCTTGATACACCTGCAACCCACGACGAAGCTGGGCACGGTCATAATGACCAAACACACCCTGCCAAGACCAAGGTTGCGTTACCAGCTTGGTATCGGTCCCGGCAGCATAAGCAGGGGAGAGAAGAGCGACAACAGACCATCCAAGCGCCACAACGGCGGCAATAAGAAGCTTTTGCATCAGGCGCTCTCCGTCGCAGCTTTCTTCGTGACCGCAAGCGCAATGCTTTCCGGCAGGGGACGCGGCTTCTCAAGCCAGCCAACCAGCGGCGTAACGACCAGAAGATGGATAAAATACCAGGCGGTTGCAATCTGACCAATCAGGATATAGGGCTCTTCAGCCGGCTTGCCCCCGATGTAACCCAAAAGCATGCAATCCGCGATGAACAGCATCACAAACCACTTGTAAACCGGACGGAAAGTACAGGAACGAACCTTGGACGTATCCAGCCACGGCATGGCAGCCAAAATGACAATGGCACCAAACATCAGCAAAACGCCGCCTAGTTTGTCCGGTACAGCACGCAAAATGGCGTAGAACGGCAGGAAATACCACTCAGGAACAATGTGCGCCGGTGTCACCATCGGGTTGGCCGGAATGTAATTGTCCGGATGACCTAGATAATTCGGTGCCCAAAACACAAACACCATGAAAAACATCATAAACACGCCCACACCAAACAAATCCTTGATGGTGTAGTACGGATGAAATGGCAGGCTATCCTGCGGACCCTTCATATTAATTCCAAGCGGATTGTTGGAACTGACAGTATGCAAGGCCCATACGTGCAAGACGACGATACCAACCAGCACGAATGGCAATAGGAAGTGAAGGGCAAAGAAACGGTTCAAGGTCGGGTTATCAACCGAGAAACCACCCCACAGCCACGTCACAATATGCTCACCAACCAAAGGAATAGCTGAAAACAGGTTGGTGATAACCGTGGCTCCCCAGAAGGACATCTGTCCCCAAGGCAGAACGTAGCCCATAAAGGCAGTCCCCATCATGATCAGCATGATGATCAGCCCAAGCCACCACAAAACCTCCCGCGGGGGTTTGTAAGAGCCATAATAGAAGGCGCGCACCATGTGCAGGTAAACCACGATAAAGAACATCGAGGCCCCGTTCGCATGCACATAGCGCATCAACCAGCCATAGTTGACATCGCGCATGATGCGCTCGACGGAAACAAAGGCCAGACCGGTGTTGGCCGCATAGTTCATGGCCAGGAACAAGCCGGATAAAATCATGATGACAAGAACCAAGCCGGCCAAGGAACCAAAGTTCCACCAGTAGCTCAGATTCTTGGGGGTCGGATATTCATAGGCCGTATGATGCAGCATGGAGAAGACGGGCAGACGCTCGTCCAGCCACTTGATGGCCTTGCTTTTTGGAACGAAACTCATCCTGTGCGCCCCTCTCAACCAATCTTCACGGTGTTCTCGCCCAGAAACGCGTATTCCGGGATATGCAGGTTAAGCGGCGCAGGCCCCTTGCGAATACGCCCCGAGGTATCGTAGTGCGACCCGTGGCATGGACAAAACCAGCCGCCAAAATCACCCTTGGGGTCAACAGCTTTCTGGCCAAGCGGAATACACCCAAGGTGGGTGCACACACCAACCATCACCAGCCACTGCGCCTTCTTGACGCGCGCTTCGTCTTTCTGGGGATCACGAAGATCCGCCGTATTCACAGCACGAGCGGCCTCAATCTCTGCAGCTGTACGATGACGTACGAAAACTGGCTTGCCGCGCCACATCACGGTGATCGCCTGCCCTTCCGCAATGGGCGTAAGATCCACCTCGGTCGACGCAAGAGCCAAAGTGTCAGCCGCCGGATTCATGCTGTGAACAAACGGCCACAAGGCAAGGCCGGCACCGGCCACCCCGACAGCTGTCGATGCATACAGCAAGAAATCGCGACGGGTCTCGCCATCAGATGAACCGTTAGCGGGATTCGCCGTGTCAGCCATCCTCTAAACCCCTCTCCATAGCACGCTGGGGAAACGCGCAAACGCTGAAAAAAACACGCACCCAGCCCCGTCGGCCCCTGGTACGCCTGATATTCGGTATGCCCTGCCCCCGTTTCCCGACGGAGACACAGCCCATCCGCGCGGTATAAAACAAATCAGACCCTTTGAAAAGTCATCGGCTTTCGCAGATGGCCATTTGACATTGTACCCGGAGATACCACGATGCGCATCGCGCTTTATCAACCCGATATTCCCCAGAATGCCGGTGCCATGATTCGCTTGACCGCTTGCCTTGGCCTAGAACTGGATATTATCGGTCCTTGCGGATTCGTACACGATGATAGTCGCATGCGGCGGGCAGGTCTCGACTATTCCCAGCGGACACATACCCTGTGGCATAGATCATGGTCTGCTTTTCTTGATGAACACATATGCCGCAAAAGCCGCCTTGTCCTGCTGACAACGCGGGCCTCGACACCACATACAGACGTGATGTTCCATCCTGATGATACACTTCTGCTGGGGCGTGAAAGCTGCGGGGTCCCAGCAGAAGTCCATGACCGCTCCGACTTGCAAATATGTGTGCCAATGAAACCGGGCATGCGGTCACTGAATGTTGTCACAGCAGCAGCTATGATTACCGGGGAAGCCCTGCGCCAGACCAACGGCTTTCACCCTGTTCATGCATCACAGGTCTGAAGCGGAAGAATGCCGCAGATACAGATATGTCCTTGCAGCCACACATGACATGAAAGAACTATCACAGCCGGAAGATCAGGTCATCTTCCTCGCGCAGGGGGGCAGGAACACGCAATGGTGCAGGTTCATCCGCCCAGCGCACCGCAGCAACCGGACGAATATCCTGGCGTCGCAACATGTCTTCGGCCCGCTGCAAATTCTTTTCGATGGTTGTGTACAAAGCTCGGCCACGGCCACCATTCTCGCGGTATACAGCCAAAGCGTCACGAAAAGCAGCAGCGGCCAACCGCAAAAACTCTGGATCGCTTGTGTACTTTGCCATCAGGAACAGGGCAGATCCCATGTTGTTCCGTGTGGCTGCAAACAGGTGTGGAGCCGCTTCCGGGGTGCGTACCTCCAGCGCGACACGGCACAGGTCCACAGCCTTGCCCAAGACCTCGATATTCCGGTTATGATCCCCCCAGACCTGCAAGGCCTGAGCCATGGCATGCATGGCGTCGGACCAGCGCCACGGATCATCGGCACGATTGATCACACCCGTTGCGTCCCGGAAACTCAGCAAAGCCTCACGCAGGGTATGGTCATCACCCGTCATCAAGTCCAGACGGAACAGGGCGGTGCCAATACGGTACTGCAACCGCCCCCATAACTGGGGATCATCATCACGCTGAACACCCCGCAACCCGTTGCGATAGATCTGCACAGCCTCGCGCAGGGTTTGCTCGTCATCACTTTTCTCGGCATGCCCCTGAACAACCATCCCCAAGGCCAAGGACAGACGGGCCACGCCACGGGTATCATCGGACAAGAGGTTCAGCGCACTGCGCCATGCCTCTGCCGCGCGCTCCTGAAGGTCGGAACGGCGAATGCAATTGGCCGCCGTTGCCGCCACATAGCCATAGATGGCAAGCAACTGACCGACAGCCGCCGCATCAAGCTGTTCCGGCGGATTAAACACAACGTCAGCCGCCTGATCAGTCAGGGTTACCAAGGCCATACTGTCATCAGCAGTCATCAACGGCTGAAATCCGTTGGCAAAGGCAGTCAGGACACATGCCTTCAGCAAGGGGGCCCAACGCGCATCGAAATCAGCAGGAAGGATCAGTGCCTGATCAGGTGGAAGCCCACCCGGACGATCACCAACCGGTGGCGTCGTGGTGCAAAACCGGAGTTCGATCAGGCGCCCGTCGCCAGTTTCCCCTCCCCAGACAAGAACATCGACACGCTCGTCCTCCAGCATGCGGCGCGCCCGGGCCTGCGACGCGGCTGCACTGTAAACCGGCATACCCAGCGCCGGTGGAAACAAAGAACCCGACGACGGCTTGACCACCATGTGCTCAAGCCCACTCAGCGCCTCGATTAGATAGGGGCGCTGGTCGTACTCGGGCTCAAGGGACAGAGGGGTCACCATAATGGTACGAACCCGGCGCCGCGCAGCCCGGGCCTTGATACCCGGTACAAAAGCCCGCGCAAGACGCCCGAACAGAGAATTGGAACGACGCCCCACCTCCCATGACGGAACACCCGGCGGAGGAACAGAGGCCGGCGGTCCACTCAGGGCAACAAGCTCACGACTGGCTGACAGCACCGGATCCGTCAGGTCAATATCACCACGCACCAAGCGCTCGTCCGTATCCCGCTGCCGCTTGGCCAGCTGAGTCATGATCTTCAGGGCAGACGCCGGATCGGTCTGAATAGCCTTCAGGAACTCAGACCGCGGAATGGCCTTGGCAATGACATCGGTATCTGCACGGGCTGTAAAGCTTCGGGCGCTGTTATCCAGAATCCCGCTTTCCCCGAACAGGTCACCACGCCCCAGAATGGACAAGCGCATCGGCGCGCCCGTAACACCGGACTTGACCAACTCAACGCGGCCACTTTCAATCACCCAAGCCGCATCACTGTCATCCCCCTCGCGGAAGATGATATCACCAGCCAGAAAATGGCGCGTTTCACTGCGCACGGTGCCCCCCTGACAAACAGATCATGGTACCTTAGCCCCCACTTTCAGACGATGTAGCAGACGGCTCCACACCGTCGGCATAACGGATAGCGCCTTGGAAAACACGCCCAATTGCAGGCCCCCTTCGGGCCTCAACAAAATGATTTCCGTTATCATCCTGTCCCATGCCCAACACAATAGCACCGCTTTCGATTTCCTTGGCAACCTGATCATCCGGCAATCCAAGAGCCTTGGCGACAGAGGCAATCAACGTGCTGATTTGTTGATAGTGTTCACGGGTCTCCACAATATGTCACTCCATATCCACAAGCATGCCGACCAGAGTGCGACATTGCAGCCATCCGGGCAAGAGCTTCCCCCCTGCATTATCTTGCTGGTACAGTGCGTGCTCGAACTTTTGTCGTACCGGAGCATCAGCCCCTCATGACCTCTGCCGCTTCTGTTTCCTCGCTACCTGCTGCACCTTTAATCGTTATACCTGCCCGCATGGCTTCAACCCGTCTGCCCGGAAAGCCCTTGGCTGACCTGTGTGGAGAGCCAATGATTGTCCACGTCTGGCGGCGAGCCATCGAGGCAGACGTCGGGCCGGTTGTTGTCGCCTGTGCTGAACCCGAGATTGCTGCAGTAATACAGAAGGCCGGTGGCTTGGCCCTGCTGACACCTCCGGATCTTCCTTCGGGGTCAGATCGTGTCTGGCATGCGGTCCAGCAGTTTGACCCTGAAGGACGGCACCCCGTTATCATCAATGTTCAGGGAGATCTGCCAACTCTGGACCCATCCCTGATTCGCGCAGCACTTGAACCCCTGCACGACGAACAGGTTGACATCGCCACCCTAGTTGCGCCCGTTTCCGATCCGGAAGAACGCACCAGCCCCGACGTGGTCAAGGCCATCACAGCGCTGCCTGTCTCCGGACAGCCCTCTATCGCGCGTGCACTGGCTTTTACACGGGCCACAGCACCATGGGGAGACGGGCCGCTATGGCATCATATTGGCCTCTACGCCTATCGACGGGAGGCACTGGAGCGCTTTGTCAGTCTGCCCCCGTCACCGTTGGAGCGCCGCGAAAAACTGGAACAACTGCGAGCCCTAGAGTACGGAATGCGCATTGACTGCGTGCGCGTCCAGACCGTTCCCTTGGGCGTTGACACACCCGCCGATCTTGAGAAAGCCCGTTCTATCCTGAACTCTAAAAAACCGTAAGTCCCATGCCAAACACACAACACTCCATGTCTGTTGCATTCCAGGGAATGCCCGGCGCTTACTCCCACATCGCATGCAGCGACGTTTTTCCTGACCTTGATGTCTTGCCCTGTATCAGCTTTGAAGATGCGTTGGCGGCTGTGCGCAATGAACAGGCTCGCTACGCCATGATTCCGATTGAAAATTCACTGGCCGGACGTGTGGCGGATATTCACCACCTGCTACCGGATTCCGGCCTCCATATCATCGGAGAGTATTACCTGCCAGTGCACCACCATCTTCTGGGTGTGCCTGGATCAAGGCTGGAAGATATACGCACGGTATACAGCCATGTTCATGCCATTGGCCAGTGCCGTACACTGATCCGTGACTTGGGACTAAATGCTGTCATTGCCGCTGATACCGCCGGCAGCGCCCGTGATATCGCAAGCTTGGGTGACCCACAGGTCGCCGCCATTGCATCCGCACTGGCCGGCGAGATTCATGGGCTGGTATCCCTTAAAGCCAATGTGGAAGACGCCACGCACAACACCACACGCTTTGTTGTCATGGCCCGCACACCCCTTGTCCCAGCTGTTGAATCCGGCCCGGTTGTCACCGGCCTGATCTTCCAAGTCCGCAATGTGCCTTCGTCTCTTTACAAAGCGTTAGGAGGCTTCGCCACCAACAACGTCAACATGAGCCGACTGGAAAGCTACCAGATCAACGGGCAATTTATTTCAACGCGCTTCTTTGCCGAGATCGAGGGGCATCCAGCTAGCCCATCCATGATACGCGCTATGGAAGAGCTGGAGTTCTTCAGCACCGAAGTGCGCATTCTGGGTGTCTGGCCCGCTCACCCCTATCGCTTCAGGGCACGGAACAGGGATATGGTACCGGAGCAATAGGCAGCATCACCTAGGTTCTGCCACGCGGTTTGGTATGCTCAGCACCCACCATTGCGGGCCAGAACATCACCAGCCAGATACAGGGAGCCACAGATCAGGACGCGCCGTGGGGAATCACCTACTGTTGCTGCAAGGTCTGCCAAAGCTGACGGCACATCAGCGCAGGCAACGGCATCCTCTACCCCAAGACCGCGGGCTACCTGTGCCAAATATTCGGGAGAATGACCCGCCAAGCTTCCCTGCACTGGAACAGTCCGGATGCGAGAGGCAACACGGGCCAAGGGTGCCAAGAAACCATCTTCATCCTTGGTATCGATCATACCAACAACCAGATCCAGCGGCCTGTCCTGCCACTGTGCACAGATGTGATCCCCCAGATTCAACCCGGCATCCGGATTATGACCGCCATCAAGCCAAAGATCCCACCCCTTTGGCAAAAGACCTGATAGAGGTCCCTGCCCTAGGTTCTGCAAACGCGCAGGCCAGACGACACGTGGCAGACCACGCCCCCACGCATCAGATGGGACCATGCTAAGGTGCTCAATCACGGCCAGGGCAAGAGTAGTATTATGGACCTGATACCCCCCGGGCAGAACGGGGGCAGGAAGGGTATGTACCGATCCATCCAGCCCCGTATAAACCAGTGACTGGTCATGCAGCACACCGGAAAAATCCCTGTCCTGCAACAGGATCGGGGCCCCGATTGCGGACGCAGAAGACTCCAGAACCGAGAGCACATCTGCTTTCTGCTTCATACTGATACACGGCACCCCGGCACGCATAATACCGGCCTTTTCCGCAGCAATGGCCGCAACCGTATCCCCCAGATAGGCTTGATGATCGAGAGAGATAGAAGTCAGAACAGTCGCCGAGGGTTTCTCAACAACGTTGGTCGCATCAAGGCGACCACCCAGACCGGTTTCCAGCAAGACAATATCAGCCGGCACACGCGAAAAGGCCAGAAAAGCCGCCGCAGTTGTCACCTCGAAGAACGTAATGGGCTGCCCGGCATTACAAGCCTCGACCTCTTCAAGAAGAGCAGACAGGGCACGATCTGTAATCCGTAAACCAGACAGAACAATGCGTTCATTGAAGCGAACTAGGTGCGGAGAGGTATAGGCATGCACACGCAAACCACCTGCCTCTAGCAAAGCCCTCATCGTTGCTAATGTCGAGCCTTTACCATTGGTCCCGGCAACATGGACAACCGGCGGCAGAGCATTCTGAGGATTCCCGAGACGCTCCAACAGCGACCACATACGGTCAAGGGAAAGGTCAATGGCCTTGGGGTGGAGCGCCATAAGGCGCTCCAGAACACGGTCCGGGCCTACAGCAGGAGGAGAGACCAACATCAACCGTCCCTTTACCCCTGCCCGTTACTCAGCCGGAAAGCGTGAACGCAGCGGCACCACCTGTCCAGCCGGCCCCCGGTGACGCAGAAGATTCAGGATATTACCCAAAACCCCGGGCAGCTCCTGCCGAGTGGCAACGATGTCAACCATACCATGCTCGCGCAGATACTCTGCCTTCTGGAATCCTTCGGGCAGCTTCTGGCGAATCGTGCTCTCAATCACCCGGGCACCGGCAAACCCGATAACGGCACCGGCTTCAGCCACGTGAATATCCCCCAGCATGGCAAAGCTTGCCGTTACCCCGCCCGTGGTTGGGTCCGTCAGAAGCACAATGTAGGGCAGCCCCTTCTCCTTGACCTTGTCTACAGCCACCGTGGTACGAGCCATCTGCATCAGGGACAGCGCCCCTTCCTGCATACGAGCCCCGCCGGATGCCGGCACAACAACCAAGGGCGCATCCTGTACAACAGCCAGTTCAGCCGCAGTAACAATGCCCTCACCAACAGCCATACCCATGGATCCGCCCATGAAGGCAAAGTCAAAGGCAGCGACAACGGTTTCAACACCGCCAATCGTACCGGTTGCCACAATAATCGCATCATGCTCCCCGGTCTTGGACCGGGCATCGCGAAGCCGGGACGAATAGCTCTTCAAATCCTTGAAGCGCAGGGGATCTTCCGCCACTCTGGGCAGTTCAACCCGCTTGTACTTTCCATCATCAAACAGCAGCTCCAGCCGCTTCTTGACGGCAATCCGCATATGATGGCCGCAGTGCGTACAAACATGGAGGTTCTTCTCCAGCTCGCGATGGAATACCATCTGCTCACACGAAGGACACTTGACCCATAAATTGTCCGGCACATCCTTGGGACGAACCAGTTGCTGGATTTTGGGGCGGACGAAGTTGGTCAGCCAGTTCATTATCGGGAAATCCCGTGTTGCCTCGACTATAAAATAACCCACCTGTTCGGGGGCAGGACAGAGCGTATACCCTATTTCCCCGCCAAGCGCACCCCCTCTGCCAAAGAAGCCACAAACCCAAGCGCTGCAGGCACCTGCCCCAATCCTTTGCCCTTGTCGGCAATCACCTCAACAAGGGCAGAGCCAACGACAACGGCATCGGCAAATCGGGCAAAGGCGGCCGCCTGATCCGGCGTACGAATTCCGAAACCCGTTGCCACAGGTAAATCCGTCATCTGCCGCAAACGATCGACAGAAGACTGGACTTCATTGACATCAGCAAGGACGGTCCCGGTTACTCCCGTGACAGAGACGTAATAAAGGAAACCACCCGCACGGTCCAGTATGACCGACAAACGGCGACTGTCTGTCGTAGGGGCCGCCAAGCAAATCATATGCAGACCGTTATGGGCGAGGTCCACAACAAAGGTTTCGGCTTCCTCGGGCGGAAGATCTACAAGAATCACACCATCAGCACCAGCCTCTGCCGCATCCGCAGCAAAACGGGCTGGCCCGTAAGAATAAACAGGATTGTAATACCCCATCAGAACAACCGGCGTCTTGCGGTCCTGCCGACGGAATTGCCTCAAAAGCTCCAGCGTACCCGGCAAGGTCATGCCTGCCTTTAAAGCACGACCGGCTGCTGCCTGAATGGTAGGACCATCAGCCATGGGGTCCGAGAAGGGCATTCCCAGTTCGATGATATCAGCCCCGGCTGCCGGTAAACCGGCCATAACCTCTAGGGACAAAGCCGGATCAGGATCACCGGCCATAATATAGGTCACAAGAGCAGCCCGCCCGGCCTGCCTCAGGCCGGCAAAACAATCATCTAGGCGGTTGACCACAAGGGTCGGCGTATGGGTGTGCATTGGTCTCTCCATCTTCACAGCGCGATCCCCATGGCAGCAGCCACAGTGTTCATGTCCTTGTCCCCCCGCCCGGACAGGCAAACCACCATCCGATGATCCTGCGGTAAATCCGGTGCCACACGGATGGCATGCGCCAAGGCATGCGCTGACTCAAGAGCTGGTATAATTCCCTCCCGCCGCGTCAGACGGTGAAAGGCTTCCAAGGCTTCCTCGTCTGTGACCGATACATATTCAACACGCCCTGTATCATGCAACCACGCATGTTCCGGACCAATCCCGGGATAATCAAGACCTGCTGAAATGGAGTGAGCCTCTGCAATCTGCCCATCATCGTCTTGCAGGATAGACGTACAGTTGCCATGCAAAACACCGGGACGCCCCCCAGCCAAACTGGCCGCGTGTTTGCCCGTTTCCAAGCCATGCCCAGCTGCCTCCACCCCGATAATCCGGACATCGCGGTCATCAAGGAAGGGATGAAACAAGCCCATGGCGTTGGATCCACCACCAACACAGGCCACCAAGCTGTCTGGAAGCGCCCCACACTCATCCTGCATCTGGGCACGGGTTTCTTCGCCAATAACACACTGAAAATCACGAACCATGGTCGGATAGGGATGCGGACCGGCAACAGTCCCGATCAGGTAATACGTATCCCGGACGTGGGCAACCCAGTCCCGCAGCGCTTCATTCATCGCATCCTTGAGGGTTGCAGCACCACTCTGGACCGCCCTGACATCGGCCCCCAGAAGCTTCATGCGGAAGACATTGGGCTGCTGACGGGCTATATCTGTCGCCCCCATATAGATAACGCAGGACAAGCCAAACAGGGCGCAAACCGTTGCGGTTGCAACCCCGTGCTGACCTGCACCGGTTTCAGCAATAATGCGCGTCTTACCCATCCGACGGGCCAAAAGAATCTGCCCCAGACAGCTGTTGATTTTGTGGGCACCGGTATGGTTGAGGTCTTCCCGCTTCAAGTAAATCCTAGCCCCACCCAACTCGTCACTCAGACTGCGGGCCAGATACAGCGGACTGGGACGTCCAACATAGGCGGATAACAGCTGGTTTAACTCGGCCCGGAACGCAGGATCTCGGCGAAGAGTGTTATAAGCCTCCTCAACCTCCAAGATCAGCGGCATCAAGGTTTCTGCAACATAGCGGCCACCATAGATACCAAAATGGCCGCGCGAATCGCCCCCCCCACGCAGGGAGGAAGAATCTGGGTGATATGTCATCGAAAAGTCGTCTCATTCAAAACAGGGAAACAAGCGGCTGGCGCGGCCAGCCAACCCAGCGGGGTAGCTTTAGCAAGCCCCTATTCCTGTCCAGACCGTAGCGCTCAAGACCAAGCGCCGCATTGACCGCATCGGCGGCCGACGCCGCACACGCCCAGCTGGCAACAAGGAGAAAAGACGAAACACACACGGCTCCTACGGTAACCGTAAACGAACGGGGAGAACGATCGCACATCCTGAACCAGGACGCAAGAGGCATCACTATTCTACTGCTGGGTACCTGCCGCGCTCCGACGGGCCAGCACATCCTCAAGCGCCTTGTTGAAAGGAGGAATCACGCTTGCATCGACCGATGCCTTGCCAAACATGTAATAGACAGGTCCATTATCAAGCAGATAGCCAGGGTACAACGTGACCGTATCATCCAACCCGTTTCTGTAAATGGAATACAGGCCGGATCCACTGTCTGTCAGGAACGCATCAATCCGCTTGGTTGCCACCAAGGCAAACTGATCCTGCCGGGGATCCTCAACAACAATCTTCTTGAAAGCAGGATCATCAACCAGCTTTTCATACTCGCCACCGATGTAAGTATCGGCCACAACACCAAGCCGAAGCGGTGTTCCAATGAACGAGGACAAACCGGTCAGGGTCAGCTTCCCCACATCCACACTGCGAACAAACAAACCCAGCGTTTCCTGACGATACGGACTGCTGTAATGATGGTTCCGGGCCCGCTCCTTGGTCCAGGAGGCCCCGCCAATTACATCAATCTTGCCCGACAGAAGACCACTGAGAAGACGGCTCCAAGAAGTAATCTCAACAACCAAAGGGCACCCAAGGGCCTTGGCCGTCTCGCGAATCAGCGCAACATCATCGCCCAAGGGGGAGCCACTGGGGCTGACATACTGGTAAGGCGGCCAGTCTGGCGTAATGCCAAAATACAGGGGACGGCTGCATGTTCCACGTTCCCAGCGCATGACGGGGCCGGATGCCTCTGCCGGGCGCAACGACCCATCAACGGCCAGAAGAAGCGCAAGGGCAGCGCACACGGCCGCACCAAAACGCCTTGGACATCCCCAGAAAGAAGCCATTGCGACACTCTCCTGCCGTAGCACCCCGTTCTTTTCCCCGATGGCAGTGGAACACGCCACCAATAACACCGCAAGAACGTTCTGGATTGGCTGTCTGACGGGATAAATGACCGACCCTGCAACCTGCTATAAAGGCAACTTCGGGTATAAAAACTGGGCACAGCCACGGATATATTTCGGCATCAACATATGTGTGCCGTAAAATAGAATCGTCTTAGTGCTGTGCAAATGACTTGGCATGATCCCCCAAGGCAACCAAGCGCGTTTCTGCCCTTTCTGCCAGCAAGCGACAAGAGCCGGACGTGGCCTGCCTGTACAAGCCGGCCGCTGAATGCCAAAGCCCCGCAGTTTCGTGCAGGCCGGCCAGTCGGTATGCATCCAGCCCTTCCCTGTCAGCCTGACAGGTCTCCAGAAGCACAGCCAAGGCCAAAGGATAGCCGTGAGCGTTCAGCACGGATCGAGACTGTGCCACGCGCCGGAAATACAAGGCAGCCCGCGGGTATTGCCCATGAAGAAAAAATGAGGTAGCCCGCCAGTATGTTGCGATGGGTTCTTCGCGCGTTCCCTCACAGGCATGTACAGCGAAAGCCGTTGCACGCAACGCATGCTCAACCCACGCACGTTCATCAAAGCGCAACGGTGGCAAAGCCAGATAACCGCTAACAGCATCAAGGGCCCCCTCAATCGCAACCGGACACCGTGCATTGCTGTAGATATGCTGTGCATTACCAGAATTTGGAGGGACTGTAGGAGGACGGGACAGAAAATCAGCAACTGAAGAATGGTCACCTTCAGCAAGGCGTGGAGACGGCCTTGATTCAGACGCCCCGAAGTCAACAAAAGGCAGGGAAGAAATGGCATGCTGGGCACCAACTGGTATTTTCGCTCCTCCATCCTCCGGAACATGCAAGGCAGAAGGCACACCAAGGTAACGTTTTTCCAAAACAGCCGCCGATGTATCAACAGCATCAGACTCTGGATTCTGCACACATCCAGATACCAGAAGCATAATCAGCGAAAGTGTAGGAACAGGGCGCCACAAAAACATCAGACAGAAATCCAACATGCAAGCCAAAGCACTTTTGCGCACAGACACCACCATGGCACGAATATAATTAATGGCACAATTCATGTAGCGTAGTACGCAAAAAAAAGTCCCCCATCATAGAGGAGGACTAAGGCAGAAATTCAGAATAACGTACTGTTATTGTGCCTGCTGGCTCTAGGCCCGCCGACGGTCAGCATAACTTCTGACCTTTCGGCTCATTGCCTCAAATGCATCC
Organism: Haematospirillum jordaniae; assembly: GCF_001611975.1. Classification (GTDB taxonomy): domain Bacteria; phylum Pseudomonadota; class Alphaproteobacteria; order Rhodospirillales; family Rhodospirillaceae; genus Haematospirillum; species Haematospirillum jordaniae. The sequence continues at coordinate 284,697 of NZ_CP014525.1, forward strand.
CTAAGCGCGATCGCAATATCCTCACCCCCATCACTTTCATGAGGGCCGCGTTGCACCACCAGCACATCACCGGGCACGGCAACGTCTATACCAACCTGGAACGGCTCTCCCTTGTGATACTCGACATGCGGGCTCTTCCGCTGCTTACCTATCGTGACACGGCAACTGATAATATCAGGACAGAAGCGCCCAAGCTTGGCGACCTTGTCATGCACCTTCTGCTTTACTGAATCGGAATGATCTACACCATGAAAGGAAACCTGAACGGGAATATGCATCAAGGCCTCTCCCTTGGATCGTACCCTACCGCTACTCGTGCGGTAGCAGTGGGGCGCTGAAAACACCGGCCACCAGAGCTGACCTGCACACCATCCAAGGGCTGCGTAGATCATGCCCAACGGCCAGATCTATGGGGCGCAACGCCGCGCCCGGGAATTCAGACAACCGTCTGTTTATAAAGACGACTCTGATTCACTTACCTTCATATTCTGATCCCTTTTCCCCAGCGCCGCAACAGGCATCAACAACCTTCACCGGAAGATATTTCTTGCCCCTTGCAAAATATGGGAATCTCCACCATATGGGCCCCTACCTGTGGAAGAAACACGGATGTACCGCATCCTGCAACCGAAACAATCATGATGACCAGAGGAAAACCATGACGATCACCGAAGAGACGATGACCTTCCAGGCCGAGGTCAACAACCTGCTTGATATAGTGGTAAACTCTCTTTATTCGCAGCGGGATATCTTCCTGAGAGAGCTGATATCAAATGCCTCGGATGCCTGCGACAAGCTGCGTTATGAGGCCCTGACCAAGCCTGAGCTGATTGCTGAAAACAGTCCCCTCACCGTACGGTTACAAACCGATCGGGATGCGGGAACCTTGGTCATTACTGATAATGGCATCGGCATGAGCCGTGATGAACTTGTCACCAATCTGGGAACCATCGCCCGTTCCGGCACCAGCGAATTTCTGAAGTCACTGTCCGGCGACGCCCGCAAGGATATTACCCAGATCGGCCAGTTCGGCGTTGGTTTCTACTCTGCCTTCATGGTCGCCGACCGGGTCGAAGTTGTATCGTGCAAGGCCGGCTCAGAACAGGGATGGAAATGGTCCAGTGACGGGCGCGGCAGCTTCACGGTGACAGAAGCCCCCGGTGCCACACGTGGCACCGTCATTACTCTGCACCTCAAAGAAGAGGCAAAAGAGTTCCTGGAAGGATGGACCCTGCGCAAGGTTGTAAAGTCCTATTCCGAGCACATCGGGCTGCCAGTCATTCTGGTGGGCGGCAATGATGGCAAAAGCGATGATGAAACACTGAACACCGCCTCGGCTCTCTGGACACTGAACCGCAATGACATCACAGAGGATCAGTACAAGGACTTCTACCAACACGTTGCTCATGCCTTTGACACACCATGGATGACAACGCATTACCGTGCTGAAGGAACCTTGGAATACACGGCCCTCCTGTTTGTGCCGTCCGAAAAACCCTTGGACTTGTTCGAACCATCCCGTCGCCAGCATGTGAAGCTCTATGCCAACCGGGTCCTGATTTCGGACAGTTGCGAAGAGCTTCTGCCAGCTTGGTTGCGTTTTGTGCGCGGCGTCGTGGACAGTGCTGACCTGCCACTGAACGTCAGCCGTGAAATGCTGCAAAACAACCCGATGGTGTCGAAGATCCGCACCGGCTTGGTCAAACGTCTCCTTGCCGATCTGAGCAAGAAGGCCAATGACACGGACAGCTGGCTTGTTTTCTGGAAAACATTTGGCCCTGTCCTCAAGGAAGGCCTGTACGAAGACTTTGAGCGGCGTAACGATATCTTGGAACTGGCGCGCTTCCATTCCACAGCCAGCGATGCACCTGTCAGCCTGACACAATACCTAGAGCGGATGAAGGATGGACAGGAAGCCATCTATTTCATAACAGGCGATTCCACAGAAGCCCTGTGTAAAAGCCCTCAGCTGGAGGGTTATCTTGCACGCGGGATCGAAGTTCTTCTCCTCTCTGACCCGATTGATGAGTTCTGGACCGGCATGGTGCCGTCATTCCGTGACAAGCCGTTCCGTTCCGTTAGCAGCGGCGCAGCCGATCTGGATGCAATTGCGTGCGAGGACAGCAAGCCTGACGAAGAAAAAGATGTGCCACCAACCGATCAAATGGACCGGCTGGTTGCCGTGCTGAAAGGAACACTGGGCGACAGGGTCAAGGATGTTCGTCCATCGTCACGTCTGACAACATCTGTGTGTTGCCTTGTTTCGGACGAAGGCCAAATGTCCATTCATCTAGAACGTCTGATGCGTCAGCACAGGGGTGAAAAAACAGATGGAGCCGCTGCACGGGTCCTAGAAATCAATCCAGGGCATGCCTTGATCCGTAGCCTGGCTGCCCGGGCCAATGCAGAAACAACCAGTCCGGCACTGGAAGATGCAGCGTTTCTCTTACTGGATCAGGCGCGGATTGTTGAAGGGGAACTGCCCATTGACCCCGCCGCCTTTGCAGGACGCATGGCCCGCCTGATGGAACAAGGACTGGGTTAATTGAAAAAGACAGCCTGACCGGTACCACAAAACCCGGTCAGGCTGTTGCTATGGCGTCCAGAATGCCTGCTGCTTCCGGCTTTTTCTCGCAAATTGCCAACGGCAGAAAAACAACAAACGTCGAGCCTCGTCCTATAGCTGACGAAACACGGATATTGCCGCCGAGACTCTCGACAATCTTGCGGCTGACAGCCAACCCTATGCCACATCGGCCATATTCTGTAACGGAACTGGCTCTCGGCTGAAAATCGAAAAGATTAACCTGCTCATCATCCGGAATGCCAATGCCGTTATCAGCAATAGACACCTCCACCCCCTGTTCTGTGCAGCAGACAGAAAAGCGTATCTCAGGTGCGTGTCCTGCTTTCTTGTACTTCAATGCATTATCAAGAAGATTACAAAAAACACGGCACAGCATGTCACGGTTACAACGCACATCGGCACCCGTACCGATGACCCGCACCAAGGCTCCGGCGGCTTCAATCTGCCCCCGGAGAGCATCGCAAACATTGTTGATAACATCCACGACAGACACCTGATTCACCTGCGCCTGAACACGCGTCAGGGATATGTAGTCCAGAAGGCCGTCAAGGGACCGGTCTATGCATAACGCACCCTCCGATGCCAAACGCAGATACTCACGCTCTCCCTCACCCAGAAGCGATTCTATACGGCGCTCCAACAGGCCAAGATAGCCAGATATGGAGCGAGCCGGGCCTCTGATATGGCTGGATACAAGGGCTGCAATCTGATCCAGATCCTTGTTACTACAGCGCAGGGCAGCGCGTTCCTCGACCAAGGCAGCCTGAGCATGACGTTGCTCCGTCACATCAACAACAGACATAACAAGGCTAACCGGATCACCACCCGCACGGCATACCAAGCTCAACATCCGGTCAACCCAGATAACCCGGCCAGAACGATGCAGGCCACGTTTCTCAACATGACTGACTGTGCATTCGCCCCTGAGCATGGAGGAAATGACATCCCGCTCGGCCTGTACATCTTCTGGGAAAGAAAAATCATGGCATGAAAGACCCAGAACGGGATCAGAGGCGTCATACCCAAACAGGCAGACAAACGCATCATTGGCTACAACAATGCGACCATCAAGATCCATCAGGGCAATGCCAACGGCAGCCTGACGAAAGACAGCCTGAAAACGGACGTCCGCCTCTTCGCGCGCACGCTCTGCCTTTGCACCTGCCCGGGCCGCAGCCACGGCAGTTGCCTGCCAACGGCTGGTCATAACCCAGCTGAAGGCAACAATAGCAGCATACTGCAGCATTTCCACGACAAGGATAGTCACGGAATTAACGTTACCAAGCTGCAGAAAATCAATACCGGGCGGCAGAGAAACCCCATACATTCCGCGGCTGCCCATGGCCACACCCAAGAAGAAAAGAATAATGGCGCCAACCGTGCCCGCTTCACCTTCGACAGATGAAAACATCCTCCATGCTGCAACCCAGCAGAAAAAGGCCGCAAAGATTCCCATAAGAACCATACGTGCCGGCAAGCTAGGATCCACAATCGTGAACCAAGTAATCAGCAAGGCGAAAACAACCACACCAAGTACCGACGCCAATGCAACCCGGAACGAACGGCGCACACCACTGAGACGGTCGACCACGACAAGAGACAGGGCGATAACCACCAGCAAAAAAATATTGGCGACAATGACAAACAACCAGTCCCCAGCAGATCCACGCAGGACAAGCAGAAAACTGCCCAAGGCCTTGAGTATCTGGGAGAGGCATAAAGGTGCCATAATAGGACGCCATCCTGGCGCAAAGGCCATTATGCCGGTCGTTACAGCCATCAGGGTGGATATCGCCACCATCGATACCCATAACGTTGGCATATCAAGCATTGGTCCGTTCCCCCCGGCAATCCCCATCCGCCCGGTCGCGATTATGGCAGAAGCGTTCTCGTGGACAAGCCCTGTGGTGTATAGTCAAGCATCCCCCTTGCCAGAACCGATGGTTTGCATAGGATGGTCCGGGCGTCCGGTGCCTGGGGCGATCACGTCTTTCATGATCTGAGTGGAGCCTGCTTCCTGTGTCCAATACACCTTCGGTATCACTGTCCCTTATGGCAGTCATCGCCGCAGTGACCGACGATGTTCCACGGATCCTGCTTGCCAGAGATCAAGCTTCGCACTTCGATGTTACAGGCCATACCCATTATGCCTCTGCAGGAACACTGCCCTGCGGCCCTTTTGATCCGGCCAGCCATCGTAGCCTTGATCATGGATGCCGGCAGTGGGTCGAAACACGAACGGGCTTGGCACTGCAATATGTGGAGCAGTTGTACACGTTCGGGGGCCGGAATCGTGATCCGCAGGAACTACACGGAGCCGGACGCCTAGTTTCAATCGCATATCTGGCCCTGACACGCGAAACAGAAACCAACAAGCACAACAAGGCAACATGGCATGACTGGTACAGCTTTCTGCCATGGGAGGACTGGCGAGCAGGACGTCCGGAACTGATTGATCGTGTCATCATGCCATGCCTGCGCTCATGGGCAGAGGAACAGGCCTGCTCCGGACGTAAACACCGCTTGGACCGTATTGATCTTGCCTTCGGAACGACAGCCCCCGGCACATTCGATCCTGTTAGAGCTCTGGATCGCTACGAACTTCTCTACGAAGCCGGCTTGGTCCATGAATCTCGGCGTGATGCCGATGCCTTGACTCAAGCCAATGGCAAAAAAGCCCCGCCTGTGCCTGACACCAAAAGAAACGTGATAGCCACCTTGGGCAAACCCATGGAAATGGATCACCGGCGTGTTCTGGCCAGTGCCCTGACCCGGTTGCGGGGCAAGCTGGCATGGCGCCCGGTTGTTTTTGACCTGGTTCCGGATACCTTTACCCTGCTACAGCTTCAGCGCGTTGTTGAAGCCTTGTTTGGTACCACGGTTCACAAGCAGAATTTCCGGCGGACCATTGCAAGCATGGATTTGGTGGAACCAACAGGACAAATGGAGACCCAGGGACGTGGTCGTCCAGCTGAATTGTTCCGATTCCGCCGCGCCGCTATCCTGGAACGCCGCACGCTGGGTATTGGCGTCCCGGTTGTGCGCGGAGAACAATCCTAGCGCATTGATATATAATGGATGGAGCAGGCATAACCATTTGTGCCTTTGTTTCCGGTCTCACATTCCTCTTGCCACATCCATCAATATACTCTAGAAGAGCATATTGATTATACTCAGGATGAGCACGATTCTGCCCGCTTCCCACAGGCGGCAAGGAATCATCGGGAGTTTTTCCTATGAATATGCCCCGGAAACCGGATCTTGACCTTCTCTATACGCGCATGCAGTCCATGCTGACGCCAATGGAATGGTCCCTGATAACACCGGTTATCGAACACATTCAGGCCCTGAAAGCAGAGCGTCAGGCTGTTATTCTGGCCCATAATTATATGCGCCCGGAAATTTTCCACGGCGTCGCCGACATCACGGGGGACTCCTTGGCCTTGGCGCAGAAAGCCGTTGAGGTAGATGCGGAGGTTATCGTCGTCGCCGGGGTTCACTTTATGGCAGAAACAGCCAAGCTTCTGAACCCGACACGAACGGTCCTGATCCCGGATATGCGCGCAGGGTGTTCACTGGCTGAATCTATTACACCAGATGATATCCGGGCCTTGAGACAACAATGGCCCGGGGTACCTGTGTGTGTGTATGTCAACACCTCGGCTGCCGTAAAAGCCGAAGCAGACATCTGCTGTACATCAGGAAATGCCGTACGGATTGTGGAGGCGATTGCCCGCGAAACCGGCAGCGACAGCGTTCTGTTTCTGCCTGATCGCTATCTGGCCGCATGGGTTCAGACCCAGACTGATGTCCGTATTATCCCCTTTGATGGATCCTGCGAGGTGCATGAACAGTATCGTCCCGAGGACATACACAGCATCCGCGAAGACTACAACAATGACTTGGTTGTGATTGCCCACCCTGAATGTCCATCTGACGTGATCCAAGCCGCAGACTTTGCCGGTTCAACCGCCCAGATGGCAGATTACCTGGAACGGGAGAAACCCGGTCGGGTCCTTCTGATCACAGAATGCTCGATGGGGGACAATCTGATGAAGTCCCATCCTGAAACAGACTTTATCCGATCCTGCCACATGTGCCCGCACATGAAGCGCATTACCTTGGAAACTATTGCAAACAGCCTGCAAACGCTGGAGCCACGCATTGATATTCCGGCCGAACTGGCACGCCGTGCCCGGGTATCTGTTGAACGGATGCTGGCTGTCGGGCGTTCGTAACATGGATCAGCCCGTCGTTGTGGTAGGAAGCGGGGCCGCAGGCATGGCAACAGCCTTGGCCTTGGCGCCCCTTCCGGTTGTTCTGATCACAAAAACCAATGCCATCATCTCAGGCTCAACGCCTTGGGCCCAAGGGGGAATGGCGGCTGTACTGTCTCCGGACGATCACGTGAAAGATCACGCAGCCGATACCATTGCAGCGGGGGCGGGCCTTACAGATTCGCGAATGGCCCATCTACTGGCAAGGGAAAGTGCATCATACTTCTTGGAGGTGCTAAAGAAGGGGCTGCCCGCCGACCGCAAGGAAGATGGTTCGCTTTGCTTGGGGCGGGAAGCGGCCCATTCCACCAATCGGATTCTTCACATCAATGGCGATCGATCTGGCCTAGGTCTGGCGTCCTGGTTGGTCAAACAGGGGCAGGCTGCAGAGCATATAGCGGTCCTGACATCAACCATGGCTGCACAGCTGACATCAACAGACAGCCGCATAGATGGTATCTGGCTGTACAGCGACACGATGGGATGGTTCCATCAACCAGCCCGGGCTGTTGTTCTGGCAACGGGCGGCTGGGGGCAGCTATGGCCCGGCACAACCAACCCTGTGGAAAATACGGGTGATGGTCTGGCAATAGCCGCTCAGGCCGGGGCCATGATCGCAGACATGGAGTTCATGCAGTTCCATCCAACGGCCCTTTCCGTTCCATCTCGCACCATGCACGGCTTCTCCCGCCTTCCCCTACTGACAGAGGCACTGCGCGGGGCTGGCGCCATTTTGCTGAATGAACACGAACACCGCTTTGTCGATGAGCTGGCCCCGCGTGACATCGTTGCCCGCGCCATAGAAGCCGAACGCCTGCGCGGACAAACTGTCTTTCTGGATTTACGCCCTGCCCTGTCCAAAAAAGATGGCAACACGTTTCCTCAGGTGATTGAAATCTGTCGGTCACATGGGCTGGACCCCAGACGGACACCAATTCCCGTAGAACCCGCCGCACACTACGCCATGGGTGGTATCGTAACAGACTGTCATGGACGAACCAGCTGCCAAGGGCTGTGGGCTGTCGGAGAGGTTGCGTGTACGGGCATCCACGGTGCCAATCGCCTAGCTTCGAACTCCCTGCCCGAGGCTCTGGTTTTTGGGCAACGGGCGGCTACGGATATTCAATCCACACCTTCTGTTGGCAGAAAATACAAAGTGGAGCAGAGGGATCGTACACCTTTGAACACCCTGCCCGATCCTGGCTGCCTTGGAACCTTGCGCCTTCTGGCTGGTCAGGCACTGGGGATCAGTCGCCACGGGAAGGAAATGGGGCGCATGCTTGCCTTCCTAGATGAACGAACAGCAAAAGCCCCAAGCGGGATGCACCCAAGGGCAGCCATGGAAACACACTCCCTTCTTATAACAGCCCGCCTTGTCTGTACTGCAGCCCTAGAACGCAAGGAAAGCCGGGGAGCACATATGCGCATAGACTTCCCCAATCGTGACCCTGCCCTCGCACACCGTAACAAGCAAATCCTGACACCCGCTACACTCACGCACCATGGCACAGGGGCCATGACGTCTCTCTCGTCCCACACTGTGCCGGAGCCTTTCTTGCCATGAGCGCACCACACCCCCTTCTGCTTGATCCAATCCTTCAACAAGCCCTGCGCGAAGACATGGGACGGGCCGGTGACATCACTACCGATGCCATTGCACCACCACATCTGACCATGCAGGCTGAATTCCGGTTCCGTGAGGGAGGGCGCCTGTGCGGTCTTGCTGCCGCAGAACGAACCATGATGCTGGTAGATCCATCCTTGACCTTCCAAAGCCTGGCAAAAGATGGGGATGATGTTGAGTCCGGAACAGTTGTTGCTGTGGTTACAGGCTCAGCCCGCTCCATCCTGACCGGCGAGAGGGTCGCCCTTAATCTTCTGGCCCGCCTTTCGTCCATTGCCACGGTAACACGGCTCTGCGTCCAGAACGCGCAACCACACAAGGTACAAATCGCCGATACCCGCAAAACAACACCGGGGCTTCGCATTCTAGAAAAATGGGCTGTCCGGACCGGTGGCGGAATTAATCACCGCTTTGGCCTGGATGATGCCGTCATGATCAAGGACAATCACATTGCAGTGGCTGGTTCTGTCAAGGAGGCCATTCGGCGTGTCCGCGAGCATGTCGGTCATATGGTGAAAATAGAGATCGAGGTCGATACCCTGGATCAGCTGGAGCACATCTTGTCTCTTCCACCCTCACTGTCTGTTGACGTCGTCCTGCTTGACAACATGACACCAGATGCCCTGAAGCAGGCCGTTGCCATGGTAAACCATCGCCTTGTTGTAGAGGCTAGCGGTGGCATAACTCCTGATACCATCGCAGACATTGCGGCGACCGGTGTAGACGTCATATCTCTTGGCTTCCTCACGCACAGCGTACGCCAGCTTGATATCGGCCTAGACGTGGCACCACTGTAAACAAATACACCTATATGGAGATGACTCCCCATAAGCATCAACCCCTGTTATCATAATGGCATCACTGTGCCTGATAGGGGTGAGCACATGAAACGGGGACAAAGCCTATGGCCTGCCGTTATGGCGTGGATTGGCATTATCACGGTATGTTCCGGATCTTGGGCAGGCAGCGCTCCCCCCTCCATCAATCTTCCCCCACTAGGACTTGAAGCCGATAGCATCACCGTTTCCGGCCTGAGCTCTGGCGCGTTTATGGCTGTGCAGATGCAGGTTGCACACTCAGCAACAATCAAGGGAGCCGCTGTTTTTGGCGGAGGGCCTTTCGGGTGTGCCCGCGGTGACGGTACAATGGCGACGCTGACAGAAGCGGCAGCTCATTGCCAGAATCTTGTTGGCATGCCATGGAATCCTATCAGCAGCTTTATGGGGCCTCCCGATACGCTGGCATTGATGAACGGGGCGCAAAAACTTGAAGAGCAGAACAAAATTGATGCGCTATCAAACATCAGAAAGCATCGTGTTTTCCTGTTCTCAGGAATCAATGACACCCTAATTCCCCAAGCGGTTATGCAGGCACTGGAAAACTGGTACGGGAAACTGATGCCCGCTTCTCAGATAGAAACACTCTTTGATGTGAACGCCGGCCACGGAATGTTAAGCCTGCAAGGCTCTGTCCCATGCCCTGTGACACGCCTGCCCTATATCAATGACTGTCATATGGACGGCGCGGGTCGGGCCCTGTCCTTTCTGATGGACGAGACCCTACACCCTGCTGATAAAGATCGAGGGACGCTGTTCGCTTTCTCACAACGCCCGTTCGTTCCCAATACACCAACACGGGACGGCATGCATGAAACCGGTCATGTCTTTATTCCTGATGACTGCACAGCTGGGGAATCCTGCCGGCTGCACGTGGCTTTCCATGGATGCCAACAGAACCAATTTTTTATAGGAAATCGCTTTTTTACGGAAACAGGCTACAACCAGTGGGCAGCCACTAACCGGATTGTTGTGCTGTACCCCCAAGTCAGCGCAGCCCCTCTCTATAACCCAGCGGGGTGCTGGGACTGGTGGGGCTACACCAACCAAGATTACCTGAACCGTGACGGCATCCAGATACGATCCGTCCGCGCCATGATCAACCAGCTAACATCACTGCCCATGGAAAGCAAAAAGCAACCAGCGCAGAAGATGCCAGCCGGACAACTTGCATCCCGCTGATCCAGAGATCCCGAACCACCAAGATTCCTGAGGGGCTAAGCAAGGGTCAACCGAACATCAATATTCCCACGGGTGGCATTGGAATACGGGCAAACCCTGTGAGCCTTGTCGATCAAGCCCTGCGCCGCCGCACGATCCATACCCGGCAACGAAATCTTCAGCTCAACCTCTATCCCAAAGCCGTCCGGGATCGGACCGATGCCAACAGCCCCCTCTATACTGGCGTCGGCTGGCATCGCTATGCCGTCCCGGTTCGAAACAAACTTCATGGCCCCAAGAAAACACGCGCTATACCCGGCAGCAAACAGCTGTTCTGGATTCGCTCCCTCACCACCGGGACCATTGAGCTCCTTGGGACTGGTCAGTTTAAGCTCAAGACCAGCTTCCGGGATCGAGGCATGACCATTGCGACCCCCCGTCGCCTTGGCGTGGGCACGGTAAAGAACCTGCGGAATAGACATGGAACATGCTCCGTAGTGAACCCAAGCGAACAGACCATCCGACCGCCCTAGTCAGCTTCCCATCTTGCGACGCAAGCGACCATCCAGTTCTTCTAGGAATTGGGTCGTCGTCATCCACGGCTGATTCGGACCAATCAGAATAGCCAAGTCCTTCGTCATCTTGCCGTCTTCAACCGCCTCCACACACACGGTCTCAAGAGCTTCCGCAAACTTGATAACCTGTGGCGTATTGTCAAACTCACCACGGAATTTCAGGCCACGAGTCCATGCAAAAATCGAGGCTATAGGATTTGTCGACGTTTCTTTCCCCTGCTGATGCAGGCGATAGTGACGCGTCACAGTGCCATGAGCGGCCTCGGCTTCGATTGTTTTACCATCGGGGCTAAGAAGAACGGATGTCATCAAGCCAAGCGACCCAAAACCCTGTGCTACAGTATCAGACTGCACATCGCCATCGTAATTCTTGCAGGCCCAGACGAAACCACCGGACCACTTCATGGCGCAGGCAACCATGTCATCGATCAAACGATGCTCGTAGGTTATGCCCCGCGCCTTGAATTCCGAGGCAAACTCGCGGTCGAAAACCTCTTGAAACAAGTCCTTGAAGCGTCCGTCATATGCCTTAAGAATAGTATTCTTGGTGGATAGATAAACTGGCCAGCTCCGCATCAGTCCGTAATTGAAACAAGACCGGGCAAAGCCACGCACAGATTCATCCAGATTGTACATGCCCATGGCCACCCCGGCCTCTGGGAACTTGAAAACCTCATACTGGACAGGCTCACCACCACCATCCGGCGTAAACGTCATGGTCAGGGTGCCCTTGCCCGGAACCCTGAAATCGGTCGCACGGTATTGGTCACCAAAAGCATGGCGACCAATGACGATTGGCTTGGTCCAGCCGGGGACATAACGGGGAACGTTACGGCAGATAATAGGCTCGCGGAATACGGTTCCATCCAGAATATTGCGGATTGTCCCGTTCGGGGATTTCCACATCTTCTTCAGGCTGAATTCCTGAACCCGCTGCTCATCCGGTGTGATGGTCGCACACTTGACACCAACCCCGTACTGCTTGATTGCATTGGCAGAATCAACCGTAATCTGGTCAGCGGTCTCATCACGCTTCTGGATGCTGAGGTCATAATACTTCAGGTCAATATCTAGATACGGAAGGATCAGCTTGTCCTTGATAAACTTCCATATGATGCGGGTCATCTCGTCGCCGTCGAGTTCGACGATCGGCTTGGCGACCTTGATCTTGCTCATGTTCGGACCCTTTTACGGTTTGAGGATGACCACACGCCCGGGATGGAGGAATCGGCTCGGCCCGGCCCACCTGAGGAAATCAGGCGGATGCACGAACCTTAAGCGCAACAGCACCTGTCACGCAAGAGCCGAACCCATATTATCTACTGACTTGAAAAACAAAGAGGACAAGCAACATCAAAACAACCCAACCCTTTCATGCACACGGCTGGCCAGATCAAGATTACTACGTGCCGCCGGCAGAACATCATCTACGTTACTGACAACCGAATACAGCTCAAGTCCCTCGGGCCGCACGAACCCCTCGGCGGCCATGGACTCATTAAAACGGAGGAACGGAGTCCAGTACCCCCCTATATCCGCAATAACAACCGGGCGATCATGGAGCTTGAGCTGCTTCCAAGTCAGAATCTCGAACGTCTCGTCCATGGTCCCGAAACCACCGGGAAGAACAGCAAAGGCATCAGAGCGCTCGAACATCATGCGCTTGCGCGTGTGCATGTCCGGCACAACAATCAATTCGGTCAGACCTTCCATTGCCACCTCGGCACTGGCAAGATGCTGCGGAATAATACCGGTTACCTTTCCACCTGCTTCCAAGCAGGCCTTGGCAACAGTTCCCATCAAGCCAACGGCACCACCGCCATAAACCAAGCGAATTCCGTTCTCCCCAAGAAGAGTTCCCAAACGACTTGCGGCATCGGCATAGCGCGGGCTGGAACCAAAAGAGGATCCACAAAAAACACACAGAGCATGTAAGGATGACTGCAATAAAGACATGTCAGGATTCCCGATTGTTAGAAATCAAATTAAATGTTCGACGCACGGATTATGTTCAGAATACTTTCAATCTATCAAGAAACATGACAACAAATCATGTCCATCAAAACAATTAGCATAACACAACATCAGCATGGACGATTTTTTTCGATACTTTAAAATAAATATTAGTAAAATTCTGCCATATTTGTCAGTAAAGTGTCGTTATTCACACTCTTAGACAAGACCATACGAAGGAACCATCTCATGCAAGCTATTAAATTCATGGCCCTAGCTACATCTTGCCTGCTGGCGCTTCCGATCTGCGCACAAGCTGGCGAAAAAGAAACCATCAAATACCGTGAGAACAATATGGAGATCATAGGGGCTCACATGAATTCGATCGTAGCCATCATCAAGGAACAAGTTCCACATAAAGAGCACCTAACAACACACGCCAGCGGCCTGTCGGCAGCAGCTAAAATGAGCAGCGCTGCCTTCAAGGAAAAAACCAGTGGCGGAGATACGACAGCCAAGGACACAATCTGGTCTGACAGTGCAAAATTTGATGAAGCCATGCAGATGATGCTAGCCAGCACAGCCAAACTGGAAACAGCCGCTGCATCCGGGGATATGCCTGCCGTGCAGGCCGCTGTCGGGGATGTCGGCAAGAGCTGCAAGAACTGTCACGATACATTCAGAAACAAGAAGTAAATCGTCTTACGGTCACGTGGGAAGTAACCGCTCCTTCCCACGTGATATAACACATGCGCGGGCTCGTCGCTTGGCTCACATCACAGCCTCAGAATGACACCCCACACAATGAAGCACGAAAAAGCAAAAAGAGCTGCGGCCCAGACCGGCCCGACAAACGCTGGCAGCGGGGAATCGGCCGGGATATCGGCAGAATGTTTCCGGCCTGTTATCATTGGCGTTACCAGATCTTCCCCCCGTATCCGGTAATACAGCGCTGCACTGATGTGTAGCGACACACACAACAGCAAAAGACTGAACGAAGCCTCGTGAAGCTCTGTCATCAGATCGCTGACATCTTTGCCGACCAGATGTGCCAAAGGACCTTCGGAGAATATATCATCATTGGAAAAAAGCCCTGTTCCAACCTGCAGGAAGAGCACACCTAACAGTGCCAAAACCATAAGGGCGCCGGCAGGATTATGCCCCACATGCCGCGGCAATTCACCACGAAGGAGTGCACGCAGGTAATCCAGAACGTCAGATGGACCGCGCACAAAGTGAATGAAACGGGCTGTTGATGACCCCACGAGACCCCACAACACCCTAAAAATCAGCAAGGCCAGCACAACACTTCCCAAGGTCATGTGCAGATCCATATTTCCGACCAACATACCCGTAAATGGCATGCTGAAATCAAGGCCGCCAATCTCTCCCGTCAAGAACAGCATCAGAACACATGTGACCAGAGACCAGTGAAAAAGCCTTACCGGCAAATCCCAGACCTTTACTCCATTGTCATCACCATTCATAAAGAACCTCCTTTACATACTTCAACTTTTTGTAAATAGATCATAATACTATACCAGAGGCGAGAGACGCTCCCCTTGACACATAACAGTGTACCCCCCATAATTCGTTCGCGCAAATGCTGCAAAACAATGCAGGTTTGCGCCTGCGCTGTAGCATGACACGCCGCGAAGCGGGTGCCCGTGCGTTTAGTGCCAGATGAAGTCCGGGCAGGAAAACCTTGATTGTCAATAGGTTGACCAGCACGGGCGGTGCGACGTGTGGTGGCCATAATGGCACCTTTGTTCATGTCGGGGTCCTTGCCTTGGTCCGTTAATTGGGAACCCACGGATTAAGAGCATGAAAAGCGGCATTTTTTGGCTTCCCATATGCCAAAGATGCGCTGACGCGGGCCTGACAATGCTGCTATGCAGTTACGAGCAGGGTGCCTGCACACTCCACCACACGCTCATAGGTTACCGGGTTCGTATCGCAAAGATCGGATCTGGAGTCGGTTCTGCTTGGTCTACAAGACGAGCAGCATAACATCGCTCGAAGGAGGATGAATATGAATACGTTTGATTTTTCTCCCCTGTTCCGTTCTGGCGTGGGATTTGACCGCCTTGCGCATCTAGCAGAGGCCACGCTGCGGCATTCGGGAGAACAGGCCATAAACTGGCCGCCATACAACATTGAAAAGACAGGCGAAGATTCGTACGCCATCACGCTGGCCGTTGCCGGCTTCCCTGAAAACGATCTGGACGTTGAAGTGCGCGACGACCTGCTCGTTGTCCGTGGCAATCGGTCTCCCTTGGCCGGTGATGCTGACGCCGCCCAGAATAACGGGTACCAAGGTGATCGCCGCTATTTACATCGCGGTATAGCGTTCCGCAGCTTTGCACGCCACTTCCAGCTGGCAGACCATATGACGGTTACAGGTGCCCATCTGGAAAACGGGCTGTTGACCATCACACTGGTCCGCGAGGTCCCTGAGGCATCAAAACCAAGGCATATTGCCATCGCCACAGCGGCAAAAACATTGCCCAGCGCTGCTTAATCCCGCCTTGCACCGGGGCAGGTGCCATGATCCTGCCCCGGTCATAAGAGATAATTGCATCGCCACAAAGCAGGGAGACGATCATCATGACAACACTGGCGCTCTCGCCCCCCCGCTCATCGTTGCCGGTAGAAGAAAGCCTAGCTCTCTACTTGGCCGAAATACGGAAGTTCCCCCTTCTTTCTGTGGAAGAAGAGCATGGACTGGCTCGTGACTTTACCCTGACAGGCAACCAGAAAAGCTTGCATCGTCTGGTGACAAGCCATCTGAGACTGGTCGTCAAGGTAGCCATGCAGTACAAACGTTATGGCTTGCCAATGGCAGACCTTATTGCTGAAGGCAACCTTGGCCTGATACGGGCCATACAAAAGTTTGAGCCGGACAAGGGATTCCGCCTCTCCACCTACGCTGTATGGTGGATACGGGCCGCCGTCAACGAGTACGTCTTGAACTCTTGGTCTCTTGTCAAAATCGGAACGGCCTCGACCAGAAAGCGACTTTTCTACAATCTGAGACGCATGAAAGCCAAGCTTGGCATTTATGGAGACAAACCGCTCAGAGATGAACAGGCCGAGGAGATTGCCCGCACCCTAGATGTCAGCGTAGATGATGTGCTGGCCATGGATGCTCGCCTGAACCGACGAGACGGATCCCTAAACGCAATGGCAGGAGCTGAAAGTGATACAGAGCGTCTCGAGCTTTTGGTCGACGAGCGACCGGACCAGGAGTCTGCCTTGGAGACAACCGAGGAACGTAACCGTTCTCACCACCTCGTGCACACGGCGCTCGGTACACTGAACGAACGCGAGAAGGATATCCTGACACGTCGCAAACTGACGGATGATCCGGCAACCCTTGAAAGCTTGGGCGAAGACTATGGCCTGTCACGGGAACGTATACGTCAGATCGAGGCCCGCGCGCTACAGAAGCTGGAAACCCGTATTCGCGAGCTGATCGCAACAGAGCACCGGAACATCCGACAGGCGCTGCAACGCTGGAAGAATCCAATACTGGCAAACCCAAAAATGGGTGGAGTATGCCCCGCCTGAGACAGGTGGTTCCTGATGCAAAGAGCCTTATGAACAGGAGAGCCTGCAATCAAAGACATGGATTTAGCGTGGGAGATGAATAATAGCCCTCAGTCCGCCAAGGGTGCTGTCATCCAGCAAGACCTCACCCCCGTGGGCGTGGGCCATCTCACGCGCAATGCTCAACCCCAGGCCGACACCACCGGTCTGGGTGTTGCGTGAAGGATCACCCCGCCAGAAAGGCCTGAACACATCCTCTCTGACAGAAAGCGGTATACCGGGTCCATCATCTTCAACAACTAGGTTGATCCACTCTTCCCCCACTTCAAGCCCCAAACGCACACGCGTCCCGTAATGGGCTGCATTGGACAGCAGGTTTCCTAGGGCACGCTCCAGCCCTTGGGCCCTTGCTGTCAGAAGGACCGGCGCATCAGGCAAAGGAACAAGCTCAATATTCACCCCATGGCGACGAAACCGACCAGCCATTCTGTCAACCAAGTCCGAGAGATCGGTCTCGACGGCTGTTTCTGTCCCCTCTCCACGGGCAAAATCCAGATATCCGTCCAGCATCCTTTCCATCTCGGCAATATCATCCTTGAGATCAGACGTTTCCGCATTATCCCCCATCATCGCCAATTGAAGTCGCATCCGCGTTAATGGCGTGCGCAGATCGTGGGAAACGCCGGCTAGCATCTCTGTGCGCTGATCAATTTGCCTGCGAATTCTGGCCCGCATCTGATTGAAGGCGATACCAGCCTGCCGAACCTCCCGCGCTCCCTCCGGTTTGATCGGTGGCAGGTCACGTCCCTTGCCGAAACCTTCCGCACTGGCAGCAAGACGACGGATGGAGCGCACCTGATTGGAGGTAAAAAGGATCGCGATCCCCAGCAGGATCAACGACGTGCCAACCATCCAGAGCAGAAAGATATACGTTGTCGACGTGAAAAGCCGTTTACGGGGCGCCACCACGTGCAACACACCATCGGACAGCTGAACAGCAATGACGATATCTCCGGAAAAGAAACTGGCCTCGATCAGGACCGGGCGCTGCAAACTCTCACGCAGGCTGGCAGCCAGAACATCGGCTGCTTGCTCTCCCGCACTGGGGGGCGGAAGGTTCGGAAGAATCTCGCCAGGGGCAAAAACGCTGTCCAAGTGCATACGGCTGCGAGCCAGATCAAGAATCCAACCCTGCTGTCCTTCATCAGGAAAACGGGCCATAAGCTCGACGATAACGGCAACATCGCCGGCAATACCCAATGCCAGCCGCCGCAAGACTGTATCCCAATGACGATCAAAAAAGACCTGCGCCGTCACAGCCTGTAGCACGACAAGAGGAACGGCAAGAATCAGCAGAAAACGCCCCAGAAGCCCCCTAGGAACGAGGCTGCGCAGAGCATGCGGCGTACCTGTTACAAGACGCATTTCAGTCCGGCCTCAAACAGTAGCCGGTGCCACGCACCGTCTGCAGATAAAGGGGCTGGCGTGGATCAATCTCTATCTTGCGCCGCAGGCGCGTGACCTGCACATCAACAGCCCGCACCCCACCCTCAATACCAAGGGCATCGGCCAAATCTTCCCGCGACAAAGGTTCCCCGCTACGCAGGGCCAAGGCCACCAACAAATCTGCTTCTGCCGTTGTCAAATGTACCCGGTCCCCACTGCACACAAGCTCCCGACGCTGAAGGTCAAAAGAACACTCCCCCATACGGATATGACGAACAGCAGACTGAACATCAACAGGCCTTGGCTGCCGTCGGCGCAGAATGGCCTGGATGCGCAGCAAAAGCTCCCGCGGGTCAAAAGGCTTGCCAAGATAATCATCAGCCCCGATCTCAAGGCCAGCGACCCGATCATCCTGCTCTCCCCTAGCGGTCAGCATCAGAACGGGAACATCAGACTGTTGACGAATTGCACGGGTCAGACTGTAACCATCTTCACCGGGCATCATGATATCGACGATCAGCAAATCGAATTCTACGGCAGACATTTGCATTCTGGCCTCAGCCGCATCGGGAGCAACAGAGACCATGTATCCCGACTGACCCAGAAAACGACGCAAAAGGTCGCGCAAACGCGTATCGTCATCCACAACCAGAATATGAGCCGGTGCGTCGACTGTATCACTCACGGCATCAGGTCCGGTCCAGATCAGGCACCTTAGCACCACCAGGCATCGAAAGCCTGGAACGGTCTGTTTCACGCAGGATCATGCCCGAAAGAACATGCCGGAAACCATCAACAGCTTCCCCCCCCGCATCACGGTAAGAACGCGCTAGAATACTTTTCTGGCTTTCAAACAGCTGGCGTTCTAGGGCATAGCCCTTTTCGGTCAGATCCAGAAGGCGCTGCCGCCGGTCTTTGGTGCCCGGATTCTGAATAATATAGCCATCACGCACCAGCTCCCCCAGAACACGGGAAAGACTTTGCTTGGTAATTTTCAGAATCGAGAGCAGATCAGATACACTAAGCCCGGGATGACGCCCGACAAAATAGATCATCCGGTGATGCGCACGACCAAGGCCCAGCTTGCGTAGCACAAGATCAGCTTCGGCTGTAAAATCACGATAGGCAAAGAACAGAAGCTCCATACCGCGCCGCAGCTCCTCCTCTCGGAGAAAAAGCTGGTTCACACCTGCCTTGAGATCAGTCATGAGGAACTCACCGTCATCCTTCACCTTACCCTTGGAATACCTGTAAAACAGCCACGCTGCAACTCTGGCCCTTGTCAACCTGTTCCAGACCGCTACAAGACATCACACAAACGACGCCACATCATCGCCAGAACCAACAATGGCGTGCGCATCCAGCGCCCCCCGGGGAAGGCATGGTGCGGTATACGGGTGAAGACATCAAATCGACCGGCTTGGCCATCAATCACTTCGGCCATCAACTTGCCGGCCAATCCGGTCAAGGCAATGCCATGACCGGAGAAACCATGAGCAAACAAGGCATTTGGTGACAGACGTCCGAAGTGAGGCATACGGTTCATGGTGATGGCAACCAATCCACCCCATGCGTAATCAATGCGCACATCGGCCAACTGCGGAAAACAATCCACCATGCTTTTTCGCATCGCCTCCGATACACTGGGGGGATCTAGGCGCGAGTAACTGACGCGCCCACCGTAGAGCAAACGATGATCACGTGAACAGCGGAAATAGTTCAGGACAAAGCGACAGTCGGCCACAGCCTCGTTACCGGGAACAAGAGCACGGGCACGCGCCTCCCCCAAAGGCTCCGTTGCCGCAATATAGGTTCCAACCGGCATAATCGTACGGGCAAGAGCAGACTCACTGCCCCAGAGATAGGCATTTCCGCAGAACAAAACAAAGCGTGCGTGAACCAACCCATGAGGGGTCCGGACAACAGCAGGATCACCAGCCTGCCAAGACACCATCGGTGTTTGCTCACAAAAAATAGCCCCGGCACGCTCGGCTGCGGATGCAAGTCCAAGAGTGTAGTTCAGTGGATGCAAGTGCCCACCACCAGGATCATAGAGAGCACATGTATAGCGGGGGCTTGCAACATGAGCCTGGGTTTGCGCACGATCCCACAGCTCCAGCCCCTTACGCCCGCCATCTTCCCACTCCCGGCAAAGCGCGTGCAAAGCAGAGGCATGCCGGCTCTTCTCTCCAACCATTACGTGACCATTCACAAAGTCACAATCGATGGCATGCTCCGCAACAAGCGAGCGGGTCAGGGCAAGGGACTCTTCACACAAACCCCACAAATGGCGGGCATCATCCCCGCCAACCAGCCGGGCAATCCTGTCCTGCCCAAGATTATAGCCCGCAATCATCTGCCCACCGGAACGACCGGATGCACCACACCCAATTGTTCCGGCTTCCAGAACCAAGACACGATACCCGCGTTGCGCCAGATGCAAGGCGGCAGAGCATCCCGTAATACCTGCACCGATGATACAAACATCAACATGGCAGCTTTCCGACAACGCAGGACGCGGAGCAGCCTCGTGGGCTGAGGCAGCATACCACGACATAGAGAATTTCTGCATGTTGTCTCCCGGTTCTGTCCGTCTACATCAGCAAGATGTAACTTGAATGAATTCAGCAAGAATATCAACTTGCACAGCATCCAAAAGGTTGCGACATTTCATCCGCGTACGCGCCATGCTGTAAAATCTGGCACGCTGGTGTCCACACAATGTTGGCCCTGCTTGGCTGTGCCCCGTTGCATGGCACACAAAACACTTCCCGGTCCCGCTTGATATGCGGGAACCGGCCATGATCTGGGAGGAATTATCGATGTCCAGGTTCCGGATTGCACTCTCCGGCCTTCTTGCCCCCGCACTTGCCCTGATGACGGTTGTCACACCGGTTAAGGCCGAGGAAGAGAAGAAGCTGAACCTGTTTATCTGGTCGGATTATCTGGGTGAAGATACGATCCAGTCCTTTGAAAAAGAAACAGGAATCAAGGTGACCGTGGATGTCTATGATTCCAATGAAATGCTTGAGGCCAAGCTTTTGGCCGGCAAATCCGGCTATGATCTTGCTGTCCCCACTGGCGCATTCTTCCAGCGCCAGATCAAAGCCGGCGTATACCAGCCCCTGAAACAGGACCTGATCCCCAACTTGGGCAACCTAGATCAAAAGCTGATGAAGGGCGCCCAAGAATTCGACGCGAACAACACCCATGGCATCATCTACATGTGGGGCACCAACGGCATGGCCTACAACCCGGCCAAAGTCGCCGAAGTTGCTGGCCCTGATGCACCAGTGGATTCATGGGCACTCATGTTTGATCCCGTGTGGGCCGAAAAAGTATCAAAATGTGGCTTGTATATGATGGACAGCCCATCCGAAGTTTTTCCTTCCGCACTGAAATATCTTGGACTTGATCCAAACTCTTCCGATCCGAAAGATATCGAGAAAGCTGAAGCCCTGCTCATGAAAGTTCGCCCTTTCGTGACCAAATTTCATTCTTCCGAGTCCATCAATGCCCTTGCCAACGGTGATATCTGCGTGGCCATGGGCTTCTCGGGCGATATGTTCCAAGCTATCAACCGTGCTGAAGAAGCGGGCAAAGGCGTAAAGGTCACATACGTCATTCCCAAGGAAGGCAGCGAGATCTGGTTTGACTTCATGGGTGTTATGAAGGATGCCCCACATCCGGACAATGCCATGAAATTTATTAATCATATCCTGAAGCCGGAGATTACAGCCGGAATATCGAACACCGTGTTTTATGCCAACGCAAACACCAAATCTTTTGACCTGATTCATGATGCCATTCGCCACGACCCGGGGGTTTACCCTCCGGAATCCGTTATGAAGCATCTGTTTGTCAAAAAGGTTCCGGATCAGAAAGCTGAGCGGGTCTTCACCCGGATCTGGAACCGTATCAAGACAGGGATATAATAAATACCGGTCTCCGCCTGCCCCCAATCTTGGCTAGGCAGGCGGTTCGCCCTTTACGGCAGGCCTATTCACCTGTATTGGTCGGCACCATTCGCTCCAGTCATCGGTATGCCTGCTCGGCGACCCTCGCTCTCGCCGGTTCGGAAGACCAGGGCGTAACGGCCGCGTGCTTTTGAATCAGGGATCACGCACGGAATGTCACAACTTGCCAGAAATCTCCGCGACAAGGTTAGTAAAACCGAAAAGGGAGAAGGTCCGGAAGAGACTGTAAAAGCACTCATCCGCATTGAAAATGTCACCAAGCGCTTTGGTGATTTTGTCGCTGTCAGCGATGTATCCCTGACCATATATCAGGGGGAACTCTTTTCGCTTCTTGGCGGCTCTGGATGCGGAAAGACAACCTTGCTGCGCATGCTGGCAGGATTTGAGACCCCATCTGCCGGACGGATCCTGATCGATGGGCAGGACATGACAGACGTTCCGCCCTATGAACGTCCGGTCAACATGATGTTCCAGTCCTACGCCCTGTTCCCGCATATGTCTGTGGAGCAGAACGTCGCCTTTGGCCTGAAGCAGGACAACCTATCACGTGTTGAAATCCGCAACCGGGTTGAAGAAATGCTGGATATGGTGGAGCTGGGTCATCTGGCCCGCCGCCGTCCACACGAACTATCAGGTGGCCAGCGTCAACGCGTAGCCTTGGCCCGTGCCTTGGCCAAGCGCCCGAAAGTCCTGCTGCTGGATGAACCCTTAGCGGCCCTTGACAAGAAATTGCGTGAACGCACGCAGCTGGAATTAGTTGGGATCCAAGAGAGTCTCGGCGTGACCTTTGTGGTTGTGACCCACGACCAGGAAGAGGCCATGACCATGTCAACCCGGGTTGCCATCATGAACCAGGGGCACATCCTCCAAGTTGATACTCCATACGCCATGTATGAATATCCCAACACCCGGTATGTCGCGGAATTTTTTGGATCCGTAAACCTGTTTGAAGCCGTCCTGATCGAAGACGAAGCCGATCATATCGTGGCACAATCCAGTGACCTTGATAAACCAATCTATGTTGGACACGGCATCAGCGCCCGTGAAGGAGCTACGGTATACGCTGCAATCCGTCCCGAGAAAATCACACTGTCAAAAGAAATGCCGACTGATACCAGTCATAATGTTTCTGCCGGCACCGTTCAGGACATTGTCTATCTGGGCGGTGAGAGCACGTACTTGGTCAGACTGGACACCGGTCGCATTGTACGCGTTGACATGCAAAACCAGACCCGCTCTTCCCAGCCGGAAATTACGTGGGAGGACCGGGTCTGGATTGCATTTGAAGGCAGCAATGTTGTGGTTGTAACGTCATGAGCAACTCTGTCATCTTTGAAGATGAAGGGGTTGTTCCTCCCCATCATTCCCGGAACAACAGTAACGACAGCACCACGATACCCCCGAACCGCTTGGGACTGGGTGGACGACGTCTGGTGATTGCCGTGCCCTATGGCTGGCTGCTGCTTTTCTTCTTGGCTCCCTTTGTCATCGTCCTAAAAATCAGCTTTGCTGAATTCATGGTCGGCATTCCGCCGTATACGCCGTTGATTGAGTGGGTTGATGATCAATATCTGAAGCTGACCGTATCGCTGGAAGCTTACAAGTACCTTCTGTCCGATCCGCTATACATCGGCGCCTATCTCAGTTCGCTGAAAATTGCCTTAATATCGACATTGCTGACGTTGCTACTCGGCTACCCGATGGCGTACGGTATCGCACGATCACCTGAAGGAATCCGCAGTATCCTGTTGCTGATGGTGGTTCTGCCGTTCTGGACCAGCTTCCTGATCCGCGTCTATGCTTGGATTGGCATCCTGAAGCCTCAAGGATTCCTGAACAATTTCCTGATGGGTCTTGGCCTGATCAATGAGCCCCTACCCATCTACAACACAGAAATCGCGGTCTATATCGGCCTTGTGTATTCGTACCTGCCTTTTATGGTGCTACCGCTGTATACAACCTTGGAAAAGATGGATACCTCACTGCTGGAAGCCGCAGAAGACCTTGGCTGTCGCCCGTTCAAGGCATTCCTGAGCATCACCCTGCCCCTGTCCATGCCGGGCATTATCGCTGGCTGCATGCTGGTTTTTATTCCTGCCGTCGGAGAGTTTGTCATCCCTGATCTTCTGGGCGGGGCAGAAACCTTGATGATCGGCAAGGTGTTATGGGCTGAATTCTTCAACAACCGTGACTGGCCTGCTGCATCAGCTGTTGCCGTGGCCATGCTGCTGTTCTTGGTCGGGCCCATCATGCTGTTCCAGCATTATCAGAACCGCCAGAACGGAAAGGAAGGAGAGATAACCTGATGGACCGTCGCTCTCCCTTTCTCGTCACAACACTGGCCTTCGGATTTGCATTTTTGTACATCCCGATCCTGTTGCTGGTCATCTATTCGTTCAATGAATCACGCTTGGTAACAGTATGGAGTGGATTTTCAACACATTGGTATGGTGAGCTGTTTCGTGACCAGCAAATTATCGCTGCGGCAAAAGTCAGCCTGCTGGTTGCATCCCTGACCGCTACCTTTGCAACCGTGCTTGGTACAATGGCTGCCATCGTGCTGACACGGTTTCGCCGTTTCCGGGGACAAACTCTGTTTTCCGGGATGATCACTGCCCCCATGGTAATGCCCGAAATCATCACCGGGCTTTCCATTCTTCTGATGTTCGTCGCCTTGGAAGACCTAATTGGATGGCCGGACGGACGGGGGATCACAACCATTACCATTGCCCACATCACGTTCTGCATGTCCTACGTCACCATTGTTGTACGGGCACGCCTATCCCAGATGGACGAAAGCGTGGAGGAGGCAGCCATGGATCTGGGGGCAAGACCGTTCAAGACCTTCCTGTTCATAACGCTGCCAATCATCAGCCCCGCCCTTCTGGCGGGATGGCTCTTGGCGTTTACGATCTCTCTTGATGACCTAGTCATTACCAGCTTCGTTGCCGGCCCATCGTCATCAACCCTGCCTATGGTTGTTTTTTCCAGCGTCCGCCTAGGGGTAACCCCGAAGATCAATGCACTGGCAACCATTCTGATATCGTTGGCCACACTCTGTGTCCTAGTCGCAGGCTGGCTGATGGTACGACGCGAAAAGCAACGCAAGGCAGCAATGGCCCGGGCCATTGCCGAGCAAGAGCAAAATATCGCCGTGCAGGGCTTGACACGATCATAGCAGATCGTCATCAAGGGCTCTTGGTTTTCACATCCACGAGCCCTTTTTCTCTCAGAATGACCCGTATTCTTGTTTTTGACTCCGGCCTTGGTGGCCTTTCTGTTGTACCAGAGATCCGCCTGTCCCTGCCGGGTGTGGCCCTGACCTATGCCGCAGATGCAGCGTTCTTCCCTTATGGAGATCGCGACCCCTTGTTTCTGCGTTCCCATCTTGTCAGGACGTTAGGTCATCTTATAGAGACAGAGCGCCCCGATGTTGTTGTCATCGCCTGCAATACAGCATCAACACTGGCCTTGGATACACTTCGGGATACCTTCTCCGAAATGGCGTTTGTTGGAACCGTACCCGCTCTGAAGCCAGCAGCCCAAGGTAGCAGAAGCGGCGTAATTGGTCTTCTGGCAACACCGGGAACCATTACAAGCCCCTATATCGATGCCCTGAAGCAGAAAGTGGCACCGAATTGTGTCTTGGTCCGGCATGGTACAGCCCGTCTGGCTGCTATGGCTGAAGCCTGGTTGCGAGGTGACATGGTCAAGGATACAGATATTGCCGACGAAGCAGCCCCACTCTTCCAGCATCCAGATCTGGATACGGTGGTTCTGGGGTGCACCCACTACCCCCTTCTTCGGCATATTCTGGAAGATACCGCACCCCGCCCTGTGACATGGCTTGACTCCGGCGCAGCCATAGCCCGGCAAACCGCACGCCTGGCTGGCCCGGTCAGCCCCGGTGGTCCGGACCGGGCTTTGGTATCACGGCTGTCAGCGGGATACGAGAAAGCTATGGCACACTACAGCTTCCCGGCACCAATCGCGTGGGATCTCAACAAACACCCTGCCATTCAGGATTTGGCAAGCAATCACCCCTAAACTACCCAAAGCGGGCGTATCATGGCCTCATGTATGCGGGTTTCAGGGCATGGCCAAGGCTTTTCTGTTGCATATCCTGTGGTACGGGGCTGTCATGGCCCTTGCCTTGCCTTGGCCTTCCACAAGCCAAGCATGGGATGGAAATGCACGTATTTATGCCAAGTCCAACGCGCCATACTGGGATGTCGGGCGTCGCGACAACAATCTTTCACGCCTGTGTGGACTGGGGCGTTTCAATCAGAAATACAAGAACCGGATGTACATCCAATTTTCCGGCGACAAGGGACGTGGCCTGACCGGCATTGCCCTGAAAGGCTGGAACCTGATTGATGTTGATAGCAAGGCACTGGATGGAAAAACGTATCATTTCTACCGTGACGGTACCAGCCAGTGCATAGTATTCGTAGCTCCGTAATAGATGCATACGCCTGAGCAGACTGCTGATACGGAGAAAGAAACGGATGAAATACCTTGCTGCCGCCCTTGCTTGCATCACCCTGCTAAGGAGTACACCCTCAGGGGCAGAAGACATCGGATCTGTTGATACGGCGTTCAAACTTTTGGGACCCAATCACAAAATCGCCATAGAAGCTTTTGATGACCCGGATGTACCCGGGGTTACATGCTACATCAGCCGCTCGAAAACCGGGGGCATCAGCGGTGCCTTGGGCTTGGCCGAAGACACATCGGATGCATCCATAGCCTGCCGTCAGGTTGGACCCATCACCGTCCCCACCAATTTGAAAGCAAAAGACGGCGACAACGTATTCAGCGAAAGACGATCCATCCTTTTCAAGACGATGCAGGTCGTCAGATTCTATGACCAGAGCCGGAATGTTCTGCTTTACCTTGTTTATTCCGACAAGCTAGTCGAAGGATCACCGAAAAATGCCCTGACAGCCGTGCCTGTCATGCCGTGGGATATTGAAACAGCACCATAATGAAAACAAAGGGGTGACGCCCGACCACATCGGCACACCCCTTATGCTGATCCTCTCTCAATACACCGTATCGTCAGTGCGTTCCGTCATGACGCTCGCCTTCGCCCTCAACCTTGCCTCCTGTCAGCATGACAACCAAGATCAAGGCCAAGAACGTCAACAAGACAGCAGGCAGGGTCAAGAAACCGCTGACACCAAATACACCAGCAACGTAAGTGCCGATGTAAAGAAAGAGCGCAACCAGACCAACCAGCAGAACACCGACTGTGGCCAATGTACCGCGCCAAGGCTCTGGCGACTCCTCTTGAGCGGCATCAGGAGCGAAGGCAATGGATATGGTTCGGAAAATCCCGAAACCTGCCAGAAGGCATACGATCAGCAAGATAACAGAGGGCCCAGTTGCCGTCTTGGCAAGGGTGGCTGATCCATATAGCGCCGCAGCCGCTACAATCGAGAAGATCGTTCCGACTATCCAGTATCTGGCCATGTTCGTTGCTTCCTTCTCGAATCAAGAGGGCGCCGCAGCAAGGCCCGGCGCATTCCGCAGTGCTTATGTGCGTAAGTCTTAATTTTATCCAATATTCAAGTCAATTCCTGACGATAATCCCGGAGCCACAAACAAGCCCAACGAGCGCCAAAAATATCGGGAACCCACTCGCATACAGAGAAATACCCTGTGTCCCGTGGGCGACAGTCTTTCCACAAGGCCAACGGTGGAAATCCAAAGCCGGGCCACAAGGCACCGGAGTCGGGTTCTGATACAGCAGGACTGGACAGAATGCCTCTGTCAGGGCAGGAAAGAAGGCTGATTTTCTACCCGACGGAGAGACCCCTGTGGCCTGCACCTTGCCTCCAACACTTCCTCCGACAGCTCTGGTGACCGGTGCTGGGCGCCGGATTGGACGCGAGATCGCCCTTTCTCTGGCTGCCGATGGCATCGCTGTGGCTGTACACTGCCACACATCAACAACAGAAGCTCACCAGGTTGTTGCCGAAATCGAGGCCAACGGCGGAAAGGCCATTGTTGTCCAAGCCAATCTGGCGCGGGATGATGAAACGGAAAGCCTGTTCCAAAAAGTTACCAACCACTTGGGTCCCATTGGCATCCTAGTCAACAATGCATCAACGTTTACCTATGACGATGTGGTAACCGCCACCCGGGACAGCTGGGATCATCACATGGAGACCAATCTCAGGGCACCATTTGTCTTGGCCCAAAGCATGGCATCCACGCTGGATACGGATCAACAGGGCTGTATTATAAACATCATTGATCAGAGGGTCTGGAATCTGACCCCCCATTTCATGACCTATACCCTTTCAAAGGCAGGACTCTGGGCCCTGACCCAAACCTTGGCCCTAGCCCTGTCACCACGCATACGGGTCAATGCCATAGGGCCTGGGCCAACACTTCCCAGCAGCCGGCAAACGGAAGAACAGTTCCGCTCGCAGTGCAACAGTGTCCCCCTGCGTCACGGGACCAACCCATCAGAAATTGCCGATGCCGTACGCTTTCTTGTTGCAGCTCGGTCCATGACAGGCCAAATGATAGCCTTGGATGGGGGGCAGCATCTTGGTTGGAGCTTTCCCGCCCCCGGCACACCCCCCGAAGAGTAAAGAGATAACAGGATCTCTTTTGTTCCCGTTCCGTACCCGGAGTACTGTTTTCAATGACCACACGGCTAGCCAAGCCCGGACCGGGCCCCGTAGACCATACAGACCACCCCTCTGGCCCCGTCCTTGCGCCAATAAAGCCTGTCACACCATCCATTGCCAATGCATCGCACAGGATCCGCCACGTCTTCGTACGCGACATGATCGTGTCGTGCCTGATCGGCGTCTACAAACATGAACACACTGCTCCCCAGCGTGTTCGCGTCAATGTTGACCTTGGGGTTCTGGAGCAGCCAGGAACACAACATGATGACCTAGCCGGAGTGGTCTGTTACGAACACATTTGCCACTGCGTCCGGTCCGTTGCCCATGACGGCCATGTCAACTTGGTCGAAACCATGGCAACCCGCGTTGCCGACATTTGCCTGCAGGACCGGCGGATCCGCTCGGCTAGGGTGCGCATCGAAAAGCTGGACGTGATCCCCGATGCCATTGTTGGAGTGGAAATTGAACGGCTGAGCCACCTTCCCCCTCCCTGAGACTGCTTTTAAACACACCCCCCCCGGGAAGGAGCCACGTATGATCGTGGCGGCGCCTCATGGCTGTGGGTAAAATAGCATGACGTCTCACACAACGTGGAAAACTGGCTTCCTCTGTACAACAGGATGCCTGTATAAACAGGATATTCACACACTTACTCTTTCTCTTTCCGCACGTTATCAACACAAAGGCCATTTTAGATCGTAAGGTATTCCAGCATCGCCTGAAGCTCCGCTCCATCACCAAACAGAAAGTTTGCCTATTTTTTGGGCAAATGGCTTGATAGCAAGGCGTTATGGGGGCCTCAGGATAGAGCACCCATATCATGCACGACTTTATCCACAGATTCCGTGGACAGCCGGAAAAGAGAGTCCATGTCAGCCCATCGTGGACCTTTGACGGATCAGCGAACCTCATGCGATAGAACATGCCATGAGCAAGCGTCCATCCTCTCGATCAGACAACCAAAACACCGCACCAGAAGCCATTCGCGGCGCTGCATTGATACGCTCTGTCCTGAAGACCCTTCCGGACTCTCCTGGCGTGTACCGGATGCTGGATGAGCAGGGAGCGGTCCTATACGTTGGAAAAGCTAAAAGTCTGAAGAAACGGGTTGTCGCCTATACGCGACCAGAATCCCTGTCCTTGCGTCTGCAACGGATGGTGCGGGAAACAGCGTCCATGGACATTGTGACCACCCATACCGAAGCAGAAGCCTTGCTTCTGGAATCCAACCTGATCAAAAAGCTGAAGCCACGCTTCAATATCCTGCTGCGCGATGACAAATCCTTCCCCTATGTTGTCATCACGAGCGGGCATGACTTTCCCAGGCTGGTCAAACACCGCGGAGCACGCGACCTTCCGGGGGAATATTTTGGGCCCTTTGCATCAGCCGGAGCTGTCACCGAGACCTTGTCCATTCTGCAAAAGGCCTTCCTGCTCCGTACCTGCACAGACTCGGTTTTTGCCAATCGCAGCCGCCCCTGCCTTTTACACCAGATACGGCGATGCTGCGCACCATGCGTCAAACACGTCGAGCAGGGCGGATATGCAACATTGCTGGACCAGGCTAGGTCTTTTCTGTCAGGCCGCAGTACCGAAATTCGCCCGCAGCTTGTGCAGCAAATGGAAGCTCATGCCGAAGCACTGGAGTTTGAGCAGGCCGCCCGTGTGCGCGACCGGCTGAAAGCCTTGTCGCAGGTTCAGGCACGCCAGGATGTAAACGTCGAAGGACTGGCCGATGCCGATGTCATTGCCTTGTACCAGGCCGGTGGACAAACCTGTATCCAAGTTTTCTTTTTCCGAGGTGGGCAGAACTGGGGCAACAGGGCCTATTTTCCATATCATGCGGCCGAAGACAAATCCGGCGCCATACTGGAGGCCTTTGTCGGACAGTTCTATGCCACCCGCCAACCTCCCCCCCTGGTCCTGCTGTCAGAAGATGTACCGGATCACATGACACTGGAGGACGCCCTGCGTTTGCGGTGCGAACACAAGGTTGATGTACGCATTCCGCGCCGTGGCAGTAAAGTGAAGGCCGTTGAACACGCCCTGACCAATGCACGGGAAGCTTTGGGAAGGCGCATGGCCGAAACATCCGCCCAGCGCACTCTTCTTCAAGAAATGGCCGCAGTTTTTGCACTTCCTGCTCCACCGGAACGCATTGAGGTGTATGACAATGCCCATATCCAGGGCACTCACGCCGTAGGCGGTATGATTGTCGCAGGACCGGAAGGGTTTATGCGACAGGCTTACCGTACATTCTCCATTCGTGGGGACAACATAACACCCGGAGATGACTTTGGCATGATGCGGGAAGTTCTTGCCCGACGCTTTCGCCGTGGCAGGGCTGGGGATAACGAAGGCATTGCCTATCCAGATGTTATCTTGGTTGACGGCGGTGCCGGACAAATGAATGCCGCCCTGGGCGTTCTGGAAAGCCTGAATATCAGTAACGTCCACCTGATCTGTATTGCCAAAGGCCCAGACCGGAATGCCGGACGCGAAACCTATCACCAACCCGGACGGGAGCCGTTTACCCTGCCACCATCCCATCCGGTGCACTACTTCCTGCAAAGACTGCGAGATGAAGCACACCGCTTTGCCAACGGCACACACAGGGCAAAACGATCACGAGCTATCGGGACATCAACCTTGGACAATCTGCCGGGCATTGGTCCTCGCCGTAAAAAAGCCCTTTTAAACGCGTTTGGTTCAGCACGCGGCATCGCGGCAGCCGGTATTAGTGATTTGTCTGCTGTAGAGGGAATAAGCCAGGCACTGGCAAAAAAAATCTATGGTTACTTCCATCCCGGCCGCTAAACTGTGCCGGATCGTTTCATTGTCCATGCTCCGGGGAGCTTCTTGCATCGTGTCCAGCCTGCCAAACCTGCTGACGTTGTTCCGCATTGTGGCAATCCCATTGCTGGTTGCCACGTTCTACCTTGATTCGCCAACCATGCGCTGGATTGCCCTCGGGCTGTTCTCCCTAGCAGGAATATCTGATTTTCTGGACGGCTGGCTGGCACGTCGGTGGCAACAGGTGTCCAGTCTGGGACGTTTCCTGGACCCGATTGCCGACAAGCTTCTGGTTGCTTCTGTCCTGATGATGCTGGTTGCTTTTCACCGGATCGATGCATGGGGTGTTCTCCCAGCGCTGGTCATCCTATGTCGGGAGATTCTGGTGTCAGGCCTGCGAGAATTTCTGGCTGAAGCCAAAGTGGGGTTACCCGTAACCAACTTGGCCAAATGGAAGACCGGGGTTCAGATGGTTGCCCTGCCGGTTCTGCTGGTGGGATCAGCGGCACCATCCTGGTTACCGGCAGAACATATCGGAACAGCACTCCTCTGGATTGCTGCCTTTCTGACAGCTGTAACCGGGTGGGATTACCTCCGCGCCGGACTTCACCACATGGATCAGATACCAAAACACGATAAAAACACTGTACGCGCGACGGAAATCTGATCACCCTTTCCCATCGACCATAGCCAGAATATCCCGAGGGGAGGCCCCGGCTGCCCTGAGGGAGCGTATCGTGACAGACCTATCACGCTTGGCATAGCGCCGCCCCTGCGGATCCAGCAGAAGGGGGTGATGATGATACTGCGGAACCGGAAGATCCAGAAGCGCCTGCAGGATACGGTGGACATGTGTGGCCTGAAACAGGTCTTCGCCCCGCGTTACCAGTGTTACACCCTGCAGAGCATCATCCAGAGTAACGGCAAGATGATAGCTGGTTGGCGTATCCTTGCGCGCTAGGACAACATCGCCAAGTCCATCCGTTGGCACCCCGACAAGACCCCGCCTGCCATCTCTCCAGCTGAGAGGACCGGCCCGGCGCAGGGCCGCCTGCACATCCAGCCGCAGGGCGTATGGAACCCCGGATTCCCGGCGCCGTTCGGACTCATGACGCGGCAAGGAGCGGCACGTACCCGGATACAAAAGGCCATAAGGACCATGGGGAGCACGGTGAATATCCCCCACTTCCCGCATAATATCGGAACGGGTACAGAAACAAGGGTAAATCAGCTCCTGATCCTCAAGCTGCTCCAAGGCAAGCCTGTATGCGCCAAGATGCTGCGACTGGTAACGGACGGGATGCTCCCAGGACAGTCCAAGCCATGCGAGATCATCAATCAGGGCGTTTGCATAGCTGTCCTGACAGCGTGTTTGATCAATGTCCTCAATCCTCAGCAGGAATCGCCCGCCGGAACCCGCCCGATGGTAGGCATAACACGCGGAAAAAACATGGCCTAGGTGGAGATAGCCCGTAGGGCTGGGGGCAAAGCGCGTAACATCAGGCATTTTGTTTTCCGGGGATTGCGGGCTGACATGTCCGGTCAACAGCAACCCACCCCAGGGCTTTGACAAGAACAGACAAGACGCGCACCATGGGAGCATCGGGAACGGACATCGCACAGCCCCGTTCCCAAAGCAAGAGGGGAACGACCTTGCTGGCAACGCTCGAAAAATCCCCGGCCTTGGTCCTGAATGCTGATTTCAGGCCCTTGAGTTACTTCCCGCTCTCCCTTTGGTCTTGGCAGGATGCCGTCAGGGCCGTGTTTCTGGGGCGGGTCAATGTAATATCGGAATATGACAGGGTTGTTCGATCGCCATCCGTAGAATTCCGACTCCCCAGTGTCATAGCCCTTAAAGACTACGCCCCCCCTGCAAGAAACCCCGCCTTCACCCGCTTCAATGTTTTCCTGCGCGACCAGTTCCGCTGTCAGTACTGCGGACGACGGCTCCCAACACACGACCTGACCTTCGATCATGTTATTCCCCGCTCTCGCGGGGGTCGGACGAATTGGATCAATGTGGTGGCTGCGTGCGGATGCTGTAATCTCCGCAAAGCAAACCGGACTCCCTCGGAAGCCTACATGCCCCTGATACGTGAACCGTTCCGCCCGTCCAGTCACCAGCTTCGGGATATCGGCCGGGTTTTTCCACACAACTGGCTGCACGAAAGCTGGCGTGACTATCTTTACTGGGACAGCGAACTGGAAACCGGGTAATCTGCTTCCCGGATATCTTGGATCTGTTGTGTATCGGGGGCGCATGCGCCTTTGACCAGAGCAGATATCACAGACAACCCCTTCTTCAAAGCCGTACCCCGGGCTCTGGAGCATCTTTCCGAACGACCGATCCCAGAAGACACAATGAATGACCTGATTGCACCTGTATCCTTTGCTTTCGGCTTGGCCGTGACTGTCTCGTGTATCATTCGGATGACCGGAGGCCCTGGTCATGGTCAAGCCTTGGCAGCCAGTGGCATTCCCGCAGGGTTTCTCGCAAGCTGGGCTTGGATGTCGGGGTTTTCCTTCAGCACGGAAGGGCTTCTTGAACAAACGGCACATGTTGCCTTGGGAGGAGCATTAGCAGGTGTCGTACTGGATAGCAGCAATGCCCGCCGATGGCTGCGCGTCCCGGTCATTCTTTTGTTTGCAGCTGTGTGTATCTGGGCCTCCTTCGGCTTTCCGACCCGTCTTCCAGCCGGACCGGTAACGCGCATGGAACTTATGGTCGGCTGCATTCTTTTAACGATGGTATGGGTTACAACGCTACTTGGACTTGATCTTCATCACAAACCCGAACGCAGCACACAGGGGTTATCCATTCTCTTGGTCCTTGCCATAGGCATCGGACTAATCGCCTCGGTTATCAAGGCCGAGCCGGTGACAGGACCAGCTTTTGCCTTGGCTGCTGCGACAGCCGGTGTTCTGGTTCTGGCCAGTCCGCTAGGGACGGGGCTGTCATCATCAGCAATTCTTGGTGGGGGTGGCGCTCTTCTTGGCTTGGCGCAAGGGCTGGGAGCACGGTGGCCCGGATCCATCATGCCTCTCCTGATTACAGGGCTTGGCCTTTTTGCCGGCCCAACAGCACGCCGCATGCCCGGCCCTGTATGGGCCAAGCCCTTATGGGCTGCTCTTCTTGCCTCGATCCCTGTTATGGCCGGGTGCATTCTGGCCCTTGCAAACCGCAATCCATAGATGGATTTTTCACAATATAGCCCTTCATGATTGAGCGGGAACATTTGCCGTACGGTGCATCTTCAGGCATAAAGGGCAGAATACCCCCCCCGAGACAGTTTGCGCCGGACATTGGACTTGCGGACATGACAGCAAAGAAAAACCAGACAGCCACCAAGGCCGCACGTGGCGCCACCCCCTTATTCCGCAAGCCGTTGTTCCTTGTCGCCGTCGGGGTTGGACTTGCAGGAACAGCTGCGCTTCTGGCTTGGATAACGTACGAAGGGAATACCGTTACCTCCCTGTCTGTCGCAACCCCCGCAATCCAGAGACCATCAACCGATATGCAGGCTGTTCTGCCAACGCCTAGGACAGACACCCCCGCATCCATGCCTGCCCCAACAATGTATGCAACCCCGGAAGCATCGTTTGACGTTGTACGCATTGACCCCGAAGGCAATACCGTCATTGCCGGACGGGCACCGGTGGGCAGCACCGTTGTTGTGATGGACGGCGTGCGGGAACTAGGCAAAGTCATCACGGACGCACGTGGTGAATGGGTCTTCCTTCCGGATCAACCTCTGCCACCAGGCTCCCGCGAGCTGACGTTGAAAGCCTCAGACCAGAATGGAGCGGATATTCCGTCACGCGACGTTGTGATCCTGGTTGTGCCGGAACAGAAAGGCACGCGGACACTGGCCGTCCGTTCCGACCAGAGAACCGGAGAAAGTACCTTGTTGCAGGGTGCCGCGCCCCTGCCAGAGGGGAGCCTTCTCTCCCTCGATACCATTGACTACGATCGGAATGGCACCCTTGCAGTATCTGGCCGCTCATCCGGACCGGGGCTGATTCGGCTGTATCTTGACAACCACCCGGCAGGAGAGGCTCAGTCACGGGAAGCAGGAATATGGCGCATCCGCCCGGAGCAGAAAGCCGCCTTGGGTGATCACACTCTGCGGGCCGACTTTGTGGATGACAAGGGGGCGGTCAAAGCCCGTATCGAGCTACCC
The DNA here is from genome assembly GCF_001611975.1 of Haematospirillum jordaniae. Lineage (GTDB taxonomy): Bacteria > Pseudomonadota > Alphaproteobacteria > Rhodospirillales > Rhodospirillaceae > Haematospirillum > Haematospirillum jordaniae. The sequence goes on from NZ_CP014525.1 coordinate 320,303, forward strand.
TTCCAAAGGATAGAGATGGACTCTATGCCCGAAGGACGCCGCGTTATCGTGCAGGAAGGAAACAGTCTGTGGCGACTGGCTCGCCGTGCGTATGGCGATGGGCTGGCCTACACCGTTATCTACGACGCGAACCGTGGCCAGATCCGGGATCCTGACCTGATCTATCCAGGCCAGATCTTTGTGGTTCCATCATCCCGCAGCAAGGAATCCTGAACCAGCGCCCTCAGCGAAACAAGGCACCGGAAGCAGCATCCTGTAGCGCAATAGCCCATGGCCTGCAGACTAGGACCTTCTTCGTCAGAGCAGTCAGAAGGCGCACCGGCGTTACGGGTATTGACAGGGGATGATGATCAAAGAGAAGCACATGTCCCTCTTGAATGGTAAAGTGCAGGCCCGCTGTTTTCGCAGCACGGATCAGGGCCGCAATGCCCTCCATCCGCTCCGGTCGCCCCGGAACTGTGCAGATACTGGTTGCCATTGTCAGACGAGCCCGCCCCTGCTTCTCAAGGAAACGACAACTCCACGTCAGTCCGTGACTGGAAAAAGAGAAGTCAAGAGGACCAATGGTCCGGCGGCGCGAAACCGCACCCTCTTCGTCAAAAGACAACGACTTCAGGCTCAGGGCCTCTTCATGATGCAGGATGGAAACGCTCACGCTACACCTCTCCTGTAACTAGGCCCCGGATCTGATATAGAGGCCTACGGCCCTACAAGCCTATGATGGCACCCCCGACAGAAGAGGGCTATACTCAAACGCTCAGATTCACTGCTGGGAAACACTGTACTTCCTATCATGACAAGAGAGGTCTATTCTGGCCGGGCCGCATAGGTACCCTTGGTTGCTTGCGGTGCTGTGTTGTCCATTGCAAGAAGGTTGATCGTGAAATCTGTCGACGTCCCCTGGAGCCGCTTCCTGATGCCCCCTCTACATGAGGAGGGGCCTCGTTTTCTTGCCGTCTTCGCAGCTCTGGCTCTTGTCCTGTACCTGCTGACAGGGTGGCCTGGCGGCCTGATCGGCTTGGTTGGTACAGTGTGGTGCTTTTTCTTCTTCCGCGATCCAGTGCGCTACGTGCCGACCCGCCCCGGACTTATGATCAGCCCGGCCAGCGGTGTGGTACAAATGATCGGGGAAATGGCCCCCCCCCCTGAACTGGGATTGGGTGATACAGCGGTCACACGCGTATCCGTCTTCATGAGCGTGTTTGACTGCCACGTCAACCGGATCCCGTGCGCGGGTGAAATACGCTCTGTGGTTTACAAACCGGGACGATTCGTAAATGCCACACTGGACAAGGCCAGCGAAGACAACGAGCGTAACGGGCTACGCATCGCCCTGCCCGATGGCCGGGAATATGGTGTCGTACAGATTGCCGGGCTGATTGCGCGGCGCATTCGCTGCGATGTGCATGAGGGCCAGACTTGCCAGACCGGTGATCGTTTTGGCCTAATTCGCTTTGGGTCACGTCTGGACATTTATCTGCCTCCCGGCACCAACCCCTTGGTGGTCCTTGGTCAGGTTTGCGTATCTGGTGAAACCGTGCTGGCCGATCTGACAGCAGACGAACCAGCCCGTGAAGGAAAGGCTTTATAATCATGCCGCTGCACCATACGGCACGCTTGCAAAGCCTGTCGTTCAACAAAATGCTGCCGAACCTGATTACCCTGCTGGCCCTGTCAGCAGGATTGACATCTATACGCTACGGCCTGCGCGGTGAATTCGGTCACGCTGTCATTGCCATATTCTTTGCCGCTGTCTTTGACGGTATAGACGGCCGCGTAGCTAGGATGCTGCAATCCACATCCAAATTCGGTGCCGAGCTGGACAGCCTTTCAGATGTGGTCAGCTTCGGCGTTGCACCAGCTGTTCTGCTGTATATGTGGAGCATGAGCAGCGCCGGCGGTATCGGGTGGGCCATCTGTGTCCTTTTTGCCCTGTGCATGGCCTTGCGTCTTGCACGGTTCAACACCATGCTGGGTGAGCCGGACCTTCCATCGTACGCACATAACTACTTTGTTGGCACTCCGGCGCCGGCAGCGGCCTTCCTTGGCGTCCTGCCCATGGTCATGTCCTTTGAATTTGAGGGGGGTGTGTTTTCCAGCCCGTGGCTGGTTGGCCCGTACATGCTCGGCGTATCGTTTCTGATGGTCAGCCGGATCCCAACCTATTCCATGAAGCGGTTCCGCATCCCAACCCGCTGGGTTCTGCCTTTCATGATTGGGATCGGCCTGCTAGCAACATTCTTGGTGACGGAACCGTGGTCAACATTAGGCATAGTGGGGCTGATTTATCTGGGAAGCATTCCCTTTGCGCGCTCATCTTTCCTCCGCCTTGAGAAACGTGCCCTGACAGGAAGCTCGAACGAAACACCAAACGGAAACCACACAAACCCGGAAGATCCGGAGCAGGGCGTACAGCAAGTAACAGACCGCCCCTTGCATTGAAACAAACCCAGCCCGCAGAACTGGCTCAGGTCTCTTCACCTGATGAATCAGCCGTTTTGCGGGCAAGGGGATGGGCACGGATCACAACGTCGTGCAGACGCTGTTCCATCACATGGGTATAGATCTCGGTTGTTGCAATGTCCCGATGCCCCAGCATCTGCTGCACGCTTCGCAAATCAGCATCACGGGCCAGAAGATGGGTTGCAAACGAGTGCCGCAAAACGTGAGGTGATACACGGGCCGGGTCCATGCCTGCTGTCTTTGTGATTTCACGCAGGATACGGAAAAAGCCATCGCGGGTCAGGTGCCCGCTCTTTCCTGTAGAAGGAAAAAGCCAGCGGCTGTCTTTCTTTGCTTTCTGCAGATCATGTTCACGCACAGGCAACCAATCCCGGATGGCACTGCGCGCTGACCGTGTAAGGGGGACAAGACGCTCCCGGGATCCTTTTCCCATCACCCGCAGGCTTTCCTGATCCCGCGCAACAGCAGCAAGCGGAAGCCCGACAAGCTCTGACACACGAATACCAGTGGCGTAAAGAATCTCGAGAAGGGCCGTGCTCCGTATCCCTGCAAAACCGGAAGACATCCGGGCTGCATCCAGAAGACGTGAAACCTCTTGCTCGGACAAGAATCGTGGCAACATGCGCCCCAAGCGAGGATTATCAAGATTTGTGGTTGGATCATCTCGCCTGATGTCTTCCACCAGAAGAAAACCAAAAAACTGACGCAATGTTGAAAGACGACGTGATGCCGTGCGCGGAGACATCGCCCGTTCATCCAAGGAGCGAACATAGCGGCGCAGATCAGCCTCAGACAAAGCTGCCACATTCACATGCGGGCAATGCTCAGCCATATCCAACAAATCCCGGCGATACGCCTCCAGCGTCCGCAGGCTTGCACCGCGTTCTACCGCCATCATTTCCAGAAAAGATTCAATGTGGTGAAGGCCTTGCGCGCCCACTCCTTACTCTCCCCCACACATACAGGTCAGGCAAAACAAGTTGCCCACACGTCTACCCTGCCACACGTTCAGAGCGCACAACCTTCTCGAAAGAAACACGCGGGGGAGGCATATCCCATGTAGCCAGGAAAACAGCACCACCCACCAAGGACAACAACAAGACAGCCAAGAGAAAACGCATCACCACACTCTTCTATGATCACAACCCACATCTATAGCTCGCCTACGCGCAAGACCGCGGCAGTCTAGACTGTCAGGCTCTGCACGCCTACTCACTTTTTCCGCCCGGGCCCCGCGGGATACAATGCACCTCACTAAAGATGAGAAAAACTCACTCTAATTACATCATGATGATATTTCCAGACGCGTATACACGAGTGTATTTTTTCGTTTCTGTTTTTTTAATTCAAGGAACGAAAAAATATGAAAAAAGCTATAGCCATCATGTCCACTATTTTTATCTCATACACAATGAACAACGACGCGAAAGCTAGAGGCCCTGCTGTATGTTTTGATAATGCAAGAGTCACCTTGGTAAAAGTTCATGATAATTATGACGTTCATTTTTCAACAACAGGATCAACAAATGGAAGGGATTTTAAATACGGCACAATAAATAGCGGAATTAATTACGATGGGACAAAAGGTATGCACAAGATGCTGTCCTTGGCCTTGGCTACAGGAATCAAAGTACGCGGCGAGGCTGATTATTCTAGTGACTGCGAAAAACAGACCATAAAGAGCCTAACACTTCTTTCTGATTGAGGTTTTTGCATGAAATTACAAACATTTATAAATAAAAATAATTATAGGTTATTTTTATTATTATCATCTATTATTTGCGCCTTTGCATCGCTGCCTGCAGCGGCGCAAACGAAGCCCCACGTCGTCTATCTGCGTCATGCATCACCTACTGACAGCAACGATGATCGTCACACCTACCTCGAAGAAATTACTAGATTACGCTCAGCATTGACGGGGGAAACCGCAGAAAATGCCGCATCATCTTATCCATCGGGATCACGGATACCTCCCTACGCCCCCGGGTCATTGCGATACACGCGCATCAGCAATGGCCGGTCTTTAGTAGATTTCATTAATCTGGATAGAGACAACAGGACCCCCACAGGGAATTCTGTAAGCTTGGTTGTTCGTGACAGGGATCTTTACGTTCTGGGCTTCATTAATGGACCACCGGGAAGGCGTGTTTTTTTCAGAATGCGGGAACTGCGTCCGGGCTCTAGGGAGTCAATGCCATCAACTCAGACTTGGCCCAGCACAAGAACTGTCGACTTGCCATTTTCTTATGATTATCCAGACATCGAACGGGTAGCAGGACTTTCTCGATACGGGCAAATCCATGATCAATACGATGGCATCCAGCCCAACAGCATCAGGGTATCCATGCGAACTTTAAGGCAGTCCGTTGTGATTCTGTCTGAGTATGATGGAACACCCCATGATCATGAGGCCGATGCAGAAATCGCCATGTCGCTCCTGCGCATTGTTGTTGCCTATTTTGAAGGGATGCGTTTCCACGACATTTCAAACAGGATACATGAAGCACGCCTCGATGAGGGATATTCATGGACCGTCGACTATCGGGCTGCCGTTATTACAAATAACTGGAGGAGTCTGACGGAGTTTGGATCGAGAACAACACTACGCAGTAGTGATACGGACTCTGACAACATATCCCAGAGAATGGAACTCAGGGGACGGCGACGTCCCTCGGAAGAGCCAAGAATATGGGTTACTTCAAGCTTGGAGGACATCAACAACCACCTGCAAAGCTGGGGAGCTATTTTGGCGGTTGCACTAACTCCACGATGGGTTGTTCCGGACGCAGGCAGTTGTTCACATCGCCAACGTCGTGACGTAAGCTCTCTTGAAGCGCCTCCCTTGGAATTAAAAGGCGAATGCGAGAAGCTGCTCCTGCAAATTGGCAGTACATTCTTCGATCGCAGCACTGGATATGCTGTTCTGGAATCAGCGATCTCGACTTACTGAAGAAGCAAAGTCACCTCATAATCATGGAAATAACAATGTATATTATGGTCTTGGCAAGAATGCTCCAGGAACAGATTGCCTAAAGTCGAACAATATGACTTGACCCCCTGATGTCAAAGAGGCCAGTGGATTACAGACGTACTTCCGATAGATAAAAAGAAAACACCATGGGACATCTCTTTGGTGTTCTCTCATGCATAACACTTTGAGAACCAAAGGCAAAAGCTACACTGGAACACTGCTGCACCCACCAAGACCAACTGCCCACGGCCGTGCAGCCGCACTGAATGCCGCCTGAAGGAAAGCCGCTTGTAGAATATAAGCGAGCTAATACGTGAACAGGCTGCACTCCACTAACTACCAGCATGCATGCTTGGCACGGTTGCCCCTTGCCCTACGCCGCAAACCCGGAAACAATGCGGAAATCTCAGTCAAGAATACAAATTTTATCAATGTCGCACGCCCCGAACCAAGCCCCCACTCAATCGAAGTGCCCCTCCCCCTCGCGCAGCCTCGTGCTTGTTGGCTTGATGGGAGCCGGGAAAAGCGTGGTCGGGAGAAGACTGGCCAAGCAGCTGAGCCTGCCATTTCATGACTCTGATGCCGAAGTGGAAAAAGCGGCCGGCTGTACCATAAATGACCTGTTCTCACAGTTTGGTGAAGCGGATTTCCGGGCCGGAGAAGCCAAGGTGATTGCCCGCCTCCTAAATGGTGCCCCGTGCGTTCTGGCAACAGGCGGCGGAGCCTTCTTGGCCGAGGAAACACGCGACCTTATCACCCATCGTGCCGTGTCAATATGGCTACGGGCGGAGCTGGATCTGCTGGTTTCACGCACAACAGGGCGTATACACCGCCCGCTGCTGAACCAAGGTAATCTGCGTGAAACACTGGAACGCCTGATACGAGAACGCTACCCCATATACGCCAGCGCTGACATCGTCATCGAGGCTAGGGACGAATCTCCCGGCACGACCTGTCGCCGCATTCGCAGGGCACTTGCCCACTTCACCCACGGCTCTGTCATGGATTCTGAATGATGCCTGCCCCGGAAATGTACCGTCATTTGACTGTTGATCTTGGTCCACGGTCCTACGACATCCTGATTGGTCACGGGCTGCTGGCACAGGCGGGCAGATTGACCGCTGAAATAACCAAGGGGCGCCACGCCTTTATTGTCACAGATCAGAATGTTGCTCCCCTTTACCTAGATACCCTGCAACACAGCTTGGCAGAGAGCGGGTTCCGCACCGGGCAAGCCATTCTGCACCCCGGTGAGCACAGCAAAACGTTCCAGACCCTGCAGGCTTTACAAGAACAAATGCTCGCCAACCACTGCGAGCGCTCTTCCCTGGTCATAGCCCTAGGGGGTGGTGTCGTCGGCGATATAGCTGGCTTTGCTGCCGCAACGTTGCTTCGGGGCATTGATTTCGTTCAGATCCCAACGACCCTTCTGGCCCAGGTTGACAGTTCCGTAGGGGGTAAAACGGGCATCAACACCGCGCACGGAAAGAATCTGGTCGGGGCCTTTCACCAACCGCTCAGGGTCATCACAGATACGGACACCTTGTCCACCCTGCCCGCACGGGAGCGTCTGGCCGGCTATGCGGAAGTTGCCAAATACGGGCTGATCGACGATGCCACATTCTGGCACTGGCTGGAAGACAATGGGCCTGCTGTGCTATCACTGGATACAGCGGCACTGGCACAAGCCATCCATACCAGCTGCGTGGCCAAGGCTAGACTTGTCGGTGCAGACGAACGCGAAAGCGGTGTACGCGCCCTCCTGAATCTTGGACATACATTCGGTCATGCCTTGGAGCGTGCATACAACTATGACGGCACCCTGCTGCATGGCGAAGCTGTGGCGATTGGCATGATTATGGCCTTTGACCTCTCGGCACGCATGGGACTGTGCCAACCCACCGATACTGACAGGATCCGCCATCACTTCCAAACACTTGGCCTGCCAGTTGCACCCCCGCTCCATAAGGAATGCCCGCTGGATGCAGACCGCCTTGTCGAGTACATGGCATCAGACAAGAAAGCCAAGGATGGCACCGTGACTTTCGTCCTGTCACGTGGAATTGGGCAGGCTTTCCTGTGCCGGGATGTTGTGCCTGCCGATGTTTCGGGTATCCTGCAACAGGCGCTGACCTCTGCCCGAAGTACCATTACTGGTCCCTGAAAACAAACTGGAAAGGCCCGTGCGGGCATAGACCATGATTACAACCTTGATCATCATCCTGTTTCTTTTGCTGCTTTCGGCCCTGTTTTCCTGTTCGGAAACAGCCCTGACCGCCGCATCGCGCCCCCTGATGCATGCCCTGGAAAAAGAAGACAATGACCCCAGTGCCGGTCTTGTAAACCGCTTACTGGCAAAAAGGGAACGGCTGATCGGTACTATTTTGCTGGGCAACAACCTAGTCAATATTCTTGCCTCTGCCCTAGCAACCAGCATCATGATCAACCTGTTCGGTGATGCCGGCGTCGCCTATGCCACAGCCGTCATGACAGCCTTGTTGCTTATTTTCGGGGAAATTCTACCCAAAACTCTGGCCTTGATGCACACTACGGCAACGGCCCTGCGCGTGGCCCGCATCATGAGCATTCTTGTCTGGCTTCTTCACCCGATTGTCAGCTTGCTACAGGCTGTCGTCAGCCTGACCCTGCGCTTTTTCGGCGCCAGCTCGGCGGGGCATCAATCTGCAGACCTTCTGCTTGCGGAACTGCGAGGGGCCATTGATCTACACACCGAGGCCATAGCCAGCCAAGATCACGATGTCCGGCACGAACGCGCCATGCTGAAAAGCGTTCTGGACCTGGCTGACGTCGAAGTCAGCGAGATTATGGTGCACCGGCGTAATCTTATGACGATTGATGCAGACCAGCCGGTTGATGTCATCGTTGACCAAGTATTGACCAGTCCGCACACACGGATTCCGCTCTGGCGCGAGCGCCCGGATAACATTATCGGTATCCTCCACGCAAAGGATCTTCTGCGGGCCGTACGGGCCAATTTCAATACCCCCAACCAGCTCAAACTCGACGATATTGCATCCAGCCCCTGGTTTATACCGGACTCCACCAACCTTCTGGACCAGCTGCAAGCCTTTCGCCAGCGCCGGGAGCACTTTGCCCTTGTTGTCGATGAATACGGTGCCCTGCAAGGCATTGTGACCTTGGAGGATATCCTGGAGGAAATTGTCGGCGACATTGCAGACGAACACGATGAACCTGCCTACGGCATATGTCAGGAAGAAGGTGGAACCTGGCTGATCAACGGCGATGTTACCATCCGCGACCTGAACCGTCAGTTTGACTGGTCCCTGCCGGATGAAGAGGCAGCAACCCTAGCCGGGCTTCTGCTGCATGAAACCCGGTCCATACCGGAACAAGGCCAGGTATTCCGGTTCCATGGCTTCCGCTTCGAAGTTGTTGAACGGCAGCGGAACCAGATCGTACTGGTCCGCATGACCCCGGATAAGCCCGCCAAACCGGATTCAGGCCATGGGTAACAGCGCCCACATCTGTGGATAACGCGAAATCTTGACTTACCGGGTTGTACAGCGTATGAAGCCCGGACCGGCAAATACCGGTTTCTCTCTGCTTCGGGTTCCTTTTTCTCCCGAGGGGGTCCGTCAGTCCGCGAAAATACGCGCACTGGCGCGCTTTCTGTTGTGTAACAGGAAGATCCTCCGGCATAGCTTGGAACACAAGGCAGAGCGAGAGAAAGGAAACGAAAAGAAGAATGTTTGACAGCCTGTCACAACGCTTGGGAACCATCTTTGACAAACTTCGCGGGCGCGGTGCGCTTGGCGAGAAGGATGTTCTTGATGCAATGCGGGAGGTTCGAGTCGCGCTTCTGGAGGCGGATGTTGCCCTCCCCGTCGTCAAGGATTTCATTACTGCCGTACAAGAACGGGCGATCGGGCAAGAGGTCATCCGCTCTGTTACCCCTGGGCAAATGGTTGTCAAAATTGTCAACGATGCCCTTGTTGACATGCTCGGGGGTGGAAAAGGCGATAATGGCCTGAACATCCACCGCACACCGCCCGTGCCCATTTTGATGGTTGGCCTGCAAGGATCAGGAAAAACAACAACATCGGCGAAAATTGCCCTGCGCCTCAAGACTCGTGAGCGAAAGAAAGTCCTGCTTGCCTCGCTGGATGTATACCGTCCGGCAGCACAACAGCAGCTGGGCATTCTGGGGGAGCAAACCGGCGTTGACACCCTGCCGGTCATTGTCGGTGAAATGCCGGAGGCGATTGCAGCACGGGCCATGGGCGAGGCCCGCAAGGGCGGTTATGATGTTGTAATCCTTGATACTGCTGGCAGGCTGCACATTGACAATGAGCTGATGGCTGAAGTCGCTGCCGTACGGGACATAACAACCCCGGCAGAAACACTTCTGGTCACAGATGCAATGATTGGCCAAGACGCCGTTACCTTGGCCCGCGAATTCAATGAAAAGGTTGGCGTTACGGGCATTGTCCTGACCCGCATGGACGGGGACTCCCGTGGGGGGGCAGCCCTTTCAATGCGTGCGGTCACTGGCTGCCCCATCAAACTGATCGGCGTCGGCGAAAAGCTCGATGCCTTGGATGATTTCCACCCGGATCGCATCGCCTCCCGCATTCTGGGAATGGGCGATGTTGTGGCCTTGGTCGAAAAAGCTGCCATATCGCTGGATCAGGACGAAGCCGAGAAGCTGGCCACCCGGATGATGGAGGGCAAGTTTGATCTGGCCGACATGCTGGGCCAGATCCGCCAGATCCGGAAGATGGGAGACGTCAAAGGGCTTCTTGGTCTGATGCCCGGCATCTCGAAAATGAAAAAGCAAATCGAGAATGCCAACATCAGCGACACCATGGTTGCCCGGCAGGAAGCCATTATCCTCTCCATGACCCCGACGGAACGGCGCAAACCAGACCTTCTGAAAGCAAGCCGGAAACGACGAATTGCGGCCGGAGCCGGGGTTACCGTTGCCGATGTCAATCGCCTGCTGAAGCAGTATCAGCAAATGGCTGACATGATGAAGCAGATGCGGAAAATGGGGGGCAAGAAAGGCCTGATGGGAGCCCTTGGCGGCCTGTTTGGCAAAGGTTCACTGCCTGCTGAAGCCGATCCGACCGGCCAATCCAATGCGCTTCCTGATCTGTCTCAATTCTCCGGTGGGCTCCCGCCGGGATTTCCGGGCGCAATGCCCGGGCTACCGGGGAAGCTTCCCCCTGATCTTCTGCGTTCCATGTCACGTAAAGGTGGCAAGAAACGCTGAGGCTGACTTGGGTTATGCACACCAGCACAACCCCGTACCAACTGTCTTGAGGAAACACATATGTCCCTTCGTATTCGCCTGGCCCGTGGTGGTGCCAAGAAAAAACCGTTCTACCGCATTGTTGTCGCTGATTCCCGCGCACCGCGTGATGGCCGCTTCATCGAGAAGATCGGCACCTATGACCCAAGGCTCCCGGCCGATCATCCCGATCGCATCCGCGTGCAGGATGAAGTAACCCGGCAGTGGATTGCAAAGGGCGCGGTTCCATCCGACCGTGTCGAGCGCATCCTTGGCTTGGCCGGCGTTGTGAAGACCCCTGCCATCCCGGCTCAGACCAAGAAGAACCAGCCCCGTGCCAAGGCTCAGGAACGCCTGCGCATGGCTGAGGAGCGCGCCAAGGCTGCTGCCGAAGCCGCTGCTGCTGAAGCCGCCTCAGAATAAGACGGCCGAGGATTTTGCGGTCATGACCCGGGAACCTGTGCATTCTGCCAACGATGGATCCACCCAACGCATATGCGTTGGTATCATTGTGGGCGCACATGGCGTACGTGGCCTTGTGAAGGTCAAATCCTTTACAGCAACGCCCGAAGATCTGGGGGCCTATGGCCCCCTGACCGACCTCAGCGGTTCCCGGGTTTTTGACCTGGACATTACCGGCAGGGCAAAAGGTTCTATTCTGTGCCGGATCGAGGGCGTCAATGATCGTTCGGCTGTCGATGCCCTGAAAGGGCAGAAGCTGTACGTCAACCGTGATGCCCTGCCCTGTCCGGATCACGAAGAAGAATTTTACCACTCTGACTTGCTTGGACTACCCATTTTCTTTCCGGATGGCACCAAGGTCGGGACTGTTGGCGCCCTGTATGATTTTGGCGCCGGAGATGTCCTTGAAATTCGGGGCGACACGGGCGGGGCCGCCATGATCCCATTTACCCGTGAAACTGTGCCAATCGTGGATATTGCCTCGGGGCGCATTGTTGTAAACCCAGTCCCTAGTCTTCTGGAGGCACCGGTAGGCCCAGCGGTCGATTCCCAAGCCCCCCCTTCACGGGGGAAAAAGAAGCCCCCGATTCGTGATAACGAGTCCGTGATTCGCACGGATGAGTGGCCAGACGAGGACTGGCATTGATGGATGCGGGTGCTGATACTGCGTATGCGAAGGGCAATCAGGCTCCTTTTTCTGTCCGGATTCTGACCCTCTTTCCCGAGATGTTTCCGGGGCCTCTGGGCCTTTCCCTTCTCGGAAAGGCCTTGGCAGATGAAGTCTGGTCTCTGGAAACAGTGGACATCCGCGCCTTCGCGAGCGATAAACACCGCTCGGTGGACGACGCCCCCTTTGGTGGGGGAGCCGGCATGGTTATGAAACCCGATGTCATTGATGCCGCCCTTGGGGCTGTAAAGCCTCGCCCCGGGCGCCTTCTGTACCTGTCACCCAGGGGAAAGCTCCTGAACCAGGCTCTAGCCAAGGAACTGGCCGCTGAGCCTGCCCTGACGCTCCTCTGCGGACGGTATGAAGGGGTAGACCAAAGGGTGATTGATGCTTGGGACATGGAGGAAGTCAGCTTGGGTGACTTTGTCCTGACCGGGGGAGAGATCGCAGCCATGGCCTTGGTTGACGCTGTTGTTCGCTTGTTACCCGGCGTCGTTGGAAAAACGGAGTCGCTGGAAGAAGAAAGTTTCGAGCGGGGGCTCCTAGAGTACCCACTCTATACCCGGCCTGCCGACTGGAAAGGCCGGGTTGTCCCGGAGGTTCTGCTTTCGGGGCACCATGCGCGGGTTGCCCAATGGCGGCTCGTTCAGTCGGAATGCATTACCCGGCACCGCCGTCCTGATTTGTGGGAACGGTATTGTGCACAGAAGCAAGAGCAAGAGGGTTAGTTCCATGAACATTATTGAGCAACTTGACCAGGAACAGATTGCCAAACTGACTGAAGGCAAGAAAATTCCGGCCTTTACCCCGGGCGATACCGTTCGCGTGTATGTAAAGGTGGTCGAAGGCACCCGTGAACGCCTGCAGGCGTACGAGGGCGTTGTGATCGCACGCAAGAATGCAGGTATCAACTCCAACTTTACCGTTCGGAAGATTTCTTTCGGGGAAGGCGTGGAGCGTGTGTTCCCTCTGTATGCGCCTGCTGTTGATCGCATCGAACTGGTTCGCCGCGGCAAGGTGCGCCGGGCAAAACTGTACTACCTGCGTGACCGTCGCGGTCGTGCGGCACGTATTGCCGAAGATATTGCAGCCAACGTAAAGGCTCGCGAAGCTGAGGCCGAGGCTGCCAAGGGTTGATACCCCGTAGCCTTCCCGGATAATCCCGGGAAAAACAGGAGACTCCGGGAGGCAAAACTCCCGGGGGCTGCTTTCCTGATCATCACGATTGTCTCTATGCATACCGGCGGTTTGTTCGGCCGGCAGGGAAAGGTGTTTCTATGGCTCAAATAATTGCAGAATGGCCGGAAGATAGCCCGGCGATCCTTGTCAGCCCGGCCCATAACGGGAACCAATACTTGGTGTCCAATATCGTGGTCAGCGCAAGTTTGCTGTCACGAGCCCAAGTTTTTGCGACCACACCTGTTCTGGCAGAAACGTCTGAAGAACAGGATGAAGATAATAACGACATTGTCAGCGCCTTTAACTTGGATTGGGTTTGACCTACCCAGTGGCCGGAGCGGTGTTGAAATCTCTGTCCCGGAAAAATAATCGAAGAACGCAGTCCATCTGCAATCTAGCCTCCTGCGACACATAAACCGTATGCTGGCGCTCATTCTTCGAGAAGACACATTTCGGATGAAATGTTAGTGTTGTGGCTTGACCACTTCTCCCTCTATGATTGCACATCAAGGCACGGATCCCGTCCCCGTACACCCTCGCCATCAGGCGAAGCGGAGACAGGAAACAAGATGGAGAGACAAGTCCATGCCCAGAATTGTACCTGATGTTATCAACGAACAAACGCTGGCTATCGTATCCTCCTCTCTCTCTGTACGCGACGCAGCACGCCTGATGGCGGAGAAAGGTGTTGCCGCTGTCATGATTACCGAAGGTACACGCCTGAAAGGTATTATGACAGAGCAGGACATTACAAAACGTGTCGTGGCCGCACAGCTGGATCCCGACCACACGAAGGTCGGTGATGTCATGACGGCAGATCCGGATACCCTTCGCCCTGGCGACCAAGCCCAAGACGCCCTGCATATGATGCGGCAACACAAGTACCGCCATCTTCCTGTGGTTGATGATCGCGGGAATGCCGTGGGTATCGTATCCGTGCGGGATTTATACGCTGTAGTGCAAGGCGAACTTGAAAGTACCATCAAGAGCTGCGAGAGCTATATCGGCGGTGACGGTTACGGCACCGGGGGCTGAACCCTGTATCCGGCGGTGGAGGGGGAATATACCTTGGGATCTCCACTCCACCACCTGCCGATACCGGACTATATGATATGCCTTCATGCGCCGCTGACACCTCACGGTCCTTGATCCATACGCGTCGTATCGAATGCTTGGGATACCTGCGCCAGGATGGCCTTTGGGATATCGAGGCCAGCTTGCACGACACAAAGACCTATGACTTTTCCAATCGCGACAGAGGCACAATCAAAGCCGGAGAGCCACTCCACGGCATGACGATATGCCTGACTGTCGACAGCCGTCTCCTTATCCACCGCGCACAGGCCATAACACAACACGCCCCATTCCACGAATGCCCTAACATTGCATCGGCGTACAAAAAGCTGGAAGGCCTGACAATCGGAAAGGGATTTGAAAAACATGTTCGCAGCCTGCTGCAAGGCCCATGCGGCTGCACCCATCTGACAGAGCTCCTGCGTCCCCTGGCAACGACAGCGATTCAAACAGTCATGTCTGCAGGAAGAGGACCCGAGCAACCTACACACCAGAAACGCTCTCTTCCCCCAACACTGATGAACACCTGCTACGCTCTGAGGGCAGAAGGAAGCGTTGCTCTACGGGAATGGCCGCAAACGGACACACCACCAGAAAATAGCTGAAAACCTAGAGGGTGGATGCCTCTGCAGGCGTACGTGCCATTATCGAAAGGGCGTGAACACGTTCCCGCAATTCGTCAGCAAGCAAGGCATAAATCAAACGCTGGCGCTCCACGCGGCTTTTCCCCTCAAATGCAGCCGATACAACCGTTACCGTAAAGTGCGTCTCGCCCCCACCGTCTAGGGGGGCATGCCCCGTATCAGCAACCCGTTCGGCCAGCGCAGCAATCCGGTCTGCATGACCGGCATGGCGCGCGGAATCGTCCCTGATGTCCAGAAAAACAGGAGACAGAGCCACGGTCAGCTTGCTGTGTATGCGGTCGCGAAAAATCATGAAACACCACAACAAAAAAGGCAAATAAAAGCCGGAGAAACTGGCTGAATGGCAAACGAAAGTCAACCTTCCGGCATGGACCACGGCCTGCAGCTTGCCTGAAAGGAAAATGGCTGTCTATAGTGGTTGCATGCGTAACAGAAAGCCCGAAAACGGGGCCCCGGGCGCCCCTGATCCGTTTGACCCTTTTGGCCGCACACGCACTGCAAGCGGCCCGGAGACGCATGCCTGCGCGATGCCCGGTTGCTCGCAGCAGGGAGAGTATCGGGCGCCGCGCGACCGTGGGCTGACAGATTATATCTGGTTGTGCTTGGACCATGTTCGCAGCTACAATCGCCAATGGAATTACTATGAAAATATGAGCCCCCAGGAGCTGGAGGATGAAATCCGCAAGGATTACACGTGGCAAAGGCCAACCTGGAAGCTTGGAACCCTAGGGGGAGGAGCAGATCGCAGCGGCGCCACGCGTTTCCGCGACCATTTTGGTTTCTTTGATCCTGAACGGGACGAAGCCGAAGCGGGGCGAGGCCGGTGGCACAGAAACAGCCACAAAACACAGCCTGACAATCCAGAAGAAAGAAAAGCCTTGGAGACTCTGGGCCTGCACCTTCCGCTTGACATCAATGAACTGCGTACTCGTTATCGGGCACTGGTCAAGGAACATCACCCGGACCTTAATCATGATGACCCAGACGCCGAGGAACGCTTCAAGACCATTAATGATGCCTATCATACCCTTCTCGCTGGACTCAAGGCTCCGGGATAGGACTACTCTCCTACCCTTGTCCTTGTTCCCACACCTTCTTATCCCCTCTTATAACGCCATGTGACCGGAGACCTTCCCCGATGGATCTTTCCAAGGCCCCCCTGCCCGATCTTCCCGACCGGACACTGTCTGTCCGTGAGGTCTTCGGTATTGACAGTGACATGCAGGTTCCGGCCTTCAGCACACCCTCCGACCACGTTCCCGACCTGGATCAGGGATACCGCTTTGACCACGATACAACGTTGGCCATACTGGCCGGATTTCGCCACAACAGGCGAGTCATGATCCAAGGGTATCATGGCACCGGGAAATCAACCCACATTGAACAGGTGGCCGCCCGGCTGAACTGGCCATGCATTCGGATCAACCTAGACAGCCACGTCAGCCGCATTGATTTGATCGGAAAAGACGCCATTGTGCTGCGTGACGGCAAACAGGTCACCGAATTCCGCGAAGGTCTCCTGCCGTGGGCCCTGCAACATCCCTGTGCCCTAGTTTTTGATGAATACGATGCCGGCCGTCCGGATGTCATGTTCGTCATCCAGAGAATACTGGAGGTGGAAGGCAAGCTGACCCTGCTGGATCAGAACCGGGTCATCCGCCCCCACAAGGCCTTCCGCCTTTTTGCAACGGCCAACACCATCGGCTTGGGGGATACCACGGGTCTCTATCACGGAACCCAGCAGATTAACCAAGGACAGATGGACCGCTGGAATATCGTCGCAACCCTGAACTACCTGGAACACGATGCCGAAGTGGCAATCATGGTATCCAGAATGCCGGAATATGACAGCACGACCGGACGCAGAACCATATCCCAAATGGTTTCCGTTGCCGACCTGACACGGGCCGGCTTCATGGCTGGGGATATATCAACCGTTATGAGCCCGCGCTCGGTTCTGACGTGGGCAGAGAATGCTTGCATATTCAATAGTATACCCTATGCATTCCGCGTCACATTCCTGAACAGGTGTGATGAAGCGGAACGGCCTGTCGTGGCGGAATACTATCAGCGCTGCTTTGGCGAAGAGCTGCCGTCCTCGGCCCTTCGCGCTGTTGTACCCCAGCCCTGAAAATAAACAGAATCAAACGGGTCCTCCCTCCTGTCGTGCGTCGAGATTGCCTGATGACTGAACCGCCACCTCGCCCACACCCTCCCGCGCCGACTTCGGCAGGAGGGGACCACCGGGCCCGCATGTCAAATAAACCTCTTGATGGCCAGGAAACCCCCGTCGAGACCCTGAAGCGTGCAACAGCAGCCTGTGTACGCGCCCTGAGCGGGCGATCCGAACTTCTGGTCAGCTATGCTCCGGTCAATGCACCTGGCATCACACCTGCAGCAGGGATCTTTCATGACCAGGTCCGCCTGCCACTCCCCTCTTCCCCGGCATCAGACAACCCTAACAACAGAGCCAAGCTGCGCGGTATTGCCGATGCCATTGCCCTAAAGTTGCGCCATCATGATCCATCCGTACACGCAAGACGGATGCCACAGGGACAGGATGCCCGGTCTGTTTACAATGCCCTAGAACAGGCACGGGTCGAGGCTCTTGGCGCCACACGCCTGCCCGGAACAGCCCTGAATCTGGCCGCAGCAACAGAAGCCCGGCTCAGTGCCGAAGAGCTTTGCTCTGTGACTGATCCTGGAAGCATTGCAATGGCTGATCTGGTGCACGCAGCCCTCCACCGCCATCTTGGTATTGTTCCCTCCGGTACATCGGAACAGTACATCCTCGATCTCTGTACAGAATCTCTCGGTTCCCTAGAAAAATGGCTGGATGCTCTCAAAAACAACCTGACAGACCAGAAGCAGTATGCAGCCACTATACGCAAACTTCTGGATGATCTTGGTATTGAAGCAGACGACAACAGGGATCAAGAAGAAGGGGCATCTCTTGAACCTGACACGCAGGACAAAAACCAGCAGTCCTCCGCTGACCAAGGGGCAGATGCACAAAACCCGGATTCCACGGCAGAAGACACAGGTGATCAGTCCAGCGACAGCCTAGAAACCGGGGATACAACCCCCGCAGAGCAGGATACAGAAACGGAAAGTTCCGGAGCATCTCTGCTTGAGGAAGAGATGCCTGCGCCATCACAGACACATCCACCGGGGCCGGGGCACAATAGACCTGCAGACGAAAAATACCACGTCTATACGACAGAGTTCGACCAGATCCGCAGTGCCGATGAACTGTGCGACCCCGAGGAACTGGCCCGTCTTCGCTTCCAACTGGACCAGCAATTGAATCACCTGCGCGGGGTTGTAGCGCGCCTGGCCAATCGTCTGCAACGGCGGCTGATGGCACAGCAGCTGCGGGAATGGGACTTTGATCTGGAAGAAGGTATCCTTGACTCAGCCCGCTTGGCCCGCGTTGTTGCCAACCCAGCGCTGTCGCTGTCGTACAAGCAGGAACGTGACGCCGCGTTCCGTGACACCATTGTAACCTTGCTGATTGACAATTCCGGCTCTATGCGCGGACGCCCGATCACGGTTGCCGCCATGAGCGCTGACATTCTGGCCAGAACATTGGAACGCTGTGGTGTCAAAGTGGAGATTCTGGGCTTCACAACCAGCCAATGGAAAGGCGGGAAAGCACGCGAAGCGTGGACGCAAGACGGCAAACCAGCCAATCCCGGACGCCTGAATGATATACGCCATATCATCTACAAAAGCGCCGATACACCATGGAGGCGGGCACGCCGTAATCTTGGCCTGATGCTGAAGGAAGGAATTCTGAAGGAAAATATCGACGGCGAGGCTCTTCTATGGGCCCATCAGAGACTTATTGGCCGCCCGGAACAACGCCGTATTTTGATGGTTATATCAGATGGCGCTCCCGTTGATGACTCCACCCTGTCTGCAAATCCCGGAACCTATCTGGAACAGCACCTCCGCAGCGTCATCACCTGGATCGAGAGCCGTAGCCCGGTTGACCTGCTCGCCATTGGCATTGGGCACGATGTTACCCGCTACTATCGCCGCGCCATAACCCTTATGGATGCAGAAGAGCTTGGAGGGGCCGTACTGAAGCAAGTTTCAGCCCTGTTTGACACCTCTCAACAGGGAGAGCGGAGTCACAACGCCGGAAAACGGCGAAGACCCTGAATGGGATACAGTAAGCCCAGCATCTTACTCAAGGCTCAGAGTCAACCCCCACGACGCGATTGTATCCCCGTCCCGGGATAAAACACCGCGTACAATCCCGACTGCACCAGACTCTGATATCAGGAAGCACTCGGTCAGAACGTGCACACCATCATCTGTTGCTCCTTGGCTGATAATGGTGTCACCAACGCGGGTATAACGGCCACCCAATGTCCCGATGCCGGGACTGGACCATTCCCACCACGCATCACGCGGACGCTTTTCTGTAGGGGGATCAACCGAGATAACCCCGCGCATAGCTCCAAAGTCGCCTTGGGCAGTGATCAATCTAAGATCCGCCTCGATGTACCAAACCAAACGAGAAGAGGAAAGACCCGGCGCATCCAGAGTTTCATCATCCGCAGATTGATCTCTTTGCCTCAAGCGACGATGACGGACACGCCACGACCCATGCGCGGGCAGAACAATGCCCTTTTCCTCGACATACTGCCCCTCGGCAGACCAGACGGCCCCATCAGCAAAGAACGGCGACTCAGAAAGGCTATACACCGGCACCCCCCGTGGAGACACGCTTCTCAGCATACCCTCGGGAAATGAAGAAGGATTTAAAAAGCCAGAAAGCCCGACTTATGAACAGCCGGGCTTTCTACATCAAACATGGATCCTGAAGAAGGTCGGTATCAGGCGGCTTTGACAGCCTGAATACGCTTCTTCAAACGACGCAGGTCAGTCGGAAGTTTGGTGTTGGCCATGCCAAGCAGATAAGCATCAATGCCGCCGCGATGCTCGATTGTCCGAAGTCCATGGACAGAGACGCGGATCGCAACCGACTCGCCCAGTGCCTCGGACACCAGGGCTGTTTCCTGGAGGTTTGGCAGCCAGCGACGACGGGTCTTGTTGTTGGCGTGGCTGACGTTGTTGCCGGTCTGAACGCCTTTGCCGGTAACAATGCAACGACGAGCCATGGTTCGTATCCTTTTCTTGTCTTCTTCAGGCCTGAACGGAAAGCAGGAGGGAGGGTTATTAGCCATACACCCGGCTTTCGTCAAGATGTATCGTCAGCCGAACAAATTATCTATATCTCCCTGCCCCATTCCATTCCCCGCACCATCATCGCCAGACGATGATGGTTTCGGAGGTGCAGCCGGGGGCTTGGGAGGTGCCTTTGCCGCAGGAGGTGCAGGCTCTGCTTTTGCAGGGGGTTGCGGAGGAGCCGCAGGGGGTTTTGGTGCCTGCGCAGCGCCCCCACCCAACATGGCATCGACATCTTTCTGGCTGACCCCTTTGCCCTGCAATTGGGGACCATTGAGCAGTGATTTCTCAAAATCAATGGGCTTGTCATCGACATCAGCATCAGCCAGCGAATCGGAACCCCACATATTGATCAGGGCATTAACCCGCTCCTCTATAAACTGAAGCGAGCGGACAACCTTGCTGATTCGTTGTCCCGTAATATCCTGAAAAGAACAGGCTTCAAAGATATTGGCGGTCAGGGCTGGCACACGGTCAAGAATTTCAACGGCTTCGCTGTCGCCTGCAACGCGCTTTCTGAGACCAGTCAACAGATCGTCAAGCTCCTCGACACCACTCATGATACTGTCTGTGGCTGTTTCTGTCGCATTAACAATAGCATCAAGTTCGTCAGACATCTTGGCGAAGTGGTCATCCTCGTCCGTGGACCCAGGACGACGAATCGACGCGATTTCAAGGCGCATACGCTTTATGTGTTCGAAAAGGCCTCGCAACTCCCGCTTCAGGAGATCGGCCTCGGTTACAGGACCTTTGCCCATCCGCTCTGCCCGTCCGTTCATACGTCAACTTCTGACAGGACATAGTAGCGGATATTCCACAAACAGGCAGGCTAGGATTTTTCGCTTTTGTCCTGCCGGCTTTGTATGGACAACATCAAATGAGCCAGAAGAGCCAGTTTGTGGCGCTGTGGCTCTGGAAGGGACTCGATCATTTTTTGCTTGGCCTGCAGAATATCCTTTGCCTGCCGGATAAGTTCTGCGCGCTCCGGAGTCATGGGATACTCCTTTGGGACCTCCCCGGAGCCACCTTGGGTATTTTCAATCCCACCAGCAACACCTTGAGGTTCAGAATCGGTCGAGGCAGGAACACCCACCCGGGTGGCCGCAACGCCAGCCCTGCCTTTGCGCCGCTGCTTCCTGCCCGATGGCTGGCGGGAAAACAAGGCCCACATCTTTTCCAAGAATGTTCCCAATACCCTTGCCTTTATACGGATGGGGACCTGTCACAAAACCGGACACGAGGGCCCTCTGCTCCGTCCATAGCTATACCAGAATCATACAACCGCGTCTGACGCCGAGTGCTGCCCTTCACGAGAAGGGATACCTTTCTCACCCTGCACGGACCGCTCAGCAACCCCCGCAGCCCCGTCTCCGGGGGTACTCGGCGAATAAGCCCCTCCACCCCCCATACGGGCCAAGGCATCATGGAGACGATCCAGGCCCGATGCGCGAGGCGACACAGTGGCCCGGGAGCCCGCGCCATAAGCAGGTTCAGGCTCGGAAACAGACGGATTATTCTCATCACCAAAATCCGTCTGTTCCAGCAACAAAGAATCATCACCCAACGAAGATGAAGCCTTCTGGCGCACCACGTCCTCAACCATCGAAGAGGAAGAGTCCGCAGATCCAGCCCGAACATCGCGCAAAATTTCGATACGGTCCGCAAGATCCAGAAACAGGGTATGAAGGCGAGCAAGAGGCCCCTCCTCAATAACCTGCCCGAACAGCGGGTGGAGGTCATGCTGCTGAACCTCGTGCCGCAAGGCTTCGCAGCGGCGGATAAAACAGTGCAGGGCCTGAACGGATACAGGATCCCCCAGAGCACGCTCAGCCAACATACCGGCAAACTCGGGGTAAGCAGCGGCGCGCACAAGAAAGGCCTGGGCAAAGGCCCACACATCACCGGACACCGTGCGCCCCCACAGCGTTTCTGCCTCAGCGGTACTGACCATGCCCAGCCGCTCTGCCAAAAGCGACGCATGCGCATTCAGGTCACGCAGTGCCAGCTCCATCCCCTCCACGGCTGCCCGGCGACGGCTGTCAGCCTGCATTTGCAGAAGGGTGCGCACCTGGGCCTCGACATGATCGGAGGTATGACGGGATTGCTGGGCCAGCGTATTGAGAACATGCTCCTGCCGATGTCCGGAAGCCGCCATGTTGATGAAGCCAACCAGTAGCCACAGGGCAACAACCGGACCAAAAGTACCCGCAACAAGAACAGCCATGTCCGATGGCGGCAAAAGCATCAGGCTGTCCCATCCGACAAGGGAGCCTATATAGAGGACAGCCCCGCCCAACCACAACGAGGTCAGCAAGCCTGCAAGGCAAAAAACAATGACAAGGGCCATCATGGAGAAACTCCCGATCAAGAGCAGGATGCAGCAAACCGATGCCCATAATGGGACAAAAGGAAAGAGCTTGTCACGCCATCGTGATTGATCCTTGCACGCAGGGCAAACACAGAAACGTCACACAACAATCTTGCAAAAATCCAGCCTTCCTTTTCTGATTGGGGGAACTCTCTGGCAACCGGAACCCGTTCATGACTTTCCAGGACCACATCAAACGTTGTAACGCCTGGACGCCTCATCTCTATCGTCCCCTCAGCGTTGCCGGACACCCGGTTGGCATGGTGAGGCATGACCACGCAGAGGCTTTGTCCGCTTTTCCGGATATCTTCACCGTTACATCTGACACGGTCAGAATCGCCGCCACGCACAAGACACCGGCACAACGAACACAAGCTGCTGCGCAGGTTTTAGACACATTGACAGCACAGGGAAAAGCCCCCCGGAGCCGCCACGAACTGTATGCCGTCCGCACAGCATTCCATAATCCGGACCTGATGCAAATCGACAGGGGATATGTTGCTATGCTGGGGCTTCTGGCATGGGGTATCCACGTCAATGGGTATGTCCGCCAACCCGATGGTCGTATCATGATCTGGACTGGCATTCGCTCTGCCAGCAAGACACTGGACCCGGGTAAACTCGACAGCATGATTGCCGGCGGACAACCAGCCAGCCTGAGCCTATTGGAAAACCTGCGCAAGGAAGCGGCCGAGGAAGCCGGCATGTCCGCAGATATTGCAGCTGCAGCCCGACCAGTTGGTACCGTGTCGTATATGATGGACAATGCATGGGGCATTCGCCGCGATACCCTGTTCTGTTTCGATCTGGAACTCCCCGCATCATTTGTGCCGCGCAACACAGATGGCGAGGTCGAGCGATTCGAGCTGATTCCCGCAGAGGAATTGATCGAGCAGGTACGCCGCAGTCAGGATGCCAAATTCAATGTCGCCTTGGTCATTCTTGATTTTGCCCTGCGTCATGGGCTTCTAGATCCCGAGAAAGAACCAGATTACGAAAGCCTGGTCAGAGGATTGCGTGCACCCCTGAGTGCCCCGTAAACAGCAACAGCGTGGTGGGTCCGGGCATGTTTCGGCGCAGGACATGCATTTTCCCGTCGCCGCCCCGGGAACCCTGTGCTAGACGTAGGCTCCATTTTCTGAAGGCAGTGTAGTGCGGATCCATGAACTTTCTGGATTTCGAAAAACCAGTCGCTGAACTGGAAGGTAAAATAGAGGATCTTCGTCACATGGGTGACGGAGAAGGTCTCAATATCGCCGAAGAGGTCGCCCGCCTGCAAAACAAGGTCGAGAAACGGCTGCGTGAGACGTACGCACGCCTGACCCCATGGCAGAAGACACAGGTTGCCCGTCATCCTGAGCGGCCCCATTTTGTGGACTATCTCCGTGCACTTATCGAAGATTTCCAGCCCTTGGCCGGGGATCGCCAATTTGGAGAGGACGAAGCCATCATTGGCGGCATCGGACGGTTCCGCGGGCGCTCTGTCATGGTCATGGGCCAAGAAAAAGGGCACGATGGCGAAACACGGATGCGCCACAACTTTGGTATGGCCCGACCGGAAGGATACCGGAAAGCCCGGCGTCTGATGCAGATGGCCGATCGCTTTGGCCTTCCGGTCCTGACGCTGGTCGATACCGCAGGCGCTTTCCCCGGCCTAGATGCCGAGGAAAGAGGACAGGCTGAAGCCATTGCCCGCTCCGTGGAAACATGCTTGGATATCCGGGTTCCCCTGATTTCCGTCGTGATAGGGGAAGGGGGATCCGGCGGCGCAATCGCCTTGGCGGCGGCGAACACGATCCTCATGCTGGAGCATTCCATCTACTCTGTTATCTCACCAGAAGGATGCGCCGGAATTCTGTGGCGATCAGGCGATCAGGCACAGGCCGCTGCTGAATCCATGCGCCTGACGGCTCAAGACCTTCACCGGATGGGTCTTGTCGATGAAATTATCCCCGAACCCTTGGGCGGGGCGCACCGTATGCCACGCTCGGCTATCGAGGCTGTCGGAGAGGCTATAGAACGCCACCTCACAGGACTGATCACCATGGAACCGGGGGTTCTGCGTCAAAAGCGTCGCGACAAATTTATCCAGATGGGACGCCAAGGGCTGGATTGAACGCCTACATTGGGCCAAAACCAGTACGACAGGGCTGCCTCCGGGCGGCCCTGTTTCGCTTTCCACGGCACAGAACTGCCCACCGGGCGGCAATCCTTGCCGACAAGGGATAACGGAGACATCTCTATCCCACTGTTAGCAGGACCAATTTCTTCCAGGCATGAATATTGCTGCTGATGGCCAGAGAACCGGTAGCCCACAGGGCCTTACCGGACCGGATGCCTTGAAGAAAACAGGTCTACGTTCATGAAACCTTCTATGCTCTCCGGCCTGCTTGGCCCCATTCAGACGGGTAATCTTCTGGCTCTCTATGGTCAGGGCATTGGCGCTTCGGCACGCCTTCTGGCAGCGGCCCGAAACCAGGCTGCCCTAGAAGGTGCCGGAACCCCCGGTCAGAACATGTCGTCCCGCTTTGGCAATGCATCCGAAGTGGCACTCTCGCGCAGTGCTATCGGGAAACTGCTTGGGCAAGATGTCGATGTACCGCCTGTCGGAAAGTTGGCATGGGTTACAGAGACCTTGGACTCAAAAGCATTACGGGCCCTGAAGCGCGCTGTTCTGAACGGACAGTCCTTCATCGATCAAAAGAATGAGATCACAGACAAGGACCGAACCGGCGAAGCCAAGGGATGGGTTGATATTCTATCTGGTATCAACTCCCCGGAAGCACAAGCCATAGAGAAATCCGTTGCAGAGCAGGATACGGGAACCGGGAACACGGGCGATGATGCGCAAAAAACCAAGCTGGCCCAAGCACTGGGAGGATTTTTTACCCACGCCACACCGGGGGCTGGACGCTTGGTAGAGGAACGCCTAGATGGCCTTCTAAAGACGCGTATGTCGGCAGAAATCCTGCGCTCGACAGGCCCAGACGGCACACTGGTTGCCAAAGTCATGGAGCAGATGTTTGATGGTGCCCGATCAGAGGAAGCCCTGTATATCCGCGAGAGACTGGAAAACCTGATCGTCCGGATGAAAGCCCCGCAAGCTGATCTTTCCATGCCGACCAAGGCAACACGCAACGAACGTGATGCGCAAGATGGAAAGAAGGGCGCTGTCTTCACGTTGGTTGATGCCAACAATGCACGTCTACGTATCGAGCTGAGCACAGGCCCTGACGGGGCAAAGAAAGACGGATCACTCCAAGCCAACTGGGTCAGCCAAGACCTAGGCAGCATCGAGATCGCGTTCTCCCGCACAGCATCGGAATCAGACGATACACCTCCACAGGGCGAAGGGCGCGTTATCCAGCGCCGCTTGGTCAAGAACGGACTTCTGGAACGGGTTCCAACCCACGACAGCGCGTGGAAAGGAGACCTGTAGGCCGGATGATAGAACGACCGACCTACAGGGAACCTAGTAAAGATTAACCGGTTATTGGCAAGGCAACAAAACGCATGCCTGATGCGTTTTGGAACAAAAGAAGAACAGACTTCCTTGCCTTCTCGCGTACCTTCTTGACCTGCTCCTCTACCTCGGCAACAGAGGCAACCGCACTCTGGTTGACTTCGACAAGGACATCACCGGGGCGAATCCCCTTCTCTGCTGCAGCACCGGAAGGCAAGACATCAGCAACGATCATCCCCTTGGCATCATCAGGAATGTTATAGCGTTTCTTTTCTGCCTGCCCCAAGGGCAACAACGAGAACCCGAGACTTTGAACAATGGCCCCCTGATCAGCGGCACCGACTCCCTCTTCTGCCCCTGCCACAGGCAATGGCTCATCATCCTTCAGTTCGCCAACCTTGACCTTGATCTTCACCCGCTCGCCATTACGCCAGACGACAACGGGGACACTCTGGTTGATCTCCGTTTCTGCAACCATCACCGGCAAGCGACGCATCTCTTTCACTTCCTTGCCGTTCCACTCGATAATAACGTCGCCGGACTGGATACCTGCACTTTCGGCAGGGCTCCCCGCCTCGGCCGAAGCGACAAGGGCACCGTACGCTTTCTTCAACCCGATACTCTCGGCAATTTCGTCTGTAACACTCTGTATACGGACACCCAACCATCCGCGCCGGGTACGACCATACTTGCGAATATCATCCAGAACCTGACGCAATAAATTGGACGGGGCCGCAAAGGCAATACCAATATTCCCCCCTGAAGGTGAATAGATGGAGGTATTGACCCCAATTACTTGGCCATCCATGTTGAACAGGGGCCCCCCGGAATTGCCCTTGTTGATGGCTGCATCTGTTTGTATGAAGCTGTCATAGGGTCCGAAGTTGATATCCCGCGTCTTGGCCGAAATAATACCGGTTGTAACAGAGCCACCCAAGCCAAGGGGATTACCGATGGCAATAACCTCTTCCCCAACTCTGGCCTTGTCGGAATCACCAAATTCAACGTGGGGCAATTTGCGCTTGGCATCAACCTTCAGCAACGCAATATCAACCTTACTGTCGCGACCAACCAGCTTTGCCTTCAAAGCCGTCTCGTCAGACAGAATAATGGTTATTTCGTCAGCATCCTGAATAACGTGGTTGTTCGTCACGATATAGCCATCAGGATCAATGATGAACCCGGAACCAAGTGATGTCGCCCTGCGCCCACCATGAGGATTCCCGGGCGCACCACGTTCAAAAAATTCCTTGAAGAAATCCTCGAACGGAGAGCCTGGTGGGAACTGCGGCAGATCTGGCATACGCTCTGCTGAAAGGGTCTGCGATGTTGAAATATTGACAACCGCCGGCAACAACCGCTCGGCAAGGTCAGCCACGCTGGTCGTTGCACTCCGTGCCGAGGCCAAGCCAGTAAAACCGGACGGCAATGCAAGAAAAGCGGCAGACAAGACCAGAAAAGACAGAACGCGTGTGCACCGGAACCACATGGGAACCAGCTGCCTTGCTTTAAGGGAAGGCCCAAAAGTCACGAGAACCTCCATTGACGCAGTATCCTGCCGGGAATCAGGATCTTCTGCGAAACATAACAAAAGTTTCCCGGACACCATACGCCCGATTTTCCTGCTTTCTCAAACCAGAGCCCAAACACCACACAAAGAGCAAAGCATGAGAAGCCGTCTCGACCGAGAAGGGCCGGCGTGACCGACCCTTCCCTTCGCAATCAAGACTAACGGACAGAACTACCCGCCGGGGCAGACCGATCAAAGTACTTCAGGAACTCGGAATCAGGACTCAGGACCATCGCAGTCCCA
Organism: Haematospirillum jordaniae; assembly: GCF_001611975.1. Lineage (GTDB taxonomy): Bacteria > Pseudomonadota > Alphaproteobacteria > Rhodospirillales > Rhodospirillaceae > Haematospirillum > Haematospirillum jordaniae. The sequence goes on from NZ_CP014525.1 coordinate 347,878, forward strand.
CCATTGCCAAGAGCATTGCGATACGCCTCCATGGACCGGTAGAACCGGAAAAACTCGGGATCACGGCCATAGGCATCACCCAAAATACGATTCCGCTCTCCATCGCCCTCACCACGCAGAACCTCCGAAACGCGGCGGGCTTCTGCCAGAAGAACTGTCCGTTCGCGGTCGGCCTCAGCCTGGATCTTGGCCTTCAACTCCTCCCCCTCAGCCCGTAACTGAGCAGCTTGGGCTACACGGTCGGATCGCATCCGGTTAAAAACAGACTGGGATGTCTGCTGGGGCAAATCCGTACGACCAATGCGGACGTCCACAATCTCGATACCAAATTCCGGGGCACGAACCTGCACCGCACGGGTGATCCGCCGCATCACGTCACCACGCTTTTGTGTCAAAAGATCGGCAAGATCAGACTCGCCAAGCTCATCACGCACAGCTGCATTCAGAATCCCGCCCAGACGATCACGCAAACCACTCTCGGTCCGCACTGTCTTATAGAACTCCAGTGGGTTGACGATACGGTAGCGGGCATAGGTATCAACGATAATCCGCTTCTGGTCGATCAGGGGCAGTTCCTGGGTCGGTGGGTCAAGTTCCAGCACCCTGTTCTCATAAAGGATCACATTCTGGGCAAACGGAATCTTGGCATGCAGACCAGGTTCCTGAATAACCCGGACCGGATTGCCGAACTGCAGCACAATAGCCTGCTGGGTCTGACGCACAGTAAACAAAGCCCCGGAAACCAGCAGCAGCAACACAAATGCTGCCACACCACCAAGCACAAGTTTTCCGTTGTTCATCGGGCTTTCTCCTGTCCGGCTGCGCGCTCGGTACGCTTCAGCTCCGGCAATGGCAAATAGGGCACAACACCAGACCCGGCAGCATTTCCATGGCCCAGCAGAATCTTGTCAGAGTTTTTCAGGACATCCTGCATGGCTTCCAGATACAAACGCTCCGTCGTGACCGTACGGGCATTGCGGTACGTTTCATAAACGGAAAGGAACCGTGCAGACTCACCTTCGGCATCCTTGACAACACGATCCCTGTAGGCAGAAGCCTCCTGCTGCATACGCTCCGCCTCCCCCTTGGCACGCGGGATAATATCGTTCTTGTAGGCTTGAGCTTCGTTCTGCAGACGCTCCTTGTCCTGGCGCGCACGCTGGACATCGTTAAAGGCATCAATCACATCCTGCGGCGGATCTGCCTTCTGGAGCTTCACATCCAGAATCGTGATGCCAGCATGATAGCTGTCAAGAATACTCTGCAACAGCTCACGCGAACGGCTCTGTATCTCGGCGCGTCCGGTTGTCATGGCTGTCTCCAGCGGGGTCTGTCCCACGACCTCACGCATGGCGCTCTCAGCCGCAGCCCGCACAGTCTGCTCGGGATCGCGGATGTTGAACAGAAACTCGCCCGCTTCACGAATACGCCACTGAACAATAAAGTCCAGATCGATGATGTTCTGGTCGCCGGTCAACATCTGGCTGGTTGCAGCAGCCAACTCTCCGCGCGCTGTATCACGGGGTGCCAGAATAGACCGTGCGCTCTCGCGGGAGCCAATGCTGATCTGGCGGGTCTCTGTGACACGCGGGGTAACAACCTCACCCAGCGGAGCCGGGAACCAGTAGTTCAGGCCGGGCCCCGTTGTCTTGACATAACGCCCGAACAACAACTCCACACCCTGCTCATCAGGATTGACCCGATACAAACCGGTCAGCATCCACGCCGCAAGAACGGCAAGAACGACAAGAACGGTCCCGCGTCCTGAACCAAAACCCCCGGGAAGCATACGACGCAGGTGATCTTGGCCCTGACGAAGCAAGTCATCAATGTCCGGTGGCTGATTCCCACCACGGGGCCCACGCCGCCCCCAGGGATTGTTTCCCCCGTTACCACCACCGGGGCCACTTCCGCCCCATGGGCCGCCCTGATTGTTAGAGGCCATTACCACAATTCCTTCTCGAATGACATCGGATCTGCCGCTATGGTGCACCGGACATGGTGTACGATCCGCTACAGTCACAAAAGCAAAACCGGCACCGAAGCACTTACCCGCCGCCCCGGGAACCGTACGGAACAAAGTCCGTGCAAGCCTTATAGGTCATGAAGCTGTACCACGCAATGCACCGAACATCTGCAATACCAGAGTAGACACGGAGTTTTCAGGAATGCTGGCCCCCGACAAGAACCATATCACCGATGCACTGCGCACGGTTTCCCACCCCGAAGCCGGGGATCCCGTCTCGGCAGGATGGGTTGAAAGCATCACTATCACCAATCAGAATGTCGTGGTCACATTGGTTGTTCCACCTGGAATGGGCTCATCACTGGAACCCTTACGGCAGACAGCGGAAACGGTCATCGCCGGCCTGCCCGGCGTTGAAGCAGCCACTGTCGTACTGACCGCCCATACCAACCCGGAAAAGAAAAGCAGACCGAAAGTGCAGGGCTATATTCCTATGCCGGGAATAAAGAAAATTGTCGCGGTTGCATCGGGAAAGGGTGGTGTTGGCAAATCGACAACAGCCGTGAACCTTGCCTTGGCGCTGAGGCAGCTGGGACTTTCTGTCGCCCTGTTTGACGCTGACATCTATGGCCCAAGCATCCCCTGCCTGACCGGTTTGCGAGGACAACGCCTGAACAGTGATGACAAGGGCCTGATCCCCGCAGAAAGCATGGGCCTGAAAATCATGTCGATTGGCTTCATGGTGGAAGAAGATAGCCCCCTCGTCTGGCGTGGCCCCATGGTTATGGGAGCCTTGGAGCAGATGCTGCGTGATACCCAATGGAATGATATTGATATCATGGTGATCGACATGCCACCGGGCACGGGGGGTACGCAGCTCACTATCAGCCAGAAGCTCGAACTGTCAGGTGCTGTGATCGTCTCCACCCCTCAGGATCTTGCCCTGCTTGATGCCCGCAAGGGGCTGGGTATGTTCAACAAGGTCGAGGTCCCCATTCTCGGTATTGTCGAAAACATGAGCTATCACATCTGTACGCAATGCGGACATCGCGAAGACGTGTTTGACCACGGCGGGGCACGACAAACAGCAAAAGAGATGGGTGTGGATTTTCTGGGCGAAGTTCCCTTGGCTGCCACCATTCGCCAAGATGCAGACAGTGGCAGACCAAGCGTTGTATCGTCACCCAATGGACCTCATGCCCGTGCATATATGGACATCGCGTCCAAAGTCGCTACAAAACTGGGCCTGATCACAGACACAGGCCATGGGCAACCAAGACAGGAAACGCATGATAAAAAAGGATGGCGGCATTTCCTGCGGTACCTGACATCCTGAAACAGCTGCCCCCGTCTTTTTCTAGATGGGGGCGTACTCGAATGGCCAACTCAGAGACTGAGATAACCGGCGTAAAGCATCCACCCCGCAACAACAGCACCGGCCAACAGAAGAGAAAAGAGCACACCCTCCCGACGCCTGAAGACCGGTTCACACAGCTCTCTTCTGGCCTGCACATAAAGGACAATGCCCGGCGTATACAGAAGAGCAGACAAAAGCAGATAGTCAACACCGGCAGCATACAGCAGCCAAAGACTATACAGGGCAGCCAAGCCTGTCACACACATCGCACGCCGGCGACCAGCAATACCGTGTCCGTACAACTCACCGCGCATACCGCAGCGCAAGGCAAAAACAGCAGACAACAGATAAGGCACCAGAATCATGGAGGTGCCAAGGGAGGCCAAGGCTAGATACGTTGATTCATTGAACAGAGTCAGGACCAGAAAAATCTGGATCATGGCATTGGACAAGAACAGGGCCTTGGCAGGAACCCGGTTTGCATTCTCCTGACGCAAGAAAGCCGGCATACTCATGCCCTTTGATGCCGAGAACAAAATCTCGGTACACAACAGCATCCAAGCCAGCAATCCGCCCAGCAGGGAAATCACCAGTCCGGCACTGACCAGAACGGCTCCCCAAGGACCGACAACACTCTCCAGAACATATGCCATGGAAGGATCCTTGAGTCCCGCCAGTTCCGCTCTGGACATGATGCCCATAGACAGCACATTGACAGAAACCAGCAAGACCATAACCCCAAGGAACCCCAGAACCGTCGCCTTGCCGACATCGGAACGCCGCCGGGCACGGGCCGAGTAGACACCAGCCCCTTCGATGCCGATAAAAACCCAGACCGTAATCAGCATCATATTACGAACTTGGTCCATAACACTGCCCAGATCCGTGCTGCCAGCACCCCAGATATCCGCTGTAAAGATATCCATCTGGAAGGCCGTGGCAGAAATGATGACAAACAGGATCAAGGGGATAACCTTGGCAACCGTTGCAACCTGGTTGGCAAGAACGGCACCGGTAATGCCGCGCAGCACCATGGCATGCACGGTCCAAAGCAGTGCAGAGGCTGCAATCACAGCCCACAGGGTGTTACCATCCCCAAAAACAGGAAGGAAATACCCCAGCGTACTGAGCAACAAAACAAGGTAGCTGGTTGTCCCGATCCAAGCGCTGATCCAGTACCCCCAAGCTGACAAGAAACCAACATAGTTACCAAACCCGGCCTTGGCATAGGCATAGATGCCCCCGTCCAAGTCAGCTCTGCGATCTGCAAGAAGACGGAAAACCCAAGCAAGGGCAAGCATGCCCAAGGCGCTGATTGTCCAGCCAATCAGCATGGCACCAGGCGCAGCACTGCTAGCCGTGTTCTGCGGCAACGCAAAAATACCGCCGCCAATCATCGAACCAACGACCAAGGCTGTCAGAGCCCCAAGACGCAACCCACCACGGGACGGCGCTGTTTCCTGCACAACCATCTCCAGATCTCCGGGGTTCAAAACACCGGCCTGTTTTGTCATCTCTGTGTCCCTCACTGCAAAATCTTTTCAATACAAGGAGATGATCCACAAAAACGCGCTTCACAGCCCTGTTGGATCAGGAAACGCCATCAAAATGACGCCGGACGAGCCGAAAGCAGGCCTCCATAAACGTCCTTCTTATGGAAAGGAGCGATAACACAGCCAACAGGGATCTGCATATACATTTTGTAGTAGAATGAACGTATATATGCCATATTTTGGCAAGAAATATACTTTATGTAAGGCATATATATCAAAATGATCAGTTCATGGAACATAATGTCAGAGAAGCATCACTGTCCAAAAGCTGGATTCGCTGTGGCCTAGGTGCCAGCAAAAGCCCACAAAACCGCCACATGGAAGTCTTGCGGGCTCATACCGATTCATTAAAGAGCGTCTCAGGACACGGGACTAACACGCAACCACATTGACAGCCAACCCACCCTGCGAGGTTTCCTTATACTTGCTCTGCATATCAAGGCCGGTCTGGCGCATGGTCTCGATGACCTTGTCCAATGACACCAAGTGCTGGCCATCGCCGCGCAATGCCAGACGCGCAGCGTTGATTGCCTTAACAGCCCCCATCGTGTTGCGCTCGATACAGGGAACCTGCACCAAGCCCCCCACAGGATCACATGTCAGGCCGAGATTGTGCTCCATGCCAATCTCGGCTGCGTTCTCAACCTGATCCGGCGTACCGCCCAGAACAGCCGTTAACGCCCCTGCTGCCATCGAGCAGGCGACGCCGACCTCTCCCTGACAGCCAACCTCGGCCGCAGAAATCGAGGCACGCGTCTTGTACAAGGCGCCAATCGCAGCCGCTGTCATCAGGAATGTCCGGCTGCCATCCCGCGTTGCCCCCGGGCAGAACCGTTCATAGTATGCCAGCACAGCCGGTATCACCCCTGAAGCACCATTGGTTGGTGCCGTGACAACCCGGCTGCCGGCTGCGTTTTCCTCATTGACGGCCAAAGCATAGAGATTGACCCAGTCCAGGACCGTCAGAGGGTCCTTCATCGCAGCCTCGGGCCTTCCGGTCAGCTCACGAAACAAATCATTGGCACGGCGACGGACCTTTAGCCCCCCCGGTAAAACACCTGTCTGTGAAATCCCCCGGTCAATGCACTGCATCATGGAATCACGGACACGATCCAGAAAAGCATGGGTCTCACTTTCGGGGCGCCACACCTGCTCGTTGGCCATCATGACCTGGGCAACTGAAAGATTGTCCCTGTTACAGATCGCAACCAGCTCTGCAGCCGAGTTATAGGGATAAGGCTGAAAGACATTGCGCCCCAGGGTCAGGGCAGCCTCACTCTCCCCCTCAGTCACAACAAAGCCGCCTCCGACCGAATAATAGTCGCGCGTGCACACGACCTCGCCGCCAGCATTGCGGGCTGTAAAGCGCAGCCCATTGGGATGACCCGGGAGGACATCATCAAACCGCCAGACAAGGTCTTTGGATACTGCAAAAGGAATCGTCCGCTTTCCTCCCAAACGGAGCGTTCCTTCATGCTCAATACCGGCAACAATCGTCGGGATCGCATCGGGATCAACAGTTTCAGGCTGTTCCCCCGATAACCCGACCAAAACCGCTGTATCGGTTGCATGCCCCTTGCCGGTCAGGGCCAATGACCCGTAAAGCTCGGCCGTTACCGATGCAACAGCGTCCAGAATATCTTGCTGTATCAGAGACTGCACAAAACGGTATCCTGCCCGCATTGGCCCAACCGTATGCGAGCTGGAGGGACCAACACCAATGGTATAAAGATCACACACACTCAGATTTGTTGGCGATTCCGCAGCCATCTTTTCATTCATCCAACAGTAAACATGTTAACTGTGCCCCCCAAGCGGGATCCGATCCGGACATATACCCGCAAGCCAAGCCTGCCTTCGCAGGGCACACGAACCCGGTAAAAGGGTAACAAAGACAGTCTCAACAGATAATGAGAGCATAGAAATTACGTATGTCCAACAATAATATTTCATCGAGAATACGGTAACAAAGAACCACGCATGGCAAGAAAATTTACATGTGACGCAGACAGAAAATCATGGGATACAAAAATCACCCTACCCCTTGGGCGTATCTATGCCCATGGATCGGGATAAGTCTTTGAAAAATTGTATTCATGGAAACGTGCGCCATGCAGGACTATTCAGCAAACCGCTACTTGCCCATCGCGTGGGAGCTTTTCCACCGTGACACGCGCCTTCTGGCGCACAAATTGATGGGACATAAAGACTGGAAAGGCATTGTGGCTATAACCCGGGGGGGACTGATTCCCTCTTCCATCATTGCCCGCGAGCTTGACCTGAGACTGGTCGACTGCCTGTGTATCATTTCCTATGATGATCGCACCCAAGGAGAGATCCGGGTAGCAAAGACCGTTCAGAAAGATGTAGTCGGGGACGGTGAAGGATGGTTGATTATTGATGACTTGGTTGATTCAGGCGTCACAGCTCGCAAGGCCAAAGCGATCCTGCCGCAGGGCCACATGGCAACCGTCTATGCAAAACCCCATGGAGAACCTTGCGTTGATACGTACGCTGTGGCTGTCCCCCAGGATATGTGGCTCCTGTTTCCGTGGGATGCCGAGCTGATGCCAAATGAGCCATTGGCAAAACGGACTCCCTGAAAAGAGCTGGTTGTAGGTATTTCTCAGAGTTGACGAAAGATTTCATCAATCTGGGATTGATCCATTGCAGCGTCCCTGCCGTGAATGATAGAGCTAGCAACGTCAATCAGGCGCTGCAACGCCGTTGAGCCTGCCTTTGCCCTCGCCCTTACGATCTCTTGGTCCTGCAGCTTTACCGCCTCGGCAACGCGCTCCAGCGATTGCTGAACGATCGAATCCATCTGGGCAATAGTATCCTCAAACGGGCGCTTGTAACGAGCGGGCACATGATTATATGCCTCAATCGCAAGTTCCTTGTCGGAAAAGCTGCTATCGCGAAAGTGTTCCTGATAACTCTTTGGCGTCCACTGCAGGCATTCTTCCAAAAGCTCCGGCATATCTGCCAAGATATCCATCAGCATGACTATTTCATTGAAATGATTAAGATAATCTGTCGCCAGAAGGGTCTGCTGGCTGATATTGGCGCCAGCGACCTTTGCCTGCCATTCCTCGGGAGGGGTATCATTCTCAGGAGCCCTGTTCTGACTGGACGTATTCATGCTTCCCGATAACCCTAGCTATTACCCCGTGAATTATTCCCGACCCGACACATGCACGCAATGCCCGGGCGGATAGACAGTCACAAAACGACGATATCTCCGCTGCCAAATCAACAATCCAGGGGTGAGAATTCTCCGTGACAAGGTGCACCTTGGAAAGCCGACGCAACCGTTCTGAACACATATCCTTGTATTTTTCATGGCTATCACTACAAAAGGTATAAGATCTTGGATAATGCGCGGGTAACTGGCTCCCTTTCTTTTTTGACGGGAACAGTTACTGTCGGTGTAAATGGAGATACAAACAGCGCAATGAAGACATGGACATTGGACGATATTCCTTGGAGCCAGTTTGACCCCTCCAAGGTTGATCCTGAGGTAACCAAGCTGGTGAAGGCAGCAGCCTTGGTCGAACGAAATGCTGCTGACTACACCACATATCTGAAAAACGTTTTCCATGCAGATCCATCCTTCCAGTCCCTAGCCGATGAATGGCAGGAGGAGGAAGTGCAGCACGGTGATGCGTTGGGGCTCTGGGCTGAACGTGCAGACCCGACTTTCGACTACAAATCTGCATTCCAGAGGTTCCGGGATGGATACCGGATCAATCTGGAAACAGGAGAAAGCATACGCGGCTCACTGACAGGCGAGCTGATTGCACGCTGCATCGTAGAGACGGGTACCAGCTCCTACTACTCCGCCCTGCGCGACGGAACCGAAGAACCTGTCCTGCAGTACATCTGCAACCGGATTGCAGGCGATGAGTTCCGTCACTACAAGCTGTTTTACACCGCACTGCAGGATTACTTGAACAAGGAACAAATCCCCACATGGCGACGCCTTCTGGTTGCCATGGGACGAATCCGCGAAAGCGAGGATGACGAGCTGTCCTTTGCATGGCATGCCGCCAATGCGCCAGCCGACACACCCTATGACCGTGCCCAGGCCAGCCTTGCCTATGGTGCCCGAGCCTTCAGCTTCTACAGGCCGTTGCATGTGGAACGCGCTTCCAACATGGTCCTGAAGGCCGCTGGCATTAGACCCGGTGGATTGGTCGGGGCGGCTGTCGGCAAGATCATGTGGTCTTTCATCTCACGACGGGCCAAGAAGCTCGATGCCGAGTTGAAGCGTCAGGTCGCCTGATCCGAAGACCTGAAAGGGTGAGGGAGACTACTCTCCCTCACCCGCATCCAAGGCCGCAATAATGAAGCGAGCAATACGTTCTGGGTCTTTCACCCCTAGCGCACGTTCAACGCCAGAAGACACATCGACACCAACAGCACCACTTTCTGCCATTGCTGCTGCTACATTGTCAGGGGTCAGGCCGCCAGCCAGAAGCCAAGGACTCTGGCCGGACCAACCTCGCATGACAGACCACGGAAATGCGAGGCCATTTCCTCCAGGGCAAGATGCTCCTTGCGGAGGACGAGCATCAAACAGCAACCAGTCAGCAATACCATCATAAGGCTTTGCAGCATCCAGATCGGCGGCACTGGCAACACCAATCGCCTTGATCACTTCCGAGCCATACTCCAGCCGGAGTTCCTCGACCCGCTCGGGGCTCTCGGCTCCATGGAGCTGAATGACATCCAGCCTGACATGGCGATACACCGCATCAATGTCCGCATCAGATGGATCAACGAACAAGCCTACAATGCGAAGTTCATCACGGATCTCGGACGGTACGCCGGCTAGAAGCTCTGCCGCACGTTCAGGACTGACATTACGGGGGCTGGCAGGACAAAAGACAAAGCCAAGAAAGTCAGCACCGGCCCCCGCCGCCGTTTCAACCGAATCCTCGTCGGTCAGGCCACAAATCTTAATGAGTACCGGCTGGCTCACACATAATCTCCTTGCTGGGAGAGAGCTGGATCGGACAGCTCCTCCAGTATACGACGAACGGCCTGTGAAGGATCCTGTGCCGTGGTTACGGGACGACCGACAACAAGATAATCCGCGCCCGCTTCCCGTGCTTCTGCCGGGGTTGCAACACGCTTCTGATCACCGGATCCAGCCCACAGTGGCCGGATGCCCGGCACGACAATTGTAAAATCAGGCCCACAGGCAGAACGAACAAGATCAGCCTCGTAAGCCGAGCACACAACCCCGTCCATAAGGCAATCACGGGCCAGAGAGACCAAGTGCCGCACCTGGTCTAGAGGCACGCGCAGCAGACCAACTTCAGCCAGATCTGCAGCATTCATGCTGGTCAGGACAGTCACAGCAAACAGCCGTGGCCTGACAATGCCACGCCGCCCCGCTTCCTCATGCACGGCATCCACTGCGGCGCGCATCATGTCGCGTCCTCCCCCGGCGTGCAACGTCATACAAAAAGGGGAGAGCTGACACGCGGCACGGACAGCACCGGCAACCGTGTTGGGGATATCGTGGAACTTGAGATCAAGGAAAAGCGGCAAGCCCCCCGATACCTCCTGGACAGAGCGCACACCATCGGGCCCATGGGCGGAATAATACTCAAGACCAAGCTTGATCCCTCCCGCCAGTCCCTTGACGGCAGAAGCCAGCTGCGTGGCACGGGCATGGTCAACCGTATCCAAGGCAACAAACAATTGGTTGGCCGGAAACATGGCAGGTATCCTGTCCAAGGCTAAGCTGCCGATGGTTATAGCACCACCACCAGACTCGGCAAGAACGGAATACAAACAGCTTAGCCGCCGGGGCTGATCGTCATCTCCAGCAAGTCCAGAAGCCGCCCTGTTGCCCCGCGCCCAAACCACTGCTCCATATCATCCCCCTGCCGGGGCCTCTGGAGTTGTAGCATGAAGTCACCGAACAAACCCGAGCATATCGCCGAAAAATGCTTCTCCGTCGGCTTGAAAATATTGGGCCACTTGTCATACGCAAGAGCGGGAATAAAGTGGGAACGCAAGGCCGGGGCATCCTGGAAAATAGCCAAAAGACGCGTAAGCAGCTTCATCAGCAAAAGCCGCGAGGGCGGGTGGGAAAACATCAAGGACCGCAGCTCGCTATCCCGGGCCGAGGGAAAACGCGTCATCAGGCGGCTGGCATCTGAATTCAGGTCCGAATAGGGAAATGTCCCCAAAACATCACGCCAGAACCCCCCTAGGCGCACCAAACAGTGCCGGGGCAGAACCAGGGAGTGATCCTTGACCTCATTGGCAACGCCATGTGGATAGAAGGCAACAATCAAACGTAGAAGAAAATCAGCACGACGGTCCCACGCGGGACGCTCGATAGGCTCGGCCCTCAAGGCCTCGGCAGATGCATCTTGGACCATACGCCGGGCACAGCTGGAGCAGGTAATCTCCATACGGGCGACCTGACCTTTGACAAACAGCTCAGTTTCAGCAACCAGCTTGTCAACGCCCCGTGATTCCGCCAGCTTCTTTGCAACTTTACCAATTTCCTCGGCGTGCACGATCATTTCCGGCCCGCCGACACCCAGTCTCAGCTTTTTGTCCTTGTTCTGGTCCGACACGGCATTCCCCTGTACATCACCACAACCGGAACTGTTGCCACCGCCACTGAAAGGCAATCAATCCATAGCTTGGCGGGTTGATTGCGGGATGCCGGACCGGGCAAGGCAATCTGCCCTTTCATTGTCCGGGTGGCCGGCATGCCCCTTGACCCAGTGCCATCGTACCTCATGGCGACTGGCCTGCACATCAAGAAGCTGCCACAAGTCTGCATTTTTGACTGGCTTGTTGTCAGCTGTCTTCCACTGCTTCCTTTTCCATCCCTGCAGCCATTCGGTCATGCCCTTCTGGACATATGTGCTGTCTGTATAGACATCTACCACCATCGGACGTCGCAAGGTCTTAAGCGCCTCGATTACAGAGGTCAGCTCCATCCTGTTGTTGGTGGTTTCGCTTTCCCCCCCGCAAATCTCTTTTTCGTGCCCTTTCCAGCGCAAAATGGCCCCCCATCCGCCTGGTCCCGGATTCCCGGAACAAGCCCCGTCTGTAAAAATTTCAACGCGATCCGAATCATCCCGTGTCTGGCTCATACCAGCTCCCCCGGCGTCAATCCATACGCGGAAATCCCGGCAGCCGTACGGTGGAAACGCAGCCTGCGCAGGTACTCAAGCGGGTCTTTCTTGGTCACAAGAGCATCCGGATCTGTGTACAACCAGTCATAAAGGCGGGTCAGGAGAAAACGCAGTGCCGCACCGCGAGCCAACAGGGGCAGGCTGTCAAGCTCTGCCGGCTGCAGAGGACGCACACTGTGGTAACCAGAAAGGAAGAGACGGGCACGTTCGGCACTGAAGCCAGCTCTCTCATCAAAACACCAAGCATTAAGGCAAACAGCGACGTCATAAGCCAGCATGTCATTGCAGGCGAAGTAGAAATCAATAAGCCCGGAAAGGTGGCCATCCTGAAAAAACACATTATCAGGAAACAGGTCGGCGTGAATGATCCCGGAGGGAAGCCCGGAAGGCCACGCATCATCAAGAACAGCAAGCTCCGCCGCAAGTTCATCAGCTAGGCCCGGCTCAACCTCGTGGGCGCGATCAGAACAGGCCCTGTACAGGGTATGCCACCCCTGCAGGGACAAATCATTGGGGCGGGTCATGGTAAAATCGGCAGCCCCACAGTGCATCGTGGCCAACGCCATGCCCAGTGGTTCCATGTGGACAGGCAGGACCCGTCGCTGCCAATGCCCCTGCAAGAACGTAACAAGTGCCGCCGGACGCCCACACAACATGCCCAACGCTTGGCCATGTCTGTTATCTACCGGGACGGGGCAAGGAACACCACGCGCAGCCAAATGCCGCATCAAACCAAGAAAGAAGGGTAAACAGCCCGGATCAACCCGTTTCTCGTACAAGGTCAGGATAAAAGTACCGCCGCTGGTCACCAGACGAAAATTGGTATTCTCAACCCCCTCTGCGATACCCTCCAGAGACTGGACATCCCCGATATCATAAGAGCGGACAAACGCGGCCAACTCGGAATCGCTGACCTTGGTATAAACGGCCATTGTTCTGTATTTCTCCGTCTATTCGGCTGCCAGTATACGGGGCAAGCGGAACACGATGTTTTCCTCGGTCACCGACACATGTTCTAGGGTCACATCAAAGTGATCCCGACACGCCTCGATAACAGTCTCGACCAGAATTTCCGGTGCAGAAGCACCAGCCGTCAGCCCAAGACGACGCACACCCGCCAAGGCAACCCAGTCAATCTCTGCCGCAGACTGCACCAGCAAGGAACGCTCACAGCCGGCCTTGCGGGCTACTTCCACTAAGCGGCGTGAATTGGACGAATTCGGCGCCCCGATCACCATAACGGCGTCACATCCACGGACCATCGCCTTGACCGCTGCTTGGCGATTGGTCGTGGCGTAACAGATATCTTCTTTGTGCGGCGCAGAAATCAGCGGAAAACGACGACGCAAAACGGCAATGATATCGGCGGTTTCGTCAACCGACAGGGTCGTCTGGGTAACATAAGCCAGATGCTCCGGCGTTCCGGGCTGCACAGCCTCGGCCTGCTCCACCGTTTCAACCAGCAGCATCTGGCCGTCAGGAACCTGTCCCATGGTACCGATAACTTCAGGATGGCCGGCGTGACCAATCAGGATGACCTGACGCCCCTCTGCCACGTGACGCTCGGCCCCATTATGAACCTTGCTGACTAGGGGACAGGTTGCATCCACCCACGTCATCCTGCGGGCTTTTGCAGCCTCTGGGACACTCTTGGGGACACCGTGCGCCGAGAAAATAACCGGGCGATTGTCCGGACACTGGTCCAGCTCCTCGACAAAGACAGCGCCACGCGCCCTCAGGCTTTCAACCACAAAGCGATTATGGACAATTTCATGACGCACATAAACAGGAGCCCCGAATTTCTCCAGCGCCCGCTCGACAATCTGAATCGCCCGGTCAACACCGGCGCAGAAACCACGTGGTCCGGCCAGGGCAATCACAAGAGGAGGCTTGGACATAGGACATTCCACAGAAAAACAGGGTTGGGAGGCAGACAATGGTGGATCTGCACACACGTTCATGCGTGGATAGCAGATCTACAGCCCCGGAGGAAGCCTTGCATCATACCTGCGGGATTGGACAAAACAGGCCGACATGGTAGGTTCCCGCCGCATCATGACAGCAACAGGATAAGCAAGCGTGACCGTCGAAACCCGCCATAGAACCCCGACCATGGCCCTGATGAAACGCCTTTACCGGGAATCTGTTGGCCAATACCGCGGCCAACTTGTTCTGGCGGCATTCTTCATGGCCCTTTCTGCGGCGGCGACCGCAGCAGTGGCCAAACTGATGGAACCGGTTGTCAACGAAGTGTTCATGCTGCGCAATGCAGCCCTGCTGTGGCCGGTCGCCGGCATGGTGCTGGCGACGTTTGCCACCAAGGGGATAGCAGAGTACGGGCAGTCTGTTGTCATGGCCCGGGTTGGACTGCGTATCATTGCCGACCTGCAACAATGGCTGTTTGGCCACCTGATGACACTGGATGCCGGCTTCTTCGCCCACAATACAACCGGGCGGCTGGTATCGCGCTTCCTTGTGGATATCAACCAGATGCGCAATGCGGTTTCCAATGCCCTGACCAGCTTGGGAAAAGACATGCTGAGCGTTATAGGCCTGGTAACTGTCATGTTCTGGCAGGACTGGCTTCTGGCGACGGTGGCCTTTTTTGTCTTTCCGGTTGCCATCTTGCCGATTGCCCGGATCGGGCGCCGCATGCGCAAGGTCTCTATCAACACCCAGGATCAGATGGGGGCCTTCAACACCGTTCTCGAGCAATCCTTCCATGGGATCCGGATGGTCAAGTCCTATGGCCTTGAAGGGCACGAGTGCTCAAAAATTCGTGCCCTGACTGAAGATCTGTTCTCCTTGGCTTTCAAGGCATCACGAATCAGGGCCATGTCCAGTCCGGTCATGGAAACACTGGGCGGAATTGCCATCACTGTTGTGATTCTGTATGGCGGCAGCCGGGTTGTGGACGGCACCACAACGGCCGGTCAGTTTTTCAGCTTCATTACGGCCCTGATGCTGGCTTACCAACCCATGAAGAATCTGGCCAAGCTGAATGCTTCGCTGGAAGAAGGACTGGCAGGAGCTGAACGGCTGTTCTCTATTCTAGACACCCGCACCGCCATTACCGAACGGGCAGACGCTATTGCCCTGAAAACAGCCGACGGGCAGATTGAATTCCGGAATGTCTCGTTCTCTTACAACGGGCAGAAAGCTGTTCTTTCCGGACTGAACTTGGTTGTCCCGCCCGGGAAGACTGTCGCGCTGGTCGGGCCATCCGGGGCAGGAAAATCAACCATTCTGAACCTGATACCACGCTTCTATGATGTTGCCTCTGGCGCTGTGCTGATAGACGGGCTGGACGTGCGTCAGGCAACGCTCGACTCACTCCGCCAATCCGTCGCCCTAGTCAGTCAGGAGGTTGTCCTGTTCGATGATACAATCCGGGCCAATATTGCCTTCGGCAAACCAGATGCCAATGAGACAGAGATTGAACATGCAGCCCGCCTAGCCGCCGCACACGACTTCATCTCTGCGCTGCCCATGGGGTATGCAACACCGGTCGGGGAACGTGGCATGAGCCTGTCCGGGGGACAACGGCAACGAATTGCCATTGCCCGAGCCATCCTGAAGAATGCACCGGTCCTTCTGCTGGATGAAGCCACCAGCGCCCTTGACACCGAAAGCGAGCGTCAGGTTCAGGACGCTCTTCAAACCCTGATGCAGGGACGCACAACGGTTGTTATAGCGCACCGCCTGTCAACCATAACCCAAGCCGATCTCATTCATGTTATTGATGAAGGTCGGGTTATCGAGCATGGTACCCATCAGGATCTTCTGGAACGTGGTGGGGCCTATGCCGCCCTGTATGCCCTTCAGTTCAGGGACACAACAGAACCAGGACCGTCATGCTGAAAAAAATTCTGCGCAACGACCGTGTCCGTTCCCTCTTCAGCTGGCTGGGATCCCTGTACATACGGCTGGTCTGGCATACCGGATCATGGACCGTAGACAATGACGAACAGCCCAAACGCATGTGGGCAGAGAACAAGCCTTTCATCATGGCGTTCTGGCATGGGCATCTGCTAATGATGCCCTACGCATGGCGCACAGGGCGCGTGATGTACATGCTGATCTCGCAGCACCGCGACGGACAACTGATTGCGGAGACAATATCTTACCTTGGCCTTCACTCTATTGCCGGAAGCTCGGGTAAAAGCGGCGCATCTGCCGTACGGCAGATCCTGAAGGTCCTCAAGACAGGAAGCAGCATCGGCGTAACTCCGGATGGCCCCCGGGGGCCAAGGATGCGTGCCAGCCGGGGCATTATCGACATTGCCCGCCTGAGCGGTGTGCCCATCATCCCGTGTGCCTTTTCCTGCAAGAATCGTAGGATCCTGGGGAGCTGGGACAGGTTCCGCTTGGCACTGCCTTTCAGCAGGGGGGTCATCGCATGGGGGGATCCCGTCACAATCGCACCGGACCTAGACCCGAACCAGATAGAACAGGAACGCGAGCAGCTGGAGACTGCGATGATTGCCTTGGCTGCCACCGCCGATGCACGCATGGGCCATGAACCGACCCCCCCCGCTAACCCCGGGGAGACAAGCAAGACAAGGCGATCAACGTGATTCCTTTTTTGTACCATAGCGTTGTCTCAACCAGCGCACCGGCCCTGCGCCTGTGGCTTGAGTACCGGGCCCGGCAAGGCAAGGAAGATCCTGAACGCCTGCCAGAACGCAGGGGGATTGCCAGCCACCCGCGCCCCGCAGGACCTGTCCTGTGGATCCACGCGGCCAGTGTGGGGGAAAGCCTGTCTGTTCTACCCCTGCTCCAGTCCGTGATGACAGCCCGGCCGTCTTGGTCAGCTGTTCTGACAACCGGCACACGGACATCGGCACGCCTGCTACCCTCTCGCCTCCACGACATCGGAGTCGGGCGCATCATACATCAGTTTGTCCCCCTGGATCATCCCCGCTGGGTAGGACGGTTCCTAGATCACTGGCAGCCAAACCTTGCCTTGTGGGTTGAAAGCGAACTGTGGCCCAACCTGCTGAAGGCATGTCGCGAGCGGAGGATTGCTTCCGCTCTGGTCAACGGACGGATGTCGGAACACTCCTTCCAACGCTGGCGGCTCGCCCCTGCCCTGATCCGGGATATGCTGTCTGGTTTCTCCCTGTGCATGGGACAAAGCCCGGAAGACACGCAACGCCTGCAGGAACTGGGGGCCCGGAATCCTGTATGCCCAGGAAATCTCAAGTACGCATCACCCCCTTTGCCGGTCGACCTCGACAAACTGGAGGCAGCTCGAAACGTCATAAAAAATCGCCCGGTATGGCTGGCATCGTCCACTCACCCCGGGGAAGAACTGATGGCCGGACAGGTACACCGCGCCATGGCAGCACAGATACCTGACCTGCTGACCATTATCGTGCCCCGCCATCCCGAACGCGGGGAAGATATTGCAAGGGAGCTAATGGACAGAGGGATGACAGTCGCCCTCCGCTCCCACGGGTCTGCTCCTGATCAGGACTGTGACGTCTGGTTGGCTGACACCTTGGGAGAGCTGGGGCTTTTCTATCGCCTGTGCCCTGTTTCCTTTATCGGCAAATCCCTGCTCGGAACAGGGGGACAAAACCCACTGGAACCGGCACGGCTTGGCAGTGCTGTTGTGTTCGGGCCGCACATGGAAAACTTTGCTGAAATCAGCATCCGCATGTTGCAGCATCGTGCTGCGATACAGGTTCCCGATGCAGAAGAGCTGACCAGAACAGTGCAGCAGCTTTTGCTGCAACCCGGCATGCGCGAAACTTTGACACAGTCTGCTCAAAGCTTCTGCCACCAAGAGGCCTCTGTTCTGGAGCGGATTATGGCTCATCTGCTCCCGTTGTGCGACAGTGGGGCCAGCTGATGCAAACCCCCTCCTGGTGGCAGCACCGCAATATGATAGCCTTGGCCCTGTCTCCCTTCGGGTGGCTATACGGCCTTGGAACATGTCTGAGGCAACGCGCCGCACACCCTTGGAGAGCACCCGTACCGGTTATCTGCATTGGCAATATAACTGCAGGGGGAAACGGAAAAACACCGGTAACGCTGGATATTCTTGAACGTCTTCCCGGTGCACATGCCCTGCTGCGCGGCTATGGCGGGAAACTCAAGGGGCCAGTACAGGTCAATCGACAGCACCACACCTGTGACCAAACCGGTGACGAGGCCCTTCTTCTGGCTGAGAAAGCTCCAACATGGGTTGCGCGCAATCGCACGGCCGCAGCACAAGCAGCCTGCAAGACGGGCGCCCGGTATATCGTCATGGATGATGGTTTACAGAATCCGTCCCTGAGCAAAACATTGTCCCTAGTTGTCATTGATGGACAATACGGCTTTGGCAATAACCTGATGATACCGGCTGGTCCCTTACGGGAAAGCCCACACCAAGCATGGAAAAGAGCCGATGGCATTGTGCTTCTGGGTGAAGACCGCACGGGCGTTATAGACACGGCTCCGGCTCATCTTCCTGTTTTGCGGGGGCACCTCGTCCCGGACAACAAGGACCAAATCTGGAGCGGACAGCGTGTTGTTGCCTTTGCCGGAATCGGACGTCCCGGGAAATTCTTTGATACTCTAGCAACGCTAGGAGCCGAGCTGGTTTCCACCTATTCCTTTGCCGATCACCATCCTTACAGCCGGAATGAAATCAACAGGATGCTTGAACACGCCCATCGTGAACACTGTCTGCTGGTCACAACCACAAAAGATGCCGTCCGCATTGACCCTGTACAGCGTTCCGCACTCTCAGTCCTGTCGGTGCGTGTGGAATGGGATGATCATGGAGAAGCCCTAAGCGCGTTGCTGGAGCCCCTGACCCGATGAGAGAAAAGCCAACCGTCACAGATATTCTTCTGGTCGCCCTTGCTTGCCTGTACTGGGCGCTTATGCGTGTCCTTCCAATAGACGTTGCGTCGCATATCGGCGGCTTTGTCCTGCGTATCATAGGCCCGCGGCTGCGCGCGCACCGCGTTGCAAACCATAATCTGCGGCAGGCCTTCCCGGAACAGGATGAAGCATGGATCCAGAGAACCCTGAAAGGGATGTGGGATAACTTGGGGCGAAATGTTGGAGAGTTCCCGCACCTAGAACGCATCATGGACCGGAACAGCGGGCGCATACAGCTGAATGGCGCAGAACACATACAAGCCCTAGCCGAAGATGGCATTGGCGGTATCTTTTTCTCGGCTCACCTTGCCAACTGGGAACTGGCTGCCTTGGCCGCTGCGGATCAGGGGCTGCCCATTCACCTTTTCTACCGTGCCCCCAATAATCCCCTGATGCGCCGGTTATTCACACGGTTGCGACGGGGGAATGGAATCCTTCTACCCAAGGGGGCATCAGGGGCCAGACAGGGCCTTGCCCTTCTGAAAAGCGGTGAACACGTTGGTATGCTGGTAGACCAGAAAATGAACGACGGTATTCCTGTGCCTTTTTTCGGTCGCACAGCCATGACGGCTCCGGCTCTGGCCCAGTTTATCCTGAAGTATGGTATACCCGCCGTACCGGCACGAGTTATTCGCCTAAATGGGGCCAGATTCCGTATCGACATCCTTCCCCCCCTTTTGCCCGAAATATGTGCGGACCATCATGATGGGGTGGAAAAGATCATGAAGGATGTCAATGCCATGGTGGAGGGATGGATCCGCGAAAATCCGGAACAATGGCTATGGGTACACCGGCGCTGGCCGGATGAATGAAAAGCAACAGCAATCAACGGGCATGCCGCTGGCGAGAGGGCATGGTCATCCTAGCTTCTCCATCCAGAACAACCTTCTCCTTGACCAAACACACTGTTTGCAACACGACCACTCTTTTTTCCGGTATCAGGTCAATAACCTCGGCCCTAGCGGTTACAGTATCCCCAACGCGCACGGGTGCCCGGAAGTTAAGGGTCTGGGACATATAGACTGCCCCCGGACCCGGTAACTTCATCCCCAGAACAGTCGATATGAAACCCGCAGACAACATGCCATGCACAATCCGCCCGGCAAAGGCTGTGCGTTCGGCAAATTCTTGATTGATATGGATCGGGTTTGTATCGCCGCTAATCCCTGCAAACAGAACCATATCTGCCTCTGTCACCGTTTTGCTAAACGACGCATAGGCACCCTTGATAATATCTTCAAAATAATGGACGGGAGAATCAACAGCAAAACCCGTAACAACACTGTTCATCGCAGGGTCTCCTTGGCGTTACGGGCATACTATGCACCGCACAATTTGTGCGTCGCAGTATAACCCCCTACAGGGCTCTGTCACAAGCAAAGGAGACATGACGGACACATGCCGTGCCTGTATGCTCGACCCATGAAGACCAGAATTCCTCGAGACGACTCCATGCATATACGCTCTTTGTTCCTGCCAGCTGTCATATGTGTCAGCACAGTCCTGTCATCTTGCGCAGCAGCAGTTCCTCCTTGGTCAAAATCAGGCTCCAGTGACACGGAAACACAGCGGGAATGGCTGTCCTGCCGACGTTATGCCGAAGGGATAAGCGGGGGAAGACGGTATGTGGACAGCACAAGTTCCGCCACACATGCCTTGGACATCCAAGACCGGAGCAATGCCATGAAACACTACACAGAAATCCTTGAGGCCTGCATGCAAGCCAAAGGATACGAACATAGTAAAAGAAGGTGACCCCAGAAAAATCTATCTTCAATTGAATAGAAAGGGCTGATAAAACTTGTCCCCCGGTCAAGAGTGGCCGCGTTGTTTTTGGTGGGGACAGGCGATGACAACAACACTTGATACCACAGCGGGGGCAGCCGTATACTCGCGCTTCATCTTGAAACTTTATGATTTCTGGGTACTCGGGGTATCAAACACGCTGGCGTGGCAGTGTCCGACACGGACCATCCTGCTCCCCTTCTTCACGGAACACGCAAGCAACCGACACCTAGATGTTGGTGTTGGAACGGGCTTTTATCCTGCGAATACAACGTTCCGGGACAATGCTAGGCTGACCCTCCTAGATCTTAACCCGGATAGCCTGAACGCAGCCTCGGACCGGATCGGACGGTCGGGCACAACATCAATCCAAGCTGATATCCTGAATCCATTGGTTCAACTCCCGGCGCAAAGCTGGGACTCCATTTCACTGTTCTACCTTCTGCATTGCCTGCCAAGAACCATGGAGGACAAGGCCGCGGCTTTTCACTGCCTGAAAACAGCACTGAGCACAGACGGCATACTCTACGGTGCAACAATCCTAGGGGATCATGCGAACCACAATAGCTTTGGCCGCACGCTGATGAACGTTTACAACAAGAAAGGGATTTTCGGTAACCGGCACGACACTGCAGAAAACCTGGAAACAGCCCTGAAGAAGCACTTTGGATCAGTTCAGGTTCGCACACATGGTACAGTTGCCCTTTTCACAGCAAGAGCACCCCTGCTCTGAAAGAACAGTGCTACTTGCAAGTATTTGATAACATGGCTGCATCAGCATCTGGTACCAACACGTTGGTGGATATCTCTATCGACCGATAGACCTTCTCCTTGGAAATGGTCTGTACAGCTTGCTCCACCCGCCGCTTGAGCTTGGCTTCGTCAGCAAACTCCTTGCGGCTTGCAGGAATATCGTTAAGAGCCGCGATGATGGCTTGTCGAGCCCATGGCGCCTTCACGCACGCCTGATAACGGGCGTTGGATGGCGGCGCACCCTCTACAGGCTCAGGCGGAGGAGGAACGAAAAGACGGACAAAAAGACCTTGGTACAGGGTGTTCTGACCGTCCACCACAGGAATCCAGATCACATCCAGCTGGATATAGTCACCGGGTACCGCATTGGCCTCGCTACGCGGTTTTGAAGCCTTTTTCCCGCCAGACCCAGCCTCTGCATCCGAAGGCGGGAACACCGAAAGAGCAGACACAAGGGCAAAGGCTACCGCCAGAATGTACCGTAACTGCCTGTGAAAAAATAACATGTGCCTCTACTCCAACGAGGATGAACCGACTCTGGACACACCCCGGCTTCTATAACCGGCATCAAGTCTGGCGCAAGGAACGAAAAAAGGCACGCAGCACATCAGCACATTGCGTTTCAGCCAATCCTCCGTATACTTCCGGCCTGTGATGGCACGTTGGCTGGGTATACAGTCTGGGGCCATGCTCGACAGCACCACCTTTGGGGTCATAGGCCCCGAAATACAGGCGTCGAATACGAAAAAAAGACACGGCAGCCGCACATAAGGCACACGGTTCAAGGGTAACATACAGATCACAATCATCGAGCCGCGCGCTTCTGCAATGCTTTGCAGCCTGCCTCAGGGCCAGAATCTCGGCATGAGCCGTAGCATCACACTGTTCCTCGGTACAGTTGGACGCACGGGCGATGATCTCGCCCTTACAAACGACAACCGCGCCAACAGGCACTTCCCCGCGTTTGGCAGCGGCATGGGCTTCGGCCAAAGCAGCCATCATCGGACTATGGGAAACATTATTTTTCATGGCTTGAATGTCTGGTTACAGACACTTGGCGTCAAGAGTTTGCTTTGCTTCTCTACAGGATGATTGCCGGATTGATACGGGAACGGTAAGAAGGGACCCATGAAAGCACCCGTTATTGGAATTCCCCTAGACAGCGAGGATGGGGGCGGCTACTCAAAGTTGCCGTGGTATGCCTTGCGCAAGAATTACGTGGAATCCGTGGTCAAGGCCGGGGGTGTACCCTTGCTGCTGCCTCATGAAGAGGCATGCACAGAAGCCTACATCAAGATGATCGATGGTCTCTTGATTGCCGGTGGCGCCTTTGACATCGATCCTGCCATGTTTGGTTCTGACCAACGTCACGAAACCGTTACGCTGAAACCCGGTCGAACCCTGTTTGAAGCCGCTATAACACGGGCAGCCCTTGCTGCTAACAAGCCTGTTCTGGGAATCTGTGGCGGGCAGCAACTTCTGCACGTTCTGCTGGGCGGTACGCTGATCCAGCATATACCCGACGAGATCACCGCTCCCTTGGCTCACGAACAGCCCAACCCACGTACTGAACCCGGACATAGCGTTCGTGTGCACGAGGGTACACTACTCCATCGTATTACGGGCGAGCAGGAATTTCCCGTCAACTCGGCACACCACCAAGCTGCAAAAACACCTGGCCCGGGAGTTGTTGTCAGCGCAACAGCACCCGATGGCGTTGTCGAAGCCATTGAACATCCTTCCTATTCCTTTTGCCTCGGTGTGCAATGGCACCCGGAGTATCACATCAGCCCGGCGGACAAGAAAATCTTTGACGCCTTTATCAACGAGGCGCGCCTCCCATGACACCCGATACCATCACCCCACTCGACATGCCCAGCCCCAACAACGAGGAAGAGCTGCCCGAGCTTGATACCTCGCTGGAAGAACTGGATTTCACGGCGGATTCTTCGTCCCGGAACGAAGACAATGATCCGGACCATCACGACGACAGCGCGGAACCCCAATCCGATGAAACAGGACAAGGCACCGAGGGCGAAAGGATTTGCAAGTTCCTTGCCCGTGCCGGGGTATGCTCACGCCGTGATGGAGAACGCTGGATTGCAGATCAACGCGTTGCCGTCAATGGTGTGGTATTAGATACACCGGCCTTTATGGTTACCGAAGCAGATCGGGTAACCGTTGATGGCGTGCCTGTTGCAAAAGCGGATGTGCCGCGTCTTTGGCGCTATTACAAGCCTGCGGGCCTTGTCACCACGCATCGTGATCCACAGGGTCGCGCGACTGTTTTCGAGAACCTGCCTGGTAATCTGCCACGTCTCATCAGCGTAGGCCGGCTTGACCTGAACTCCGAAGGCATTTTGCTGTTGACCAATGATGGTGAACTGGCACGCAAGCTTGAACAGCCTAGCACAGGCATCCACCGTCGCTACCGGGTACGGGTTTACGGTGCGGTTGATGAAAACAGATTGGCCGATCTGGAAAACGGCATCACGGTCGAGGGCATTCACTATGGCCCGATCAAGGCACACGTAGAGCGCCGGGTTGGCGCGAATTCATGGCTGCTGATAACCCTGACCGAAGGAAAAAACCGCGAAATCAGGCGGGTGATGCAGCACCTTGGCTATCACGTCAATCGCTTGATTCGGGTTGCTTACGGAAACTTCTATCTTGGCCGCATGGAACGTGGATGCATTGAGGAAGTTCCTCCCCGTCTTCTGCGTGAACAGCTGGCGAGCCTTGATCCAAACCAATCGGGGCCTACGGGCAAACCCGTTACGGACCGGACCGGATGGGCAAAGGCAAAAGCAGCGCCTACACGCCCCGGGCACCGGAAACATTTTCATAAAACCAACAAAGTAGACTCTATGCCAAACGAGCAGAAAAGCCGCACATCATTCAGGGCTGAAGAGACAGCCCCATCCCGTGCGCGTCGCCCACACCACAAGGACCGGGACCACAACAACGAAAATCGCCCACGCCGTGAAGACGGGTTCCGCAACCGTGAGGACCGGCCGCGTTCCGCAGGGAGCGAACGCCCGGCACGGGATGAATTCCGCCCACGTCGCGAGGAAGGTTTCCGTCCACGCCGTGAAGACGGGTTCCGCAACCGCGAGGACCGGCCGCGTTCCGCAGGGAGCGAACGCCCGGCACGGGATGAATTCCGCCCACGTCGCGAGGAAGGTTTCCGTCCACGCCGTGAAGATGGGTTCCGCAACCGCGAGGACCGGCCGCGTTCCGCAGGGAGCGAACGCCCGGCACGGGATGAATTCCGCCCACGTCGCGAGGAAGGTTTCCGTCCACGCCGTGAAGACGGGTTCCGCAACCGTGAGGACCGGCCGCGTTCCGCAGGGAGCGAACGCCCGGCACGGGATGAATTCCGCCCACGTCGCGAGGAAGGTTTCCGTCCACGCCGTGAAGACGGGTTCCGCAACCGTGAGGACCGGCCGCGTTCCGCAGGGAGCGAACGCCCGGCACGGGATGAATTCCGCCCACGTCGCGAGGAAGGTTTCCGTCCACGCCGTGAAGATGGGTTCCGCAACCGTGAGGACCGGCCGCGTTCCGCTGCTGGTGCTCCGCGCAAACGCTATGACGCGTCCTGAACGTACGACGGGATAGCATGCAAATCATTGGCGGTCGCTTTCGTGGCAAGAAGCTCGTAGCTCCTGAAGGGACGGACATTGTCCGTCCCACCGCTGCCCGTGCCCGTGAAGCTGTTTTCAACATTCTTCTCCATGGCCTGCACAAAGAAGGATTCACGCTGGCTGGTGCAACCGTCGCCGATCTGTTTTGTGGAACAGGTGCCTTGGGACTGGAGGCACTCTCACGCGGTGCAGAAAGTGCAACATTTGTTGATAGGGCACCACCCGCTCTTGCTGCGCTGAAACGTAATATACGGGCCCTGACCCTTGATCAGCAAACACAGGTCATCGCGGGCGATGTTCTGAGACTGCCAAGGGCTACAGCGCCTTTCTCCCTTATTCTTATGGATCCGCCTTACGCAGAAACCATTGCTGAAATGGTCCTGCAGAATCTGGCAACAAACGGGTGGGTCAAGACCGGAAGCATCATTGTCGTGGAAACCGCAGCAAACACACACCATGCCTGTGTGCCGGATTTCCAGATCATTAAACAGCGCCGTTACGGCAAGGCCATGACCCGATTTCTCCTGTACAGACCAGACTGAATAAAGCCATCTCACGCGACAACAGCGGAACCATGCAAACTGGAACGGACCAGATCAAGGAGCGTATCCGCAAGGCCGCCATAAAGGAAGGCTTTGACTGTATTGGCTTTGCGCGCGCTGAACTGAATGAAAAAACACGCCGCAGGCTGTCGTCATGGCTGGCCCAAGGGTGCCACGGCACAATGGGCTGGATGGCCGAGACACAGTCACGCCGCACGGATCCACGGGCCCTGTGGCCAGAAGCTGCAACGGTTATCTCCCTTGGAACCAACTATGCACCAGGCCACAATCCTCTTAGCGGCCTTATGCATCACAGCCGGGGGTATATCAGTGTCTATGCCCGTAATCGCGACTATCACGATCTGATCAAGGGACGCCTGAAGCAACTCGGAGCACGGATACAGCACATATGCGACCAAGACATAAAGGTTTTTGTAGATACCGCACCCTTGATGGAAAAGCCATTGGCCGCCGCTGCGGGTCTGGGATGGCAAGGCAAACACACCAATATTGTATCGCGTCGCTTTGGATCCTGGCTGTTCTTGGGGGAAATCCTGACCACTCTGGATCTGCCGCCTGATTCCCCCGCATCGGAACACTGTGGGCGATGTACGCGGTGCTTGGATATTTGCCCAACATCTGCATTTGACGCGGAAGGGAGGATTGATGCCCGCAAGTGCATATCGTATCTGACAATCGAGCACAAAGGCCCCATTCCCTACGCCTTAAGATCTCGCTTTGGCAATCGCATCTATGGCTGTGATGACTGTACGGCGGTATGTCCGTGGAACCGCTTCGCCCCACCAACACCCCATGATGCCTTCAAGCCGCGCGTCGAACTGACAGCCCCCCGCCTAGCCGATCTGCTTGAACTGGACGACGCTTCTTTCCGCACGTTATTCTCGGCATCCCCCGTCAAACGAATCAGCAGACCGCGCTTCATTCGCAACGTCCTGATTGCAGCTGGAAACAGCGGTGATGCGGCTATAACCAAGAAAATCACGCCACACCTGAATGATCCGAACCCTGTTATTCGCGGCGCGGCCGTTTGGGCTCTGTCACGCCTTCTGGACATACGGGATTTTCACGATCTGGCAGAAGCATACGGGAAGGATGAAAGTGATCCTTGCGTCAGGGAAGAATGGATGCTGGGGGGAAAACCATCCAGCATCCAGCCCTGAAAACAAAAGCCGGGAAGGTCCTGTTATGACCACCCCGGCTTTTGTCGTTATATGTGTAAATCAAGCTCCGGAAGCCAAGGCACGTGCCAAATTGCACAGAGCCTCCTGATGACGCTCATTGTTTATAAGAGCGAAATTACGAGCAAGCTCCAGACACATACGCTGACGCGGATGGACTTCCTTGGCCGTGCTCTGCCCAAGTTCCTCGTAGAAGTAACCAACTTCCACATCCAGAACCAAGGCAATCTCGCGCAAACGACCAGCCGATATACGGTTGATGCCGCGTTCATACTTGTGAGCCTGCTGATAGGTTACACCAATCATGTCAGCCATCTGTTGCTGGGAAAGCCCCAGCTTGATCCTGCGGTCACGAATACGGGCGCCAACATGCCGGTCCGTATCTGTAGCACGGTTTGCAGGCTGATCACCACGGTCAGGAGAAGCGCTATAGTTCATTATTCCAGTTCCTTTCCACTCAACATGCGCTGTCGCCCGGGTTGCGGCCCCTCCAGACAGGGAAACCGGGCAGACCGGAGCAAGAACAGGTCGTCTCATGCGACCATTGCCTTTCTGCTCATCAACTTCAGGGATACGCGGTTTCCCCAATAGCCGCAAGCAATACTAGGGGATCCCCAATACCAAAACGTATAATTGCACCCACCCAATCAACGGTGGGGCGAAATACTATTCGTACACATATCTAAAAAATCGTCAACCTGCGGGAAAGAAACGGCCTGTTCGCATGAAAAGATGCAGAACAATGCCCGGGCGCATACGGCGACAGAAAAACGATCGCTCATTACCATCTAATAGCGGTTTTCTCGACAGACACAGTTCATATTGGCTGCGATCGGAAAGAAAAAGTGGGGGAAGAAATTTTTATCCCCCACAGCACATACAACCTATTTCTTGAGGAAAGAATCAAGCTGGCTCTGCATCGCATCAAGCTTGGCCTTCAGGTCCTCAATTGCCGTATCGGGACTACTGCCATCTCCTGATTGATTCCGGTTTGCTTCTTCGCCGTAAAAACGTCCGAACATTTTCAGGGCATTCTCAAACAAGGTCATATTCTGTTTGTTCAGCTCCTCGAACTGCTCCATCGGGAATATGCCACCAAATGTATTCTTCATAATGTCCCGCATGTTTTCACCATTACGGGTAAAGGACTGCATGCTCTGCTCCAGATAACGCGGCAGAATGCCTCCCAGACTGTCCCCATAGAATCCGATGAGCTGACGCAGAAAACTGATCGGCAACAAATTTTGTCCGCCCTTGTTTTCCTCTTCCACAATAATCTGAGTCAGGACAGAGCGGGTAATATCGTCACCGCTTTTCGCATCATAGACGACGAAATCGGTTCCTTCCTTGACCATACGTGACAGGTAATCCAGCGTAACGTAGCTTGACGTCGCTGTATTATAGAGTCTTCTGTTGGCATATTTCTTAATCGTTACGGGCTCTTTCTGAGGTTCGGCCATCACACTTT
The DNA here is from genome assembly GCF_001611975.1 of Haematospirillum jordaniae. Taxonomy (GTDB): domain Bacteria; phylum Pseudomonadota; class Alphaproteobacteria; order Rhodospirillales; family Rhodospirillaceae; genus Haematospirillum; species Haematospirillum jordaniae. Next base: position 376,196 of record NZ_CP014525.1, read on the forward strand.
CCTTGCTTGCACAGTCCTGTCATTCTGAGCATCCAGACTGCCCCCCGGAGTGCTTTGCAGCAAGTAAAATGCTGCGCAGCATAATGCGCAGCAAACCGGATGGTGTGGTGGCACAAAACAGTACACATGCTATGGTTGTTCACATGACAAAAGAGAACCCTCCAAAGAACGCTGCTCCACCCTTGGCTGAACTGGCCAGCCAGACTCTTGACCTTTGGCAGGAGCAAATCTTCAGAACCAGCATGGACCCTGAGATGCTCACCCTAACAGAGCGGTTCCTATCCGTTCTGGCTGGCCTGACACCCGAAAGACCGGACCCAGACAAACATGCCTCCACACCGCAGCATCCCGAACCAACAACCGGACCAAACGCTGCCACGTCCACCAGGACCGCGCCCCCTGCTGCTGCACCTGATGACGGAAGCCATGATGCTGGGGGGATGTTGCAGCGTATCGCAAGCCTTGAGGAACGGGTCTCCCTATTGGAACGATCGGCTGCCCCCCGCAGCAAAACTGGATCAAAACGGATTCGCCCTAGCTCTTGAGGAAGAAGCCAGACGGCGTTACGCCACATTTCTGCAAGGCATCACACGCTATCGTCAATATCGTCTGCCCAGACGACTGGCTCCTCCACCCCTGTTCTGGAAGGCCGGAACATCACGCCTGCACCAATTCTCGGAGCGTGGCATTCCGGTCCTCCTCGTTCCCTCGCTTATCAACCGGGCTGTCATTCTTGATCTGACAGGCAGTCGCAGCTTGGTTCGCTATATGGCGCGCCGCGGCATCAGACCATTCCTGATGGACTGGGATGCCCCTGGACCAGAAGAAATCCATTTCAGTCTTGCCGATTATATTCAGCGCCGCCTGATACCCGCCGCTCAGGCAATCCACACAGAGAGCGGGCAGCCTCCCATCATTCTGGGCTATTGCATGGGAGGCCTTCTGGCACTCGCACTAGCCCTGCGCAGGCCGGATCTTTGTGCCGGCTACATCGGTCTAGCTACACCATGGGACTTTCATGCCGGACTTGACAATGGAAGAGCTGCGTTGCGCACCGTTGCCCCCCATCTTTCCACCTTGATTCACAAGACCGGTTTTATGGCAACAGACCTGATCCAAGCGCTGTTCTCCATGCTGGACCCAGGCACGGTTGGCAAGAAGTTCCGGGCATTTGCGCACATGCAGCCACGATCCACACGGGCCAACATGTTTGTTGCTGTCGAAGACTGGCTCAACGATGGCGTACCCTTGGCTGGTCCGGTTGCACAGGAATGTCTTATCGACTGGTACGTTCATAACAAACCAGCACGAAAACAATGGACCGTAGGGGGCACCTGTATTGCACCTGATATGTTGAAAGCCCCTTCGCTGCTCGTCATTCCGACACAGGACCGCATTGTCCCACCAGACTGCGCCCGCGCACTGGCCAAAGCCCTTCCAAACCCACAAACACGGGAAGTGCACCTAGGGCATATCGGTATGGTAACTGGTCATACGGCACCTGATGCCATGTATCGCCCCCTAGTGCAGTGGATTCATGGCGCAGCATCGCAAGACAGATGATAGACAGGAAATGCCCCTTAAAATAGAATAATGACATTACCAACACCTAAAGATAGTGCACATAGTTCCTGCGAGACGATAAACACATACACAAGGAAGCGTTCAATGCCCGATGTTGTGATTGTCAGCGCCACGCGTACGGCCATTGGCGCCTTTAACGGCAGCTTGTCCCCTCTGCAAGCCCCGGAACTTGGCTCTCTTGTTATTCGTGAAGCGCTAAGGCGGGCTAGTCTTGAAGCCAACACGGTATCAGAAGTCATCATGGGACAGGTGCTGACAGGAGGATCCGGGCAGAACCCGGCACGGCAAGCATCCATAAAAGCCGGCATACCCGAACACGTTCCATCTTGGACACTGAACATGGTGTGCGGGTCTGGACTGAGAGCAATTATACAGGGCGCCATGGCGATTATGGCGGATACGGCTGATGTTGTGGTCGCTGGCGGTCAGGAAAGCATGAGCAACGCCCCTCATTGCGCATGGCTGAGATCGGGCATCAAGATGGGATCCACCGAGTTGGTGGACACGATGATTCGTGATGGTTTGTGGTGCGCTTTCAATAACTACCATATGGGTAATACAGCGGAAAATATTGCCAGCCGATGGGGCTTTACGCGTCAGGAGCAAGATGCATTTGCTGTACATTCCCAACAAAAGGCTGAAGCCGCCCTGCGCAACGGGCGATTCAAGGACGAAATTGTCCCTGTCAAAATCACAGGCAAGAAAGAAGAAAGTATTTTTGATCAGGATGAATATCCACGTGCCGGTACCACAATCGAGACACTGGCACGCCTGCGTCCTGCCTTCACAAAAGATGGGACTGTCACAGCTGGAAATGCCTCCGGCCTCAACGATGGTGCAGCCGCCGTTGTTCTTATGTCTGCAGACACCGCACACAAAAGAGGCCTGAAACCACTGGTGCGCATCAAATCTTTTGCCTCTGCTGGCGTTGATCCGGCCATCATGGGGACAGGCCCGATCCCGGCGACACGCAAAGCCTTGGAAAAGGCGGGATGGACACCGGATGATCTAGATCTGATAGAAGCCAATGAGGCCTTTGCCGCCCAAGCCATGAGCGTAAACCGGGAACTAGGCTGGAATACAGAGAAGGTCAACGTAAATGGCGGCGCTATCGCTCTTGGGCATCCTATCGGTGCATCCGGCGCCCGTGTCTTTGTCACCCTTGTGCACGAAATGCAAAAACGAGAAGCCAGAAAGGGCCTAGCAACGCTCTGCATTGGCGGTGGAATGGGCGTTGCCTTGGCAGTAGAGAAAGTGTGAGATAATCCCGTGCTTTACCTTCACCAGAGCCACCGGGCCTATTCGACAACCGGGGAAAATGGTTCACATTGACTGAACTCTGCCAATAGCTTGAGCCTGATAAAGAGAAAAATACAGGGAAGGAATATACCATGTCCAAAAGCCGTGTCGCTGTTGTTACAGGGGGAACCCGCGGCATCGGGAGAGCTATTACGGTGGCCCTGAAAAATGCTGGCTACACAGTAGCCGCAACATATGCCGGCAATGATACAGCAGCGCATGAACTGGCCGCAGAAACTGGAATTCATGTCTACAAGTTTGACGTCGCTAACTTCCCGCTGTGCGAGCAAGCCGTAAACACAATTGTCGCAGAGCTGGGGCCTATCGATATTCTGGTCAACAATGCAGGTATTACACGTGACGCCACGCTGCATCGCATGACATTCGAACAATGGAACGAGGTTATACAGGCTGATCTTGCATCATGTTTCAATATGTGCCGGTGCGTTATAGAGGGCATGCGGGAACGTAACTTTGGCCGCATCGTGAATATCGGTTCAATTAACGGGCAAGCCGGTCAGTACGGACAAGTTAACTATGCAGCGGCAAAATCAGGGATACATGGCTTCACAAAAGCCCTGGCCCAGGAAGGTGCGGCAAAAGGAATTACTGTTAACGCTATTGCCCCAGGCTATGTGGACACCGATATGGTCCGCGCCGTACCCCCGGATGTTCTGAAGAAAATCATTGCCCGCATCCCAATTGGGCGCCTAGGACGAGCAGAAGACATCGCCCGGGGCGTTTTGTTTCTTGTTGCCGACAACGCAGACTTTATTACCGGGTCAACCTTGTCCATCAATGGCGGCCAGCACATGTACTGAGCCGGACTTCCATCTCCAGGACTCAAATGATCAGGAGGCTGTCTTCGAGGCAGCCTCGATCCATGCATTGAATTCCTTCTCGTGGGTGCGTATCCAGTGCTGGACATGCCGATCGATATCCTCGGAAGACGATTCACCACTGCGCATCCGCATGTTCTGGGAAGAAATTTCGGCGGCATCAATAGCAACCTGACTGAAGAACCTCTCTGCAGCCGGGTTCTGTTCCAGCCAACGTTTATTAGCCAGAATCATCTGTGTATTCACGGCAAACCCGGTGTCAATTGCCCCGGGAGCAGGAGAAGGAGTCCGCTCGGTCGATCCACCACCAACTGTCAACCAGCGTGAGTCCTTCCCGGGCACAAGAACCGCTGAAACCCACAAAGGTGTCCACGCGTAGTACAGAATGGGCTTTCCCGCATTATACCGGGCAACAACATCCATCATCATCGTGAAATAATCGCCTTGTTTCTGGGAAATAGCAGCACCAAGACCCTGTTCCTCTATATGACGCTTGATTTCCAAGGCACATCCCCAACCGACATTGCAGCCGGTCAGATCGGATTTACCGTCGCCATCAACATCAAAAAGGGTGGCAATACGCGGATCCCTGAGCTGAGACAAATCCGTAATATTGTACTCTTCAGCAGTTTTACGATCGATCAGGTAACCCTGCATGGAATCTTTGACCAGATTGCCGGCACGGACAATGCTGCGCTCACCTCCAGCCGCATCAAAGAAAGACTGATGCAACGGATCCCAATGATTGGCCGACCAATGTGCATGACCGTCGGCAACGGCCTTGTGCGCCTGCGGGTAGTTTGCCTCTGACACTGCGGGAACATGATACCCCAAGCGACGCAGCCCTTCGGCAACGATACGAACCTGGAATTGCTCTTCAATCGTGGCAACGCCCGCCGGAATGGCCTCAAGCTCATGCCCCTCGGGATCAGCAGCAAAAGCCACCTGATGAACAAGAATACCCAAAACAACAACAGCAGAACCCGACAAGCAGAACAAAGCCTTCAACATCTTTCGCCCCCCGAAAGGCACCCTGCCAAGCCAGACACTAGGCAGACAAACGACTCAGCTGCACACGAAAACCTAGCCGAATGACCTCCGGCAGGAACGGGCAGCTTATACACGTTCCCGTAGAATTCCGAATAATCCATCCAAAAACCAAACCCTGCAAGATGTTCCTTTCCACCTCCAGAGGAGGATGGAGGCACAGAAACAAATCAATCGGAAGATCATGCTATCGGGCACAGGAGTCGGGATACCATGCTGTATAATGATAACGCACATGAAAAGGGCGACGCTAAAAAAGAGACACAAGCCATGCTTTAGCTTGACAAGCTCCCTCGTTATAAAAAATAAGTGACATCCTATAAAGCTGTTCAAACGCAGGAATTGAGACATGGGCCGCCCAGCCCTCACAGGCACAACACCGAAGCAAGCAGGTACGGATTTCAGATCCGCGCCTATCTTTTCGGCTGTAGTGTTATCCTGTGACCTTGGGGTCAGGATGCCCGGACAGGAAGCCTTCGCTGCCCTGCTGCACCTGCATTGCCCTGTTCATCGACACCCGTAGTCAACACGGGGGCCGCCCGCCTGATGCGGCCATGAACAAACAGCCTGAACCCCAAAATGGAATTCTGTAAAATGCGCAAACTGGCACGTCGTGCCTTGGCTGGCCTTTCATGGGTCAACCTGGCGGTGATTTCCGGAATTGTTTCCTCCCTGTGTTTTCCAGCTTCAACCCGGGCTGACCGCCTGTCCGAAATAAGAGCCGCGGGCACAATCACAGTCGCAACCGAAATGCATTATGCCCCCTTTGATATGTTGGTTGACGGCCAGTACCAAGGCCTGTGTAAAGATCTTTTTGACGAAGTGGCCAAGGATCTTGGCGTTTCGGTACGCTATGTCGATCTCCCTTGGTCCAGCATTCTGCCCGGTCTGGATGCCGGCAAATTCGATTTTGTGAATGCCCCGGTCACAATAACACCGGAGCGTGCGAAGCGTTATGCCTTCACCCTGCCTATCGGCGATGCAACCGTGTCTCTTTTGAAACAGGCAGGTAATGAAGCTATAAAAACACCCAACGATATTGTCGGCCTGACAGTCGGTGCCCAGAAAGGATCTGCCGAACTGACACAGCTGAAAGCCCTAGGCACCAGCCTCGGTGGCGTCAGGATCCGGGAATATGTCAATATTGATGAAGCCTTGGCTGATCTTGGAACAGGCCGCATTCAGGCCGTTGCCAATGCTCTCCCGCTGCAGGCCTATGCTGCCAGACAACGCCCCGATCGCTTCGAAATGGTTCTGCCCTCCTTTGGCAAGCCTGGCCACTTCGCATGGCTGGGACGCCGGGACGCTGATTCAGAAAGCCTGATTGAGGCGGTCAACACCGCGCTGATGCGCATGCACGAAGATGGACGCTTGGATGCCATCAACACGCGCTGGCTGGGAACGGCTCCCCGCTTGCCCCGTGTCATGCCCCAGCCCTAGCGGCATAGACAGGATCTGCGATGGATACCTCTCTTCAGGTTATAAGCCGTAACATACCTTTTCTCCTCGATGCAGCCGGGTACACGGCCACAGTATCAGGGGCTGGTATGATCATAGGCCTAGTGCTTGGAACGGCCCTATGCATTGCCAAGGTTTCCGGCACCACCACCTTGCAGCACACGGTTGGTCTTTATATCAGCCTGTTTCGGGGCATCCCTCTTCTGGTCCAAATTCTGGCCCTGTTCTATCTTCTGCCCCATATTGGCATAGACCTTCCGGCATTGGCCTGCGCCATCCTGAGCGTCGGGCTGTGTGCCGCCGCCTATAACGCCGAGATTCTGCGCAGTGCCGTCCAGTCCATACCGCATGGCCAAGTTGAAGCAGCCTATGCAACGGGCATGACACGCATCACCCTATGGCGGCGCATCCTGTTGCCACAGGCTGTTCGCATCGGGTTGCCATCCCTGGTGAATGAGCTGGTTCTTCTGATCAAGGCATCATCCCTAGCATCAGTTATTGGCATCGCGGAGCTGACCCGCACAGCACAGAACATTGCCGGCCAAACATACCGCCACTTCGAGATCTATGTGACAGCAGGTGCCCTGTACCTGCTTCTCAGCCTGATCATTGCAACAGCTGGACGCATGGCAGAAAAGCACTTGCTGACCCCATATACCGGAAGAGGCACCAGTGGACGCTGAACTTTTCCTTGCTTACGCCCCAGCTTTGGCATCCGGTCTTGGTGTTACGGCCCTGTGCTGGATAATGGGATCGACCGGTGCCCTGCTCCTGGGCCTGGCTGTTGCCTGTTCCATTCAATGGGGAGGCACCATGACAAGACGTCTCCTTGCCAGCCTAACGGAGACAATCCGCGGGATACCACTGCTTATACAACTGTTCTTGCTGTACTATGGCCTGCCTGAACTCGGACTTATTCTGGAACCTCTGGAGGCTGGCGTGCTTGGCTTTGCCCTCTATGGCTCACCATACTATGCCGAGGTCTTCCGGGCCGGGTTCCAATCTGTACCTAGGGGACATATTGAAGCCGGCCGCTGCATCGCGCTTTCCGAGGCAACAATCCTGCGGCGGATTATCCTGCCACACATGCTGGTCTCGATTACTGCCCCGCTGACCAACATCACCATTATCCTGATCAAGGAAACGGCTGTTCTTTCTGTCATCACGGTGCCGGAACTCTTGTATGAAACCCAGAGCATGGCAGCCGAGACCTTTCACTATGCAGAACCATTCCTGACCTTGGCCTTGTGCTATTGGGGGCTGGTGGAATTCACATCCTGGATAGGTCGGTGCCTCGAGAGACGGATGATCCGGCACATGGTCCGGCCAAGAGCAACAACACGACCATAACATTCCCGACAATGTGGTTGCAGATTTCTACCAAAATGCTTGTCCCCTCTCACAAGGACATCAAGTTCTAAGCGGTATCGTGGAGTTCAATCCTTATGACCCAGATTCCATTCCCAAGAAAAGGACAGCCCTCGGACGCTTCAAGCACGAAGGCGCAACAACCGTCCTGCACAAAGATGGCCGGGTTGTCGTCTATTCCGGCGATGACCAGCGCTTTGAGTACATTTACCGCTTTGTGACAACGCATTAACAGCAGCAGGCATGCCGGTGCGGCTACGGTCGCACACAGGGATACAGGCAAAGGCTACTCTCAATGGCAGAGAGATGATTCCCAGATTGTCCTCTCTGCAAAAAAAATCGAATCACATGCAAAATATATCAACCCTTGATGATGATCATGCTTCCATAAATAGAAAATTTAGATACTATCCTTTTGTTACGTTTTGCTGATCGTGTGCCCAGCGCACTTTTTGTTGTGTTACCGGCATCACTGCAAAAACCGTTTTAATCCTGCTGTCCTGGAACGTCATGACCCTGACACGTGAATTCTTTCTGCAACGCCGCCGATGCCCGAAGTTCTCCTTCGCGGCAGGCTTTGCTGTCAGGGTCCAGGATTTATAAAGCGTTCTTCCTGACGATCTGACCCCAACATTGAACCTCCGTCTGAAGGCTTGGAAAAGCGGCCAGACCGGGGCTGGGCGCATGTCTGAAAAGGTTGATCAACATGACCACACAAAATATCCAGATTGATAAAATCGCCTCTGTCACAAAGAATCTTGGACTAAGACATCAAGAGGAACTGACAAACCAGCTTTCCTGCCGCATAGGTACAGTGCTGGCAGCCGAAGTTCTGGAAGACAAAAAGCTCTACAACACACTTGAGCTCCCTTCTGGCCGTATGTCTCTTCTGAAGAAAGGAGACATTATTGCCTGCGCACTGGGGCAACGTATGGCCCTCAAGGGGTTTGCCGGCCACCTGCCTAGCTCGCTCAAGGTCAATGATACTATTCACCTGCTCAACGCGGGCGGTGTCGCCGGGATCTGCACATCGGCCAATGTACAGGAAGTGGGCGAGCCCCTAAGAATCCGTGTTCTGGGCGGTATCGTGCGACACAACGCGCTACTGAACATATCCGACGAAACCGTGTTCACCCCCCTTGATATCATGAAAGCAGATACGCCTCTGATCATCACCACTGGCACATCGATGGACAGTGGAAAAACAACGGTCGCAGCGGAAATCATCAAAACCCTTACCCGTATCGGCATGAATCTTGCGGGAACAAAGGTAACCGGGGTGGGGTTGCAGCGTGATACCTACAAAATGCAGGACCATGGCGTAAAAGAGACGGTATCGTTCGTTGATTGCGGCATAACATCTACTGCCAACTTGGATGATACGACAGTCATCCAGATTGCCAAGGGTGCCATCGAATATCTGAGCCTCGGGAAACCCGATGCCATTATTGTCGAATTCGGCGATGGGCTTTTGGGGCGCTATGGTGTCGCAGCAATCCTGAAAGACACCCAGATTCAGGCGAACATCCGCCTGCATATCGGCTGTGCCCGTGACCCTGCCGGAGCCATTATGCTGGCACGTGAATGTGCCACCATGGGGGTTCCCCTTGATATCATCAGCGGTCCGGTAACAGACAACCAGGTCGGTCAGGATCTAATCCGTGAACATCTGCCCGGTATTCTGACCTACAACGCCTTTCACCCGCACAATGACTGGCTTGATCTTGTCATCAAACGCTGGTCCGCAGCAGCGTAGGAGTCAGCGATAATAACTTGGGATTTCCGGTTATGAGCATCACAAAAATCAGGGCTTCCATCGTTGGTATCACCGGCTATACCGGCGTGGAGCTTTTACGGATCTTACTGGCACACCCCAATGTCAGGATTGCGCAACTTACCGCGCGCGTGGAACAAGAAACCCCTATTGGTGAGATCTTCCCTCACCTTGCACATCTGCCACACATCGTCACGCCTTGCCCAACCGATATACTGATTGCAGACAGCGATGTGGTCTTCATCTGCCTGCCACACAAAGCGGCGCAGAACATCGTGGCTGAACTGCACGGAAAGGTAAAAGTCATCGATCTTTCAGCCGATTACCGACTGGACGATATAGAACAGTACGAGAAATACTACGGTCCGCACAGACATCCCCATCTGCTGAGGGAAGTCGTCTACGGTGTCCCAGAAATCAGCGGACACACGGCAATAGCCGGCGCCTCCACCGTATCAAACCCCGGCTGCTTCGCTCTCCTTATGCAGCTTATGCTGCTGCCGTTCAGGGGGCACATTGCACAAGCCGATCTTTTTGCCATAACCGGATCGAGTGGTGCCGGGAAAACGGCGTCAGACACAACACATCACCCTGTCCGCAGCCATAACCTGAAGTCCTACAGCATCAATACGCACCGTCATATTGCAGAAATTGCGCGCGGGGCAGGCATAACGGAAGCACAGCTGAACTTTGTGCCAAGCTCGGGCCCCTTTGTACGCGGTATCTTCGCACAAGGCTTCGTGACGCTAAACAGCCGATCTACAGCCCCGGCCTCCCTCCTGCCAAGAAAAGAAAATCCCGGACCCTACACAAAAGCACCGTTTATCCGCCTACAAGAGACGGTAGAGGCGGCTCATGTCGTGGGATCAAACTACTGTGATCTCAGCTATCAGCTTGGCAAAAACGGACAGATTCTGGTTCAGGGTGCGCTGGACAACGTTGTGAAAGGTGCCGGCGGAAACGCTATTCAGAACATGAATATCATGTTCGGACTGAGTGAAACGACAGGGCTGGATACGCTTGCACCCGTGTACCCGTAGCCACAACACACCAGCCGCACAGGACATCAGGCAACGGTATGAAAAGGATAAAAACGGTGACAACACTCAAGACAGGGACCGGGGCTGATCTGCTGCCCGATAAACCAGACATCCGGAAAGCAAACAAAACAGTAATGCCCCAGTTTTGCATCAATGCCTTCTACGAACGTAAATTCCGTGACACCCTGTTCGTTATAAAAGCCGGCGGCAGGGTCATAGAAAATGATACTGCACGACAGAACCTTCTGGAAAATATACGGGACTTGACCCTGCATGGCGTAAGGGTTCTGCTGGTTTACGGTGGCGGCTCTGCCATGGATGCAGAGGCAGAAAAACGCGGCATCACCATAAACAAGCACCAAGGACGCCGCATCACAACGCCGGATGACCTGAATGTCATGATCGATGTTCTGGGAGGACGCCTCTCGCTTGCAGTCTATCAGGCAATGGCACGGGCCAGTCTGGAAGGCATAAGCCTGAATGCGGTACCACCAGACTGGATGAATGTGGAACTCCGCCCAAAGGTACCGGTTGATTTTGGCCTGGTGGGCGATATCAACACTGTAGCTGCCCGTCCGCTGCAACGCCTGTTCAAGGTGACACGTTTTGTCGCCTGCCCCTGCCTGGCCATGACAGAAGATCATCACCTTGTGAATATCAATGCCGACACCGTTGCCACAGCACTGGCGATTGGTACACAGGCGCAGAAACTGATCTTCCTCTCTGATGTTGATGGTGTGCAGGTTCAGGGAGAAACCGCCCTGATGATTATGGCAGAGGATATTCCGGGGCTGATTGCCAACGGCACCGCAACAGGAGGCATGAAAGTCAAGCTGGAGAACTGCCTAAAAGCCTTACATGGCGGGGTCCGCCGCATTCACCTGATTTCCGGACTGCGAAGAGACGCCCTGAGAAAGGAAATCTACGAACCTGTCAGCCCCGGCACCATGCTGATCAGGGAATCCGAACGCATGCATTACCTGAATGAAATCGAGGCCCAGGCGGCTTTAGGTGGGGAGCTGGCAGGGTAACAATGGCAAGCACAACACAAGATCTCATCGACCACACCTTTAATCTCTTGGTCAGAACCTATGAACCCCAGCCCGTGGCGATGGATTACGGATGTGGCATCTACGTCTATGATACCGAGGGGAAGAGGTATATCGACTGTGCTGCTGGCATAGCGGTAGCCTCCCTTGGACATGCGCATCCCGCTGTACTCAACGCCCTGCAAACACAAGGCAGGCGGCTGATGGCTGTCCAGAATTCCTACGCAACACCGGAAAGGCTAAAAGCCGCAGAACTGATCGTCACAACATCCTGTATTGATCGCGTATACTTCTGCAATTCCGGGACCGAAAGTGTCGAAGCGGCCCTGAAATGCGCCCGCAAGTGGGCCAGCGAAACAAAGGGCACCGCCTGCAACGAAATTATCACATTCCGGAATTCGTTCCACGGACGAACCTATGGCGCCGCCAGCGTAACAGAGAAATGCCACGCCCAACCATTCTTTGGCCCCTATCTCCCCGGCATCAAATGGGCCAAGTTCAATAATCTTGAGAGTGTGAACACCCTGATATCGGACAAGACCGCCGCGATCCTTGTCGAACCCGTGCAGGGTGAAGGGGGGCTGACTGTGGCCAAGCCGGCATTCCTGCACGGACTGCGAGCGCTGTGTAATGCGCATGACATCTGCCTGATCTTTGACGAGGTGCAGTCCGGCTTCGGAAGACTCGGTTTTCTGCATGCACATCAAGCCTTTCCCGACGAGAATGGCGCTATACCCGAACCGGATATCATCACCTGGGCCAAGGGCATGGGCGGGGGATTCCCTGTCGGGGCCATGGGAGCAAGGGAACGGTTTGGACAAGCCCTTGTTCCCGGTACACATGGTTCCACCTATGGCGGAAATCCTCTCGCATGCGCGGTGGCCCATGCTGTCATTTCGGAAATACAAAAACCCGGCTTCCTGGAACAGGTCAGGGGTGTTGGGAAAGTTCTGCAGAGCGGCCTGCACAGGCTGCAAAGAAAAAGCACCCTGATCAGCGATGTTCGGGGAAAGGGGCTGATGATCGGGATGGAAACCCCCATGGAGGTCAAATCACTGATCCATGCCCTGCGGTCCAACGGACTGATGACCACCCAAGTCGGAAAGAACACGGTGCGCATAACGCCACCACTAACCATGACCAACGACCAGGCACAGGATGTTCTGGAGATCATTGAGAAAACACTGGGAGACCTTCAATGACACCAAACCCACCACGGCACTTCATAAACCTGTCAGAGATTCCGCCCGGCACACTGCGTGGTCTTATCCAGCATGCACGTCAGCTGAAAGCTCTCAAACACCAGCCGCCTCAAATGTTTGCTGGTCTTTCTCTTGCCATGTTGTTTGACAAGCGATCAACACGCACACGCGTATCCTTTGAAGTAGCGATGAAACAGCTTGGTGGCCACAGCGTCGTGATGAGCAAAGAGGAATCCCAGATAGGTGGTGCTGAGAGCATTGAAAGCACCGCCAAGGTCCTGTCCCGGTTTGTTGATGCCATCATGGTGCGCATGAGCAACCACAGAGCACTGGAAGAGCTGGCCCGCCATGCCACCATTCCGGTGATCAATGGTATGACAGATCGCTCACATCCCTGCCAGATCATCGCCTCCCTGATGACGATCGAGGAACACTTGGGCAGCATCAACGGGCGTAAACTGGCTTGGTTCGGGGATTACAACAACGTTGCCAGAACATATGCACTCGCAGCGCCCCTGTTCGGGTATGAGATGGTTGTCAGCGGACCGAAAGAGGTCATGCCTCCTTCTCCCGACTTTCCTTATGAGCCAGACCCAAAGAAAGCCGCCCGTCATGCCGATGTCCTGATCACCGACACGTGGGTATCCATGGGACAGGAAGGTAAGGGCATTGAGCCGTTCTGGCCCTATCAGGTCAACAGAACCCTGATGTCACTGGCACAGCCCCACGCTATTTTCACGCACTGCCTGCCGATCCACGAGTGGGAAGAAGTATCCGAAGAGGTCGCAAAATCATCAGCATCTGTCATATACGATGAGGCAGAAAACCGCCTGCACGCCCAGAAAGCTGTTCTGGCATGGTGTCTGGAAGACGCGGGGGTCAAGATTCCCCGACCGGAACACAGTCACATGGAGCGCAACCCGTCATAACGATACCGTCCGAACAAAGTATCCGCCTTCTGCCCTTCCGGCGACAGGACAGAAGGCGGAGCAACAGACCACTTTGTTTCCGGACTGGGTACCGTGTGTCACATGACCGCATTCACAGCCCCAAAAAGATGCTTTTCTGTCACCATCACGAATATTCAGGAACCCGCTCGTCCTGCCGGTCATACGCTGCCGTTATCTTTTCCTGATAATTGTTCACCCAGCGCCGCTTCTTGTCATCATATCGCCAGTAACGACTGCTCTTGATGCCGCATTTTACTAAAAACTGAAGCTTCCACCTGCACGACGTCAGAAGATGACCATAAGGCGTATAGCGCTTGTAATCATTGTAGTCTTCCTCAAGACCGCAAGCTGATGCCCGTTCTTTCAGCCGTTCAAAACGCGCAACATAGCTGCACATTCTATCGGCCATCTTCTGCTGATTATCATCGTCAAGGCCTCTAATTGCAGACTGATCAAGGAATCTTAGGCTCTGGATTGTCTTTTCAACATCCTCTTCCCCATACCCTGACAAATCGAAACGGCTGAAGGACGGATCTGCACATTCACGGATCATAAGCGCGTGCCGTTGCAATTGCCGATCAAGACTTGCCAGATGCCCCCTGAAGTCACTTCTTTCCATATTTCTGAGTTCCTCCTTAAAGATTTTCGTCTGCTCCTCGACCTCCCCGCGCTGCAACTCCATTTCCTTTTTTTGCAGACTCAAAGCCCTTTGCTGGAGAATGACAGCAACAAGCGCCCATATCAGGGCCAAGGGAGAGAAAAAGCCTGAGATAAATTCCCCCCGTTCATCCAGCGGCATTCCACGCCACGTCTTTATACCCGCCCCCGGTGAATATAATTCATATGCAAACACAATCATGCACAGAAGCGAAAGCGCTGCGGCTAACCAGAACACTGTTAATCGAAAATCACGGTCTGTTTTATGGATCATTCTGCAATCCCCCCATATTGCATCAATCTATCCAATACATTGGATCATCTTGGCATTATTCCACCCTAGAAAATGCATAAGACAAAATACATGATCTTGCCTCATAAGAAAGAATCTCATGTCAAATCATGGTATTATTGTGGCTGGGCAAGGCGCAGAAAGAGCAGGAGCTGCTCCTGTCTCGCAGAAATGTGGTCAAACGCAACGGGCGTTCTGTAAACTTCTTATAAATCAATGCTTTAGATGGCGGAGAGGGTGGGATTCGAACCCACGGTACCCTTGCGGGTACAACGGTTTTCGAGACCGTCCCGTTCGACCGCTCCGGCACCTCTCCACCTTGATCCGCTATCTTTGTTTATCGACAGCGGCTACCCCGAAATTTCTGGTTTTTCTGCAAAAACCGCGGTCGTCGGAGGCGGCGGACCATATCGCGGGCAGCATAGTCTTGCAACCCCTGTTTTTATGAGGAATGACCTGAGAAGGCAGCAACAAAACCTCAAGACCTCATAACAAGGGCCCGAATCGCTGTAGAATAAGGGATCACAGCCCGCAAAAAGACAAGTGCCCGCGCCTGAGGGGGGCCAAAACACGCACCCGAAACCTCACAACACCCTCCCTTCCAAGCCATAATTACGGAGATATTTCAGTACCTGACAGAAAAGTCGGGGCAAACCGGGGGGTTTTTCAGCCTCCCCCATTGACAGTTGGGGTCGCGTGCGTATTATTGCGCCCTCTTTCAGCGGGTTGCCCAATGGCTTCCCGCCCCATGATTATAAAAAAGGTTGCAGCACCATGTTCGCAGTCATCAAGACCGGCGGCAAGCAGTACAAGGTCGCCAAGGATGACATCATCGCAGTTGAGAAAATCACTGCAGATGCGGGTTCATCCGTGAAGTTTGACCAGGTCCTGCTGGTCGGCGACAAGGTCGGCGCCCCCGTGGTGGACGGTGCCTCCGTCACCGCCGAGGTGCTGGAACAGTTCCGCGACGAGAAGGTGATCGTTTTCAAGAAAAAGCGTCGCCAGAACTATCGCCGCAAGAATGGTCACCGCCAGGCTCTGACCTTGGTGAAGATCACCGGCATCAGCGGCTGAATTCGCTGGTTCGGTCAGATAAGGGAGCAGAGAAATGGCTCATAAAAAGGCAGGCGGCTCTTCGCGTAACGGTCGCGATACAGAGGGCAAACGCCTTGGTGTGAAGAAGTTCGGTGGCGAAGCTGTCATTCCGGGCAATATCATCATCCGTCAGCGCGGCACAAAGTGGCACCCGGGTCAGGGTGTGGGCTTAGGTCGTGACTACACCATATTTGCCACCGTAGAAGGCAATGTGCAGTTTCGTCAGGGCTTCAAGCGTCGCACCTACGTCTCTGTCGTTCCGGCTGCACAGGCTGCTGAATAGAGCAAGAATCGGGAGAAATCCCTTTTCATTATCGGATACAGTCCCTGATAGACTGTAACGACCGACAGGGGAATGGAGAGTCCATTCCCCTTTTTGGCGTCCAAGCCGACAGCATGCATCGCAGGGGCTCTGCCTCTGAAGCTTCTGTGCTTTTCGCGGCAGACAGGACGTTACACAGCATGAAAGACGGGCAGAAAGCACATGAAGTTTCTGGACCAGGCCAAGATCTATATCAAATCCGGCGCCGGCGGAAATGGCTGTGTCAGTTTCCGGCGGGAAAAGTTCATCGAGTATGGCGGCCCTGACGGCGGTGATGGCGGCTGCGGGGGCGATGTCATCATAGAAGCCGTCCAGAACCTGAATACCCTGATCGATTTCCGCTATCAGCAGCACTTCAAGGCTGAACGCGGAATTGGTGGGGCTGGGCGCAATATGACAGGTCGTGATGGGCACGATTGCGTCATCAAGGTTCCGGTCGGAACCCAGGTACTGGATGCCGACCAGCAAACGGTTCTTGCCGACATGACAACGCCGGGACAACGCACAGTACTTCTGAGGGGCGGAAATGGTGGCTGGGGCAACGCGCGCTTCAAGTCATCAACAAACCAGGCACCCCGCCACGCCAATCCGGGGGAGCCCGCCAAGGAAGCCGAAGTGTGGCTGCGCCTGAAACTGATTGCCGATGTCGGGCTGGTTGGCCTTCCCAATGCCGGCAAGTCTACGTTCTTGGCTGCGGTTACACGGGCACGCCCCAAAATTGGCGACTATCCATTTACAACCCTGCACCCCAATCTTGGCGTCGCCCAGATTGACGGGGATGAATACGTCATTGCCGATATTCCCGGCCTGATAGAGGGAGCCCACGAAGGTCATGGTCTGGGCGACCGTTTTCTGGGTCACGTTGAACGAACAGCCGTTCTCCTGCATCTGGTCGATGGAACCCAGGATGACCCTGCCCAAGCCTACCGTATCGTACGGACCGAACTGGAAGCTTATGGCGGGGGCCTAGCTGACAAACGTGAGATCATCGTCCTGAACAAGATTGATGCTCTGTTCCCGGAGTTAGTCGAAGAGCAGAAAAAATTGGTCGAGGCAGAAGCGGGCAAAAGCGTCTACACGATGTCAGGAGCCGCTGGACTCAATCTGTCTGATATCCTGCGCTTGCTGAACCGTTTTGTTCAGGAAGATCGGGCCGAGCATGGGAGTGCTCCACGCGCAGCCTTGGACACCGGGGTCCGTCGCTATGAAAGGGGGGCCATGCCACCGCTGCCCGATCGTCAGGATGAGTTTGATGAGGACGAGGGAGACTGGTACACGTCTCTTGACGAGAATGGAGAATGGCGTCCATGACGACACAGCGCGACCCTGATATACAGCAACGGACCTTGCAGCAGGCACGGCGTATCGTTGTGAAGATCGGGTCGGCGCTTCTGGTTGATGGACCCAGTGGAACCATCCGTGGGAAGTGGATGGCTTCAGTTGCCCAAGATATAAGGGCTCTGCGCGCCAATGGGACAGAGGTCATCGTGGTGTCGTCCGGCGCTATTGCTGTCGGACGACACCACTTGGGGCTGACAGGTACACGGTTACGACTGGCAGAAAAACAGGCCGCGGCCGCAACGGGGCAAATCCGCTTGGCCCATGCGTGGCAGGAAGCCATGGCTGAACACGGGATCACTGTTGCACAGATCCTTCTGACCTTGGGTGATTCCGAAGATCGTCGCCGCTATCTGAATGCACGCAATACACTGGATACCCTGATCCGGCTTGGGGCATTACCGGTTGTCAATGAAAACGATACCGTTGCCACCCAGGAAATACGCTTCGGCGACAACGACCGCTTGGCAGCCCGGGTTGCAGAAATGGTGGCGGCGGATACGCTGGTTCTTCTGTCCGATATTGATGGTCTCTATACAGCCGACCCCTCAACGAACCCCTCGGCAAGCCTGATTCCCGAGGTTCGGGAACTAACACCCGATATTATGGCCGCAGCCGGGGGATCGCGTCCCGGCGTCGGAACAGGTGGCATGGTCACAAAACTGATGGCAGCCCGCATTGCCATGAATGCCGGCTGTGCCATGGTAATTGCCAGTGGCCACACCCTTCACCCACTGGCAACTATCAATCAGCCCGGTCAGCGAACATGGTTTCTGCCCTCAGGAACTGTACCACCGGCGCGCAAGAAATGGATTTCCGGTTCTATAGCCCCCATGGGATGCCTTGTTGTCGATGCCGGGGCTGCGCAGGCCCTGCAGGACGGCGGATCACTCTTGCCGGCAGGCGTTACCCGTGTTGATGGAGAGTTCTCCCGCGGTGATACGGTTCGCATAATGGGCCCGGACGGGTCTGTTCTAGGCCATGGCCTGTCCAACTATACAACAACAGAAGCGCGACAGATCATGGGTCGCCACAGCACGGATATTGCCAACATTCTGGGCTGCCAGGGACGCAACGAGCTGATACATCGTGATGACATGGTCATTGACCCGATACGGGGGGCACAAGGTGAACGCGACAAACAGTCTTTCCTTGGATGATATTGGACAAAAAGCGCGGCAGGCACAGTCCGTTCTGGCAATAGCCCCGGGTGCGGCCCGTAACTTGGCATTAACAGAGGCTGCACAGGCCTTGCGGATTGATCAGAACCTTATTCTGGATGCCAATGCGCACGATCGTTCGGCGGCACAGGCGGCGGGTATCACGCCATCCATGCTAGACCGCCTGAGTCTTGACGCTCATCGCATCGAGGCTATGGCCCGTAGCCTGGAAGATATTGCATCACTGCCGGATCCACTGGGGACTGTGCTGGCCAGCTGGGAACGCCCGAATGGCCTGCGAATTTCCCGTGTCCGTGTTCCTCTGGGGGTCATTGGGGTCATTTATGAAAGCCGCCCCAATGTAACGGCTGACGCCGGGGGGCTCTGCCTGAAGTCCGGTAACGCTGTCATCCTAAGGGGGGGCTCGGAAAGCTTCCATTCATCACAAGCCATCTTGGGGAGCCTGCATACCGGCCTCAAGAAAGCGGGCTTGCCGGAAGAATGCCTACAGATGATACAGACAACGGATCGTGCTGCCGTGGGCACGCTACTGCGCATGGATCGCTATGTCGATGTTATTATTCCACGCGGTGGGCGGTCCCTAATTGAACGTATCACGGCCGAAAGCAGGATTCCTGTTCTGAAGCACCTAGACGGGATCTGCCACACCTACCTTCATGCCGCAGCTGATCCCGATATGGCCGTATCCGTCGTGCTGAATGCCAAGATGCGCCGTACCGGCATCTGCGGCGCAACAGAAACGCTTCTGGTTGATCGCGCGGTTGCTCCCGCGCTTTTGCCATGCGTGGCCGCAGCACTGGCAGAACGCGGATGCGTACTGAAGGGCGATCCGGATGCCTGTACCCTTGTGCCCTCCATGCAGCCCGCCCATGATGACGACTGGGATACGGAATACTTGGATGCGATCCTGTCAATCCGGATTGTGGAGGGGCCAGATGAGGCCATCCAGCACATCCAACACCATTCCAGCCACCATACCGACGCCATCATCACCGAAGACGCCGGTGTTGCTGAACGCTTTCTCAACACAGTTGATTCCGCCATCGTCATGTGGAATGCATCAACCCAGCTTGCAGATGGCGGAGAATTTGGCATGGGTGCCGAAATTGGCATAGCGACCGGAAAACTGCATGCCCGGGGGCCGGTTGGGACAGAGCAACTGACAACATTCAAGTACCACGTGCGCGGTAACGGACAGTGTCGGGCATAGACCTGACATTTCCCGGCCCGGTACCCAGCCGGGGCGACCATCGCCGGCGGAAGATCGGGCTTCTGGGGGGATCTTTCAATCCGGCTCACGACGGACACCGCCATATCAGCCTAGAAGCGATTCGCCGGCTGGGCCTGGATGAGGTCTGGTGGCTGGTATCACCGCAAAACCCGCTGAAACCAAGGGCGGGCATGCTCCCCCTTCCGATCCGGATCGAAAAAGCACGCCATATAGCCCGCCACCCCAGAATCCGGGTCAGCAGCCTTGAGAGCCATTTGCCCTCCCGCTTTACAGCCAATACCCTACGTGCCCTGAAAACCCGATTCCCGGCGGCCCAATTTGTCTGGTTGATGGGAGCGGACAATATGCTACAGATACCGCACTGGTATCGTTGGCCTACAATCTTTTCCCTGGTCCCCGTTGCGATTCTGGACCGGGGTGAATATGCTGGAAGAGCCTTGGTTGGCACAGCCGCCCAGCGCTTCCTGCGGTTCCGTGTTGCGGCATCGCAGGTCAGTGATCTGGCAGGCAAGACACCACCGGCATGGGCTTTCCTGCGGATACGGCTCCACCCGGCCTCATCGACGGCAATACGGAGCCAGAGAAGGAAGCCAGAGGAACCGACCTGAAGTGCCGAACCCGGATACCAGAGACAAGACGGCTATGCCAGAGGAGAGAATCATTCATACGACCCCTGCACCACAGTCCCACAAAGATGGTCTTCCAGGCCTGATCGGCGACTGCCTCGACGCCAACAAGGCCGAGCACATCACAGTTATCGATATTCGCGACAAGACGTCAGCGGCCGATACCATGATCATTGCATCCGGGCGTTCCCCGCGTCAT
Source organism: Haematospirillum jordaniae (assembly GCF_001611975.1). Taxonomy (GTDB): domain Bacteria; phylum Pseudomonadota; class Alphaproteobacteria; order Rhodospirillales; family Rhodospirillaceae; genus Haematospirillum; species Haematospirillum jordaniae. The sequence goes on from NZ_CP014525.1 coordinate 396,747, forward strand.
GTATCAGCCTTGGCGGGCCATGTTGTCGATATGCTCAGGGAACACGGCATCCGGGCAGCAACCGAAGGACGCGAAACCTGCGACTGGGTCCTGATCGATGCCGGTGATATCTTGGTCCATCTGTTCCGTCCCGAAGTCAGGGCATTCTATAATCTGGAAAGAATGTGGGGCGGCGGCAATGCACCTGTACCGGAAAGCATGGTGCATAGAAACAGCGGAAACTGGGAAGTGACGGCGTGACCAAAGGCATCTCGAAATCGGGAGCGCAATGATGCCTTTTGTAATCGCAGCGGTAGGCCGGTCCCGCCCGGGGCCGGAACGGGCGCTATATGAACACTACCTGTCACGCCTGCGCGAATCTGTGCTTTTAAGAGAAGTCGAAGAGAAGAGACCCCTCCCAGTGCCCGACCGCATGGCCCGGGAGGGGAAGCTTCTATTATCCTGCGTCCCAACGGGATCAAAGGTTGTTGTTCTAGACGAACGTGGGCGCATGCAGAGCAGCAGAGACTTTGCCTCTGCATTAGAGCGGTGGCTAGGTGAAGGGATCTCAACAATTTCCTTCCTCATCGGAGGTGCTGACGGCCACGATTCTGCCGTCAGGGACCGCGCCGACCTGTTGCTGGGATTTGGTAGCATGACTTGGCCGCACATGCTGGTACGCGGTATGCTGGCCGAGCAGCTGTACCGGGCAAAGTGCATCATGGATAACCACCCCTATCACCGGGACTGATCTCTCCTATTTCTCCTCGCGATGGTCGCAGACACGGGGCCGCTCCGCATTGTTACGCAGGACAGAGGAAATCTCATCCCGGCTGATGCGGCCATCGCGATCAAGGTCAAAAGCCTCGAGTCCATCGTCATAGGACATAAACTCATCCAACGTGAGCAAGCCATCCTGGTTCAGGTCTATAGCCCGATACATCCAGACATGGTGCTTCTCACGCATGGTCTCGTTCTTGGGATGGACCCACAGATGATCCGGGCTGCTCCGATATCCCTGCATCCACTCAGCCCGGTCAAGAAACCCGCTGTGATCTCCATCAAGATGATGAAACCTTGCGTTACGCACTGCCGATCGCTCATCGCGCGCAATTATCCCGTCATGACTCGGGTCAAAGACCCGCAGGATAGCCTCCGCCCGATCCTCATAGGGAGAGGATAAGACTTGGGAAGAAAGTAATGAAAAACAAGATACAAATGATCCAATAAAAAAGGCCAGATTCCGTACCCTCATCATGGAGACTCCTTTATATGGACTAAAGACATGAAATAGAACGTTGTCATACAAACATGACACCCGTATTATAGAATAATATTCGTAGACACTCCGTTATGCATAAATTATATTTCATGCGGCCATGTACAAGACATCGAAAATAATAGCATCAGCCTTATGCGTTGTTCTCTTGGCTGCGCCCCCCGCTTACTCACGCTCCTACAGCCACGAGCAAGCCCGGAACGCCCTAGAAGCTGGAGAAATTGCCTCTCTCCGTGATGTTGTGACAACGTGCGAAGCTGATTTTTCCGGCCGTATTGTACAGGCCGATCTTTCAAGGGATTTCAGAGGATGGGTCTACAATCTCAAAATGCTCACCCCAAATGGAAGCATTTTGAAGATGCGCTACGATGCCCTTACCAAAGAGCTGGTCAGTGCACGCGGTCACGATCTTGTCCGCTGGTATCGGGGGGAACCCGCTGCACTTGCAGAAGTGGCATCTCCCGGATCCATACGATCACGCGTGAGAGAGGAGCCACCCACGCACCCCACAACAATGGGGCATATAGCACGTGCGGCGCCATGGTATCACAAACTACTGCAATGGCTGGAACCCGACATAGACGGACCACCACCACCGTCTTCACTGGAACCAGACCTTCCTCTTCCACCAGAGGACCGGACAAAACGGTAGCGCCGCATTAAAGAACGCCACAGTATCCAGAAAGAACTCGTTTATGCGTCTTCTTATTATCGAAGATGAATCAGCATTGCAGTCTCAGCTGTTCCAGACCCTGCGGAGCTACGGCTATGCCGTGGATGTATCTGCGGACGGAGAAGATGGCCACTTCTTGGGGGAAAGCATACCCTTTGATGCCATCGTTCTTGACTTGGGACTACCCGGCATTGATGGACTGAGCATCCTAAAAAAATGGCGGGAATCAGGAATCAATACACCTGTACTGATTCTGACTGCCCGCTCCAGCTGGCAGGAAAAAGTTGATGGCATTGACGCCGGAGCCGACGACTATCTCGCAAAGCCATTTCGCATGGAAGAACTTCTGGCCCGTATCCGCGCATTGATCCGTCGCTCCAATGGCCATTCATCCAATGAACTGGCATGTGAGCCCGTTCAACTGGACACACGAACCGGGCGCGTTATGGTCCGTGACAAGCTTGTTCCCCTGACAAGCCACGAATATCGGGTTCTAAGCTACCTAATGCATCATCAGGGCCGAATCATTTCGCGCAGCGAATTGACGGAGCATCTTTATGCCCAAGACTTTGACCGCGACTCCAACACAATAGAAGTGTTCATCGGGCGGCTAAGACGCAAACTTGGCTGCGACATTATCCAGACTGTCCGCGGCCTTGGCTACCGAGTCTTACCAGAAAATACAATCCAGAGAACAGGATCCTGATCTCTGTGACCAAAACACCTGCACAGAATCGAAACCCATCTTTACGGGTACGCCTTCTCGTCGGAGCCGCACTCTGGGTCAGCATGGCCTTAGCCATTGCGGGCTTCGGCCTGCAGGCCCTGTTCGAGAACTTTGTGCAGGGCCAGATGGTCAGCCGCCTGTCTGTCATTCTTGATCACATTGCTGCCAACATCGACATCGATACCGACGGTCAGGTTACCCTGCTGTCCCGACCGGCAAATCCGCTTTTTCAACGCCCTCTTTCAGGGCTTTACTGGCAAGTGGAATACGGGAACAAGGTCATTTTGCGATCCCGTTCACTCTGGGATGAGCAAATGGACCTTCCCTACTCAGCAAGCCCACTTGATGGATCAATACAGGTCGAGTACGCCGGTGGACCAGGACAATCCAAGATCTTGGCCGTCACGCGGTTTATAACCCTACCGGAAACACATCGGCTGTTTCGCATTGTCGCGGGAACAGACGAACGCAGTCTGGAGCGGCTCTTCACCAGATTCTGCCGCATTATCACTATTGCTCTTGGCCTTCTGGCCATTGGAATTACAGCTGCCGTCTGGGGACAGATAACATTTGGTCTGGCACCCTTCAGGCACCTACGGCAATCCTTGGCCGATATCCGCAGCGGAAAAAACAATACTCTGGAAGGCCGCTGGCCGATAGAAGTTGTTCCCTTGGTCGAAGATCTGAACGCGCTTCTCCTTCACCACGACAAGATGGTAAGAAATGCACGCACTCACGCTGGCAACTTGGCCCATGCTCTGAAAACACCCTTGGCCGTCATTATGAATGAATCGGACCGGCTGGGCAAACAGGGACAACATCAGGCTGCACGTCTTCTGAAGCAGCAAACAGAAGCCATGCAACGCCATATTGAACACCATCTGGCACGGGCACGGGCCCAAACATCAACAAAGACACGGAGCCTGCGCACAGCACCAGAACCATCCATCGAGCGTCTGTGCCGGACCATGCGCCACCTTCACAAAACAGACATCAAGGTTAACCTTGACGAACACTGCCCCTCTTTTTGCGGAAACCAAGAAACGCTGGAGGAAATCATCGGCAACCTCCTTGACAATGCCTGCAAGTGGTCAAGAGGCCAAGTCATTGTACAGGCGGGGTCAAATGTTGACGGTGAGTTATCGATAAGCGTGGATGATGACGGCCCCGGCATACCGGACTCACATATCGACGCAGCCCTGCACCGCGGACATCGCCTTGATGAAAGCAAACCAGGCAGTGGACTTGGGTTGTCGATTGCGGACGACCTTGCCCGAACAGCGGGAGGATCTCTGCACCTTGGGCGCTCCACAATTCTTGGAGGCCTTATGGCACATGTGATCCTCCCCGCATCAACTGCGACGTGTCCTCAACAGACTGAACGTGCCTACAGCGCGGTAGAACCTGCAGAGGCCGCCTCTTCTCTCTCCAGAATCAAATGACTGGACGGGCTGTACTTGTTACTAGCACCGGAAGCAGCATCAATCACCACACCAATACCACCACCAAGAATAATGTTACCGAATGTCATGGCTGCAACATCAGACTCTACTGTAATCTCAGCCGTACGATATCCCTCTTTCTCGCAACGCACCAAAATATCGAGTTTCGTTTTATCAACCTTCACGGCCCCTGGCGTTGTCACCTGCCCGATGACACGACCATCCCGGTGCAGGGTGCACAGAGCACCCTGAGGGGTCGTTCCAAAAGAAAGATCCTGTGTTGTTCCTTCAATGATCGATGAACAGGCTGATGTCAGCATGACAAGCAGAGACGTAGCAAGAAAACGTTTCACAAAAACCCCCCATAATTAATTATAATCAATAACAAATACCCTATTAAGGCACCAAGAACGCATTGAGCAAGTAGAATCTTAGAATGAAATAAATTACCGATATTCTATTGAAAATTAATATTGGCAGGGCTTGGTTGATTCTTCCCCAGCCGCTATGATGGCACATTCAGCGCCATGCCCTTGCCAACCCGGGAGAGTTTCTGACGTGAGTTTACATACCCAAGACACAACCGTTGCCGACGGGCTTTCCGCGACAGCCTCATCCCTGCGTGCTGCACTGAACTATGTATCGGCGCGCGATGAGTTGACCTGCCCGGACAGCGTGATCAACAATGCCCGCAACGACGAACCTGTTTTTGTGCTGCGTGCCCGCGACATGGTTTCAACAACGACGATAGAGTGGTGGATCTGGTGCGCACGCAATCGTGGGGTGCCTACAGAAAAGCTTGAACGTGCCGAACGTCAGCGCCGCGCCGCTGACCTCTGGATTGAAAAACGACTACCTGTACAATCAGACCCAGATGGCCGGGCCTGTGTACGCGCCGCACGATCCGAAAGGGAAGATCAAACCTCGGTCCTGAACTCAGCCCACCCGGATGAGCCCGTGTTCGTAATCGTTGCATCGGATGCTGTTGCTGCAGAAGTTGTTGAGTTCTGGGCTTTTATGGCTGAACGCCACGGCGCTCCCAGCAGAAAGATTGAAGGGGCCATGGAAGTGGCAAAAGCCATGGCACGCTGGGCCGAAAAAAGGGTTGTTGGCTTCACCCCTAGGCGTATATCCTCCTCGGCGTCAGTTCAGGAGATACCAAGACCACGCCACAGAACCAGCATGCAGCTCGTCTGCATGGAATGCGGCCACAGGGAAACTGTGGGGACTCCGCCTTATGACGAGGAAATGCTGACAACTGTCCGCGAAATGTGCGAGGGGGCCTGTCCATCCTGCGGGGCCGAACCCAAGCAGGACAGCGTCGGTCGCACAACACGCGTTCTAACCACCGAAATGGCTGAAACACCCTGAAACGTGTTGTTTCGTCCTTTCTCCGCTCAACCCCGCTGTGAGGATACCTGCGGGCATGTTGCACTTGCTTCGCTCTCTTGCCAATCTTTTGGGCGGTTTGGCCTTGCTGGCCACTGCCTACGGCTTTCTTGGCACCTTGCTGTCCGTCCGGCTGTCGCTGGAAGGCTACTCCGAGACCATCTCCGGTAATGTTCTCGCCTGCTTTTATGTCGGGCTGATTGCCGGATCCTTCCTAGCCAAGGGCTTTATCGCGTCGATCGGACATATCCGCTACTTGTATGTCATGATTATCGGGTTTGCTTTGGCCGCTTTGGCCCATAGCCTTGTTGTTGACCCCATTGTATGGGGAGGGCTGCGTATTGTGTCAGGCTTCTGCATGGCGGGCTCCTTCGTCGCACTTGAAAGCTGGCTGAATGCCAAGGCCAACAACCAACAACGCGGAACCGTCTTGGCGATCTATATGCTGACTGCCTATCTGTCTGTTGGCGGTGGACAGAAGCTGATCACGGTAGCCGACATCGGGGATGATATTCTGTTCTTCTTGGCAGGGGGCATTGCGATACTGGCCCTTGTGCCCGTCATGTTGACTCGAAACGCAGAACGCCCCGCACGTCCGGAACCCGAGAAGATCGGTCTCTCCGCTCTTATGTCCACACCACGCCTTGGCATGATTGGCGCTACCGTATCGGGGATCCTGCTCGGGTCTTTTTACAGCATGATGCCCCGCTATGGGGTCGAGGTCGGCTTAGATGCAGAGGGCGTATCAACCTTGATGCTGTGCGGCTTCTTTGGTGCCATGGTTTTCCAAATACCTGTGGGTAAACTGTCAGATCGCATCAACAGGCGCCATGTCATCTTGGCTGTCAGCCTGCTTCTGACTGGCCTTTCCATTGTTCTGACAGCCATAACCGCCACCAGCCTAGACTCTTCCACCTTCTCGGGATTGACATTCCTGTCGGTGGTGTTTGTGTTCAGTGGCATGCTATTCGTGGCATTTCCGCTTTCGATATCCTATTCGAATGACCGCGCAGCTCCAAGCAAGCTGGCTGCAACGGCCAGCGCCATGAATCTCTTCAATGCCATTGGCTGCGTGGCGGGCACACTCTTGGCAGCCAAGGCCATGGAGGTAACAGGTCCATTGGGCTTCTTCATCTTCATCGCCGCATGTGGCGTCTTCATGTCTGTTGTTTGCCTTGTGCAGAAAGATAATTGCCACATGGCAGCAACAGATACCCCGCATGGGGATGCAATGGCAGCTGAGCCGATTGCCCTGCACCGGACCGTTCCGTCCGGACTGGAAGAAGCCGGACAAAGACGGCGCAATGTCGGGTGACATTGCCCGTCATCTGTCGGGCCATGCTCCGAGGACATGGCAAAGGATGGTTTCGGGTCGTCGACTAAATCTCGTCGACCCGTCACCTCTGGATGTGGAAATAACCGATATTGCCCTTGGCCTATCCCGCAACAGCCGCTGGAACGGGCAAACCATTGGGCCACACGCATGGTCCGTTGCGCAGCACAGCGTCTTTGTTGTGGACATTATGAAACGGTTCAGGCCCCGCCCAGAACCAAATCTTTTGCTTGCCGGACTCCTCCATGATGCACCGGAATATGTCACACATGACCTGGTTACCCCCCTGAAAGCCGTTGTAGGGAATGTCTTCCGCGAGGTTGAAAACCGACTGATGTGTGCAATCCACGTACGCTTTGGCTTGCCACCTTGCCTTTCCACCCCGGACAAGACCCGGATCAAGAAGGCAGACCTGATAGCGGCAGCGACAGAAGCAGTTCAACTTGCAGGATTTTCTTTGCACGAAATTCGCCCTGTCTTGTCGATCAAGGCCAAACCAGCACCATGGGCCCACCTGCTGCCTCTCCCGGCTACAGAGGCAGCCCATCTCTTTCTGGACACATTCTCCGAACTTCACAAGGCCTTGCAGGCTTCCTGAGCACCCCTGGTTCCTATGGACCGGGTGTACACCGTCAGGATACTAGGGTTATCTGTATGCGTTGCAACACCTGCGCTGTGCACTGCACAACGTCATTGTTGCTTGTGCGCAAGTTCCGGATGGATGTCTCTGGAGAAGGACGCCCCCGATGTCGCTCTCGCTGCTGCTTTTCATGGATACAACTGCAATACATGGCAGCCCCGGCCTTGCCGCCTTTGGGGTCCTCTTTCTTGCCATCTGCACGATGATGTCCTTCCACCTTTTGACAACACGATCAGAACAGGCTGGAATAAGGCGCAAAATCGACACATTGGGGCCCGTTGTCCTGTTCAGCTTTGGGGTACTGGGTGGCTACACAACAACCTTCTTGGCCTTGCCAACAGCGCTGGAGCCAGGCTTTCATCCCCTCATTCTATCGCTGGGGCTTGTTATCGGGGTCCTCGCCGCCTATGCCGGCATGAGCCTCATCGACACAACAGAAGCCAACCTGCCACGCAGTGCGCTAGCTGGCGGAACCGTTGCCTTGGGGCTGTGGGCAACATTCTACTGTATCCTGGAGTCAATGCTGATCATACCGGATCTGGAATATGACCCCGTCCTGTCTGTCAGCGCATTGTGCATCACAGCTTTGATCTGTAGCGCCGCTTTTGTAACCTTCCCCCGAACGCACGGCCCGGAAAAGACAGTCCTGATTGCAGGGCTTCTGATGATCGGTGGCATTGTAACCCTGTATGCCATGGCATTACCGTCTGTTACCGTGCTGCCCCGGTCACGGTCGCTTGTATACATCCACAAGCTTGATCGTGAAACCATGGGCATCCTGATCGCCATTACGGCATCCGTAATCGGTATTGCCCTGTACAGCATATGTGTACTGCTGCGATGGCTGACCCATAGCAGTGCCCCCCACTCTTCTCCAGAACAATCCGGACAGAAGACCGAAGAAGAACAGCAGCCAACGTCTTTAGGAGGACGGGCTTCCTTTGAAAGCCGACTGGAACGGGCTATTACACGTGCGCACCGCTCAGGACGCCAGACAGCCGTTCTCCTTCTCAGAATTGATGGCCCGGCCTTACCGGAGAGCGGTAAAAACCAGACACTGCGGCCATGCCTTCCGGATATTCTGGCAGCTAACTTGACCTTGTGCCTGCGAACCCGTGACTCCTTGTCCGATTTCGGTAACAACCGTTTTGGTATCTTGGCCGAAGACTTGGTCGATGCTGCCGAAGCCGGAGCCTTGGCGGGACGTGTCCTTGACTGCCTGAATGACGCCGCAACCGCAAACAGTAATGACTGCGGTATGACCGGGGCGATCGGTATTGCCGTATGTCCCGATGACGGCAGCACGGCACAGGAGCTATTAAGCCGGGCTGAAACAGCCATGCTGTCCATTACAGAAGCTGGGTCGCAAAGCTATGCGTTCTTTACCCCGGAAATGAATGCCGGCAACCCGGATATGCTGTCGCTCCCCCATCTGCTGCGCCTTGCTGTGCGCCATCGGCAGTTCCGGCTTCTGCTCCAACCTAAATACCGGTCTGAAGACAACAGCATCGCGGGGGCCGAGGCTCTTCTGCGCTGGAATCATCCCAGCCGCGGCATGCTGGCACCCGTGCATTTTATAGGCTTGGCAGAGCACCTTGGCATCATGCCCGAGATTGATAGCTGGGTCGCCCGTGAAGCCTGTCGAATCCTCAAGCGCTGGCAATCCATGGGGGCTCCTTTTGATACGCTGGATCTCTCCATCAACGCCAGACCGCACCTCTTCAGTGAGGAGACCTATGCGGCAATGCTTGAAAAGACATTGAAAGAAACAGACATCAATCCTGCACGGCTGTTAATCGAAGTAGCGGCCATGCACAGGGAAGACACTACACAGTCCCCTGAAGAAACCGCCGCCGCCCTCCGCTCTCTTGGCGTTGGGGTTGCCCTTGAGCATTTCGGGACGGGGTGGTCGTCCTTGGCTTATCTGTGCACGGTCGCCGCGCGTGAAGTCAAAGTGGACCGAGCCTTGCTGCAAAATTTGAGCCCGGGCTCAAATGCAGAGAAAGTCATGCAGTCGATCCTGTCACTGATTCACACACTCAACATGAAGGCAGTTGTCGAGGGCGTGGAAACGCTGGGTATGGCAGAGCACCTGCGCAGCTTGGGCGTGAACGCGCTTCAGGGCTACGCGTTCGGACAACCGTGCCCGCCGAATGTCTTTGAGACAACCGTGTTCGAAACAGCGCGGCGCCTGAAGCAAGGGAAACCATCCGAGGATAACACGTCCTCAACTGGTCCACGGTAACAAGCTGCATCAAATAGCCAATGCTTTCTTGAGGTTGATACCCCGTGCCTTCAGGCCCTTGGCAAGCTGGTCCGTATAGGTCTCAAGCACCTTGACCCGGGCATAGCGTTTGGAATTGGCCTCGACCAAGGTCCAGGGCGCATTGCGTGTCGATGTCCGCTCGATCATATCATTGACCGCATCCTGATACTGGTCCCATTTCTCACGGTTCCGCCAGTCTTCGTCTGTCAGCTTCCACGCCTTCCATGGCGTATTCTGGCGTGCCGTAAAACGGGCCATCTGCTCTTCAGGGGTAATGTGCAGCCAGTATTTGCACAATACGGTTCCGAACTCGGACAGCTGTTCCTCAAAGGCGTTGATCTCGGCATAAGCCCTCATCCACTCGTCCGTACGGGCGAACCCCTCTACCCTCTCGACCAGAACCCGCCCGTACCATGAACGGTCATAAATGGTTACTCGACCGGCACGGCTGATATGACGCCAGAAACGCCATAAATAATGGCGGGCCTTTTCTTCATCCGTAGGTGCTGCTGTTGGTATGACCTTGTACTCACGAGCATCCAGCGCTGATACCACGCGGCGGATCGCACCACCCTTTCCACCGGCATCCCAGCCTTCAAACACCAGGACGCTGGAAACACCATAAGCACGTGCCAGACGCGATAACCCGGCAAGGCGGCTGCGACCGGCACGAATGCGCTCGGCATATTCAGCAGGCTCCAGGTCCAGACTCATGTCCAAGGCATCCAGAATGGTCGGCTGCTGGGGCAATGACACGGACAAAAGACCGGCGTCCGCCTGCGCTCCGGCACGCTTGCGTGTTTTGGCCGCAGCCGGAACAGAGCGACCGGCACGTGCAGCACTCTCATCTTTTTTCACAGTATCCAGCAGCTTACGGCGCAGATCTCGTGCTTCAAGATGCCGGACCAGAGCATCACGCAAGGTCATCAGCAAGGTCAGGGAACGATACCGGACATCTTCGCCTTCAATGATCGTCCACGGGGCGTGTCCATCGCTGGTCATGCGAATAGTACGCTCCGCAGCCGCAATGAAATTGTCGTACATCTCCCAATGCTTCCAATCGCGCTTGGTCACCCGCCAAGCCTCATGGGGCTTTTTCTCCAGCTTTCTGAGGCGACGCCGCTGGGCATCACGACCAAGATGCATCCAGAACTTCAGGATCAAGGCCCCATCATCAGCCAGCATTTTCTCAAAATGAGCAATCCGCGCCAGTTGCTCGTCCATCTCGGCCAAGGAAATACGCTCCCAAGCCCTATCCATTACCGGGGCAGAGTACCAAGACCCCATGAACATGCCGATACAGCCGCGTGGTGGAAGATCTCGCCAGTACCGCCAAGCAGATGGCCTCTCCCGTTCCTCATCCGAAGGATCCCCGTAAGCGGACGTCGACATCCAGCGCGGATCAAGCCACTCGCTGAGAAGGTTTATGCTCTCGCCTTTTCCGGCCCCATCAACCCCGGCAAACACCAAGATAACCGGGAAATCGGCATAACGAAGCGTCTGCTGGAGCGTAATCAGCTCAGTGCGCAACGCCGGTGTTACGGCGTCAAACTCTTTCCTGGAAATCTTGCGCCCCAGTTCAGCGGTTCGAAACATCGATTCTACCCCCGGTGAGAAATCCAGAATGCGGACAGCTGCGGTGACAGCCCTCTCCCTGCCGTCATATTGCCGGTTTCGGGGGCTTTTATCCACATCAAGGATGAGGTTTTTTCCATTACGTTGGCTTGGGTCTGGATTTACACAATCTTCCGTGACATACGTAGCCACCGCCCACCTGAATACAGACAGGAAATTGTCTGGAAAATTCTCGTTGTGTGCGCCCTGTTTTTCGGCCTGCCCCTGTGTCTGGCAGACTGTGTTTGAATGGAGGATCTTTATGGCTGTTCGCGTTGCAATTAACGGTTTTGGTCGTATTGGCCGCTTGGTTCTGCGCGCCTTGGTCGAATCCGGCCGCAAAGATATCGAGGTCGTGGCTATCAATGACCTAGGACCGGTTGCTACCAATGCCCATCTTCTAAAGTATGATTCTGTTCATGGCATCCTGCCAGCTGATGTTCGTGCAGCCGATGACAGCCTGATGATCAACGGAACGACCATCCGCTGCTTTGCCGAACGCGATCCGAAGGCCCTGAAGTGGGGTGATCTTGGTATTGATATTGTTGCAGAATGCACCGGCATCTTTTCAGACCGCGACAAGGCTGCCGTCCACCTAGACAATGGCGCAAAGCGGGTTCTGGTTTCCGCACCGTCGAAGGGAGCTGATCTGACTGTTGTGTATGGCGTCAACCATAACAAAATTACAGCTGATCACAAGGTCATCTCGAACGCATCCTGCACCACAAACTGCTTGGCCCCGGTTGCCCATATCCTGCACCGTGAATTCGGGATCGTGAAGGGGTTCATGACCACCGTGCATGCTTACACCGGCGACCAGAACACCGTGGATACCCTCCACAAGGATCTGTACCGTGCACGCGCTGCGGCCATGTCGATGATCCCAACCTCGACAGGGGCTGCCAAGGCTGTTGGTGAAGTGCTGCCGGAACTGAAGGGCAAGCTGGATGGCGTGGCCGTGCGCGTCCCGACAGCCAATGTTTCCTTGGTGGATCTGAAGGTTATGCTGGGCAAGGCAGCCAGCGTCGAGGCTGTCAACGCCGCCATGAAGACCGCAGCAGAGGGTGAGCTGAAGGGGATCCTCGGCTATTACGATCTGCCCCTTGTCTCGATTGATTTCAACCACAACCCGAACTCATCATCCTTTGCTGCCGGTGGCACAAAGGTCATGGACGGGGACTTCCTGCGTGTCATGTCGTGGTATGACAACGAGTGGGGCTTCTCCAACCGGATGCTGGATACAGCCGTAGCCATCGGTAAGACGCTGTGACCTGACACTCTGAAAAGCCCTGCCCGACGTGTGCAGGGCTTTTTCTTCCTTTTTGTACCGGCCTTTTGCGGACTGCACCATGCCAACTTTCAAGACAATTGATGACCTTGACGTACAGGGAAAATATGTTCTGGTCCGTTCAGACCTGAATGTGCCCATGAAAGACGGACAGATTACGGACTCAACCCGGATCCAACGCTCTGCCCAGACCCTTACCGAACTGGCCCAAAAAGGCGCCAAGGTCGTTGTCATGTCACATTTCGGGCGCCCAAAGGGAGAGCGCGTCCCGGCCATGAGCTTGCGCCCAGTTGCCAGCGCCCTGTCTACGGCAACAGGCTTCCCGGTTGCCTTTGCCGAAGACTGTATCGGCGTGACCGCCAAAACGGTTGTCAACGGCATGGGACAGGGTGACATCGTCCTGCTGGAGAATCTTCGTTACCATAGCCAGGAAGAGAAGAACGACCCTGACTTCGCAAGAGCTCTTGCCGAATTGGGCGAGCTTTACGTCAATGACGCGTTCTCAACCTCGCACCGCGCCCACGCTTCAACCGAGGGACTAGCCCACTTGCTGCCGGCAGCAGCCGGGCGCTTGATGCAAGCTGAGCTGGAAGCTCTGGGACGGGCACTGGAACGCCCCGAGCATCCGGTTGGCGCAATTGTAGGCGGAGCCAAGATCTCGACCAAGCTGGACCTGCTTGGCAACTTGGCACAACGAGTTGATCTGCTGGTTATTGGTGGCGGCATGGCCAATACCTTCCTACATGCACAGGGCATCCAAATTGGCAAATCCCTGTGCGAAAAAGAGATGGCAGAAACAGCACGGGCCATCCTAGACAAGGCAGAAAAATCCAAATGCACCGTTGTTCTGCCTACTGATGTTGTTGTGGCCAACAGCCTGAGTGAAACAGCAGAACGGCAAGTTGTTCCGGTACATTCTGTACCGGAAGACCAAATGATTCTGGATATCGGGCCGGATTCAGCCCGCGCTCTGTCCGATCGTCTGGCATCCTTCCGGACCCTGGTCTGGAATGGCCCCCTGGGTGCTTTCGAGATAAAGCCTTTTGATGCTGCAACCAACTTGGTGGCCCAGGCTGCCGCAGACCTGACGCGCAAAGGAAACCTTCTGACCGTTGCCGGTGGCGGGGATACGGTCGGCGCCTTGGCCAATGCCGGGGTTCAGGACCAGTTCTCCTACGTCTCCACAGCGGGGGGCGCATTCCTGGAATGGCTGGAAGGACGCGACCTCCCAGGTGTCAAAGCCTTGGAAGCCTGAAAGCAGAACAGTCAGGGGGGGGAAGTGCGTCGCGGTGGCCGTCAGGTCGGGCGGGGGAGGGAATGACCCGACGGCCACCGGAAGCACGCGGCATTCCGGGCGGGAGGGATAGCCGGCTTCCCGAGCGCGGAAGGAAAACCGACATTCGCCCTTTTCAGCCACGCCTGAGCGGCACAGCTGGCTGCCTGCACGCTGCGCGGGGTAGTCCCCTCGCACAACAGGGGACAGCAGGTTCCGTGCCAACAAGCCCAAGACCGGACAAAACCGGCGGCAAGCGCAGTTGGGAAGGGAAAACACCCACCGGAAAACAGCAATTCCCGCACTTTGCAATGCATCCTGCAACGCAGGAAGAAACCACCCGTTAGCCCTGCTCGTCCAAGCGGTCCACCAGCGCCAGAATATCCACAACGTTTGTAGCTTCCTGGCGCAAGGCATCGGCAACACACCAGAAAGACAGCCCGTTTTCAACGCTGATATCCCCGCGCAGGCGGGATACAAAGACGGGTTCCTCGCCAGAAGTCTCGGCAGGGGTGACGTATCCCTCCTCCACCCGGTGATCGACAACCGATACGCTGTCGCTCTCACGCAGGATTTCCCTGACCGCCTGCTCGGAGACGGGGGATTCGCACTGGATATTGATGTAAGCCGCAGCACCCACAAAAGCAGCCACGCGGGCACAGTTCACGTGGACGGCTGTACCCGGCAACATCCGGGCCAATCCGGCTGCCGCTTCATCTTCGGCCTCGGTTGCTCCCATATCAGAGAAAGACCCGACCTGGGGAATCACATTGAACGCAATCTGTTTGGGGAAAATCTCCCGGCTCGAAGCTGGCGGCTCGTTGACATAAATACCACGGGTCTGGCGGAACAACTCGTCCATCCCTTCGCGTCCGGCTCCGGAAGTGGATTCGTAGGTTGAGGCCACAACCCGCACAAGACCAAAGCGGTCATGCAACGGGGCAAGCACTTTTGACACCATCAGAGCCACAGGCGATGGAGCCGCAATGACACCCTTCTTTTCCGCACGGTCAACATTGGACGGATTCACTCCGGCCACCACCAGCGGGACAGACGGATCACGCCGAAAGTGCCCGCTGAGATCAATGACTAGGGCACCAACCCGCATGGCACGAGACGCAACAGCAGATGCATCACGTGGCTCCGTTGCCAGAACAACACGGTCCGATGCCCGGAAATCAAAGGTCTCGTGACCGGATATCTTCAGCACATCATCGTCACCATAAGAGACTTCACGCCCGATACGGGCCTGACTGTCCAAGGCTACCAGACGGATGACAGGAATATCCCGCTCGGCAAGGGTGTCTAGGATTTCACGGGCCAGATGGCCCGATGCGCCAACCAGAACAATACGGGCAACAGCAGGGGTATGGGAACTCATCAGACTATCCTTCTCTGACAGCAGTCCTTGATCCGGGTACGGGACAGGCCCGGCAGACTCGCCTAGGTCCGCAAGGTATGTCTGTACGGACAACGGATCAAGCCTTGCCGTACAAGGGCCCCGGACGTACCTTGTAAGTATCTGGGCAAGAGGGGATCAACAGGCGTGCGTAGTGGTGAACAGGATCCGTCGCGGGCATTTCTGGACCGGCTTCTGGGATCCATCCGGCACGGCCACAAGCTTGACGACCCCCGCAGCCCGGAGGTTCTGCAACGTTGGGCCATCATATGCCGTGACCTGCCTGATACGGCCCTGCCCCTGATTATCCCGGCCACCTTGAGGGGTCTTCTGCGTCAGGCTGATATAGGCGAGCGCCTGCGCGACGTGTGCGGTATATCCGAACGATACCATCTTCAGCATGAAACCATTGCTCCATACCTGATCAGCTATCGCCGTTATATGGCAGCACGGGTCAAGAACAAGGAACCCGGCAGCGATGAAGCCCGGCTGACGATTGCCAAGCTTCGCGGCGAACTCAATGCCCTGAGGGAGGAGTTCAATTCGGTCTTTGACCAGGCTGCTTCTGCCGAAATGGAGCGGGAACGCCTGGCCGGGGAGCACGACAGCCTCCAGCAGCAGCTTCTGGCCGAGCAGGTCAGGCGGGAAGAAGCAGAGCGGCGCTTGGAGGGCGTGCGGGATCAGGCCTTCCGGCAGTTCCGCCTATACCTCTTTTTGCTCAAGGAAGAACGAGACCGCCTGTCCAATGATCCGGATCGGGAACGCCTTCTGGCGGCCGAAATGGCGGTTGAAACCCATGCCCTAACCCTTGAGGCGCTGGGTGCACGCGAAGAGGCCGATATTCAGGCCCGGGAGATTCTGGGAGAAACCCTGTTTGCCGACTATTTCCAGAACCCGAACCGTGAGCCAGTTCTTCCAGCCACGCTGCATACATCACCGGCTCCCGATCTTGCACCGGAAACACCCGATCTCCCGGATGATACAGCCCAAAATACAGACCAAGAACAAACCGGGACCTGATACAAATAACCCCCGCCAAACACCGAAAAAGACCCCCGGAAACGGTATCCGGGGGCAAGGGACGGAAGTTTCACCGGGATTAGTGCGCAGGGGGACAAGAAAAACCCGATGCCGGTTTGCGACAGGCGCAAGACCTCTTCCGGTTACGGAGTGCTGGGCACCATCTACCGGCGCTATCACACATGCGGCCAGATCGTGGTATAGCAACCCTGCCTTATCAAGAGAGTACAGGACTTATTTCACCAACGAGCCACATTCAAGACAAGAAAGTAGGACGGGACTCAGGCTTCGCGGGTTAATACCTCATGGGTCTTGAAAGCCACCGCTGCTGACACGTCCCCGCTGACAAGGGCAGGCAGTCGGATCTGAACCCGTGTTCCACGGCCGGAAAAAGAGAAGACAGACAACCTGCCCCCATTACGGCGGATACCACTCTTTGCAAGAGCCAGAACGGCCGAACAGACGTCATAACCGGGCACAGCCCCATCATCCGAAACAGTCACCACCACACCCGGCAGAACCGCACCAGACAAGGATACAACCGGCTCGTCACGCACCTCAAGACGAATCCTCCCGTGGTTATAAGCTGCGGCAAGGGCAGAGGCAAACACCAAGACAAGACTCTGACGCAAGGAAGAACCATCAGCAGAAACCCTGTCACAGGACGCGTCATAGCGATAGTCAAAGACTATATCCCGATGGGTTGCAGCAGCTTGGACATCGGCCATAACAACAGACATCAGCTCACGCAAGCTCACGGCACCTGATACGGGGTCTTCTGACTGCTCCTGCAACCAGTCCAGATCAAGAGCGGCATCATTGATAACGGACAGAAAATGCAGAATCGCCATCACGCGCCCGGCGTACTCCTGCCGGGACGGGTCCAATCCTCCCATGTCGCCGGTAAACAAGACTTCACACAGGCTGCCAACCGTTCCAAGAGGAGCCCGTATCAGCTCGGCCAGCGATGACAACACATAAGCAGGATTGGCCGTTATGGGCAGCGATGCTCTCTCTGTAACATCCGGCTGAACAAGAAGAACGCAACCATCAGGCAGGGCTATAACCATAACTCCTGCTGACAATGATCCGGAAGGGGAAGGAAACACACCACGATCACCGGGAGGTGCGGACAGGAATGTCTGGACAGCCGTCCAGATCGGATCGGCCTGTATAACATCGGGCTGTCGGGCCAGAATCATCGCGAATGCAGGATGCCGCTCCAGAGTTTCCGCATCTACTTTCCACAAGGTACGGAAGGCGGTATTTGCTTGGCATAGATGCCCGTCAGCATCAAAAACAGCAACAGCTTGGGGCAATGCATCCATAATCTGGTCCTGGACCGCCAGAACCTGCCGCAAGCGTGCCTCCAAGGTCAGACGGTCGGTCACATCTTCGTACGTCGCCAGAAGCCCCCCCAAAGGATGAGGGGCCAGAACCCGCCGCAACGTCTTTCCATCCGGCAGGTGAAGGAGATCCTCCATCGGCTCGAGCAGAGCCTTGAAACGTGCCAGTTCACGCTGTCGGAAAGCCGGATAATCGGCAACTTCAGGAAGAAGACGATTCAGCCGCTGTTGTTCCAGAACTTCAGCATAGTCTGGGTTTGATGTAGCCAACCACAATGGATCAAGCTTCCATAACCGGGCAAAGGCAGGATTATGAAAACGCAGTCGCGTATCAGAACCAAAAATGGCAACAGCCGTGCCCAAACGCTCCAGAACAGCGACATGGCTGCCCATTTGCTGCTCTGTGGCCTGTCGCAGCACCTCGAGACGGGTGATATCCTGGGCAACCCCAACGGTGTGGAGGCCATCATCCGAACCCTGGCCAGGGATAACAGGACTCTCTGTAATTTCCATCAACCGGCGACTGCCACCAACAACCGTATGCCACGTTCCGGAGCGGGCCCGGCCAGAAGCCCGGACTGCCGACGCCATAGCCCGCAAATCCCGGGCAGCAGAGCCTGCAACAAGCTCCTGCACGCTGGATCCACTCTGCCCAGGCAAGGAATCAACTGCATCCAGGAACGTCCGATTTACCAAAATAATATCCAAGCCATCATCGCGAACCCAAACCGGAAGCGGAATGGTATCCAGAATACGCTGCAAACGGGATGCCTCTCTGGCTGCACAGTGAAAGCGTGCCACCAGCTCCCGACGGTCTTCCTCACCGGACGATACATCACGGGCCCAGAGCACATCGGCAAGACAGCGACCATCATCAGCCAAGGCCCGCACCCCCGACACCTCGACACGACGCAATACGTCTTCCTGCCCCTCCGCAGGCTGTAGACCAAGAATGACCGAGAATCCCTCTCCTTCACTGCGCAAGCGATATACAAGAGAAGACAGACGCGCACCATCACCAGGCAGGAAGACAGAAACAACATCACCAAAAGAGGCCGAATGACCGGAAAACAATGACAGCATGACAGCAAGCCGCCGCGAGCACTGCCCTCCCCCCAGAAGATCTCCATCCTTGACAGGGTCGTCCGATGCAGACCACAGGTACCATCCATCCGGACTGACCGCCATGACATGGGACAGCATCTCGGCCTTTATCCCGGCCGTCTGCCAAGATGCACGGTCACGGTACCAACGCCACCAGAACCACCACAGGGCCAGCAGAAGTGGCGGGAATAGAGCTGTAGGCTCTATTCCATAGTGAGAAAAAAAAGTGATGCTCTGCTGAAGATACCCCATACGGGCAACAGTGCCGGGTAGAGAGAAAAAACTCAAGCAACCACAGAAGAAGAGCGTGATATATTTGGTACCCGATCCGGGCTTCTGTCCTGAATGTTTATCTGCCTCCGTTACAGGAATGATAAAGTGAAAAAACTCGTCTTGTGTGCCTGCCTTGTCATGGCACTCTCCTGCCCGGCCCGTGCGCATGAAGCAGACCATCACGCACAACACTCACACGAACATGCCTCCCAGCCTGTGCAGCAGGAATGGGGTATTGCAGGCGTGCCTGAGGCCGTGACCCGAACCATTGTCTTGAGTATGAGTGATACCATGCGTTTCACACCCGATACCATTACAGTCCGCTTGGGCGAAACTGTTCGTTTTAAGGTCGACAATCATGGTCATACCTTGCACGAGTTTGTTCTTGGCACACCCAACAAGCTTACAGAACACGCAGATATCATGCGGCACAACCCGGACATGAATCATGCCGAGCCTCATATGGCACATGTCCAAGCAAACGCATCCAACGATGTCATATGGCTGTTCAACCGCGTTGGAACGTTTGGTTTTGCCTGCCTGATTCCCGGACACTACGAAGCTGGAATGACCGGAACCATCCACGTCACCCGCTGATTACAGGGGGAAATACCCCTATACAGGACCAATTGCGGCTTCCAGATCATCAGGATTACAGGCATCCAGAATGTGGCGAATAACATCCGTACCAAACCCACGACGGGCCAAGGCGGCCATGTCCCTGTAACGCCGGGCACTACGGCTTTCCGGGTCACCCCATGGCCCGATACGGCGCCGTCGGGCAAAAATAACAGCAGCCGTCAAATCCGGATCAATCTCACCATGACCGGCCCTGTCAGCAGCAAGATCGGACATGGCCTGTTCAACCAGTTCTGGAGATACACCCTTCTGACGCAAACGAGACCGCACACCCCGAGCGGAAACGCCCCGCGCCACCAAGGAACGGGCACGGGATTCCGCAAAGAAAGCATCATCGAGATAACCAAGATCCGTCAGGCGATCCAAAACTGCCGTGATCGCAGAAGATACAGCTTCAGCATCCATATTCTCGGCAGAATCCGAACGGGCAACGCGCCGCTCCAGAACGCGACGCACACCATCACGACTGGCCGCAAACCGCTCTAGGTAATGAAGGGCAGCCTTCATCAAGCTCTCTACCCCCAGAGGACCAGGATCCGCTTTCTTCTCGTACATGCAATGTGTTTCCCGTACAGGCAAAATGATCGGAACCCTGACATCAAGATGCAAGATATCTTGACCTTCGCACGTGTTGGCAGTTTCCTTCTGCAGTCCTGCAAAATCGGAAACTGAAAGCTGTCACCATGACCGAGGCCCCCGCATTCCCGCCCCCTGCGCCCCGTGCGATGGGCCCCATAAACTGGCTTGGCCTGTGGGAGCTATATCTGCGCGAAGTCCGACGTTTTATCAAGGTCTGGCAACAAACAATCGCAGCGCCAATGGTTGTATCACTCCTGTTCCTGGCAATCTTTGCCCTTGCCCTTGGATCCAGTGCCCAACAAACCGTGGGACAGGTCAGCTTCATGGAATTTCTGGCACCAGGGTTGATCATGATGGGCATGGTGCAGAATGCTTTTGCCAACACGTCCAGCTCGCTCATCATCTCCAAAATCCAAGGGAATATCATCGATGTCCTGATGCCGCCCCTCTCGCCTTGGGAACTGACGCTTGGGTTTGCCCTTGGCGGCATGACACGGGGCATGGTTGTTGGGGTGGCGATCGGAGTTGGCATGTTACCTTTCGTGACCCTGCATATCCATAATTGGGGCTATATCCTGTTCCATGCCGTCGGTGCCAGCATGATTCTCAGCCTGCTGGGCATTCTGGCCGGCGTATGGTCAGAGAAATTTGACCACATGGCCGGAATCACAAACTTTATCATCACGCCACTGTCATTCCTGTCCGGCACGTTCTATTCCATCGACCGCCTGCCGGATAACTTTCTGTTCATTGCCCATCTGAATCCTTTCTTCTACATGGTTGACGGCTTCCGGTACGGCTTTATCGGCCATGAAGCAGCACTGCCTGCAACAGGTCTCTGGGTTGTTGCTCTGACAAACATGGTGCTGGTGCTTGCATGCCATGTCCTGATCCGGTCAGGATATCGCCTGAAAAGCTGAAGCCTCTAACATAACCACGCAGGCTAAAGCAGAAAAATGATCCCAAGCTCCAGAAAGACGGTTTGGTCTTTCTTGGCGGGGGTATAAACTGCATCCATAACCTGTTAACAACCAAGGTCCGTTGACAGATCATCTTTCGCCCCTTTTTCGTGTGTTGCCGAGATTGTTCATGACTGACCAGAGTGCCACCCAGACCCCGGATTTTGCCCTGCCCTTTTTATTGCACGGCGGCTTGTTAAGGGGGCGCTTGGCCCGCACATGCGCAACCTCGGATGCCATATTGGAGCGACACAAATACCCAGCAGCCATTTCACGACTGGTAGCAGAAGCTGCAGCTTTGGCCTCGGTATTGGCCAATGCCCTGAAATTCAATGGTGTCTTTACCCTGCAGGCCCAAGGCAGCGGGCCGGTACGGCAGCTGGTGGCTGATGTAACATCGGATGGACAGGTCCGGGCCTGCGCCACCTTCGATGAAACAGCGGATGGACTGGATGACCCCGGCACTGCCGAAGAAGCAAGCGTACAAAAGCTTTTGGGAACAGGACACTTGGCCTTCACGGTTGACCAGGGGAATGCTCCTGAACGCTATCAAGGGCTGGTGGAACTGACAGGCCGAACCCTTTCAGAGTGTCTCCATGCCTATTTCCGTCAGTCCGAGCAGCTGGAAACAGCTATTAAGGTTGCATCCGAAGCCCCATGCCCGAACCACAACGGATGGCGGGCCGCGGCCTTGATGATCCAGAGGATGCCGGTCGATGGCGGCAAAATCCTCTCCCTATCCAAGGACGATGCAGACGAGGCTTGGCGCACGGCCGTCATCCTTCTGGGGAGCCTGACAACGGCTGAACTCCTTGATCCCGGCCTTGAGGCTGGCACTGTTCTTCACCGCCTGTTCCACGATGAGGATCTGTCTGTATCGCCACCCCGCCCCCTAGTATTCGGGTGCCGTTGCTCACGGCAAAGGGTGGAAGAAACGCTGGCAACCTTCAGCCCCAGCAGCTTGGGCGAGATGCAGCTTGATGATGGATCAGTCAGCGTCCAGTGCCAGTTCTGTTCCACAGAATACATCTTCAGCGCATCGGATATCGAAGTCCTCTCCCAAGGTACAACATCACCATGACATACGCTTTCCCATTTTCGCGGTTTCTGCCTGTTCTGGGCACGGTCTGTCTTTTTGCCATGCTGTCACTTGCTGCCGGGTGCTCGGACCAAGGGCCACCCGTTTCTAAACAGCCGGAGCTACGCTTCCTGACCAAGGCTCCCTTCCGGTTTGCAGCACAAGGGCCGGATATTGTGACAAGCTATATCCCACCACTGCGCAGCCCACATGTCGAACATCGTATGCCCCTATCACCGGAACAGGCCATGCGAGCGTGGGCACAGGACCGGATTACAACAACCCACACCCATCAAAGACATATCCGTGTTGATATACGCGAGGCATCCGTAACAGAAACCAAGCTTCCAACCAAGAAGGGAATCACCGGCTTCTTTACCAACGAGCCAGAGGCACGCTATGCCGCAAAAGCCAATATCGCGGTCCAGATTGTTGATGGCGCCGGCGTTGTGCGTCACGAAGCATCGGCCACAGCGTGGAGGACCATAACAATTCCCGAGAAAGCATCTCTGGCTGAACGTGACCAGATCTGGTTTGAACTGGTAGAGCACCTGATGCAGGATGTAGATGCCCAGCTTGGGGCAGCCATACGCCAACACCTAGGGTCGGCTCTCCTTGACCGGAGCACGTCCTGACAGCAAGGCCATACTGGGATTTAGTGTCGTGCGCAACCGGAAGGGTTCGTCATGTCAGATGATAAGTCCTCGGGCACACATACTGCTGTTCCGGAAGGGCTGATTGTTTACGCCATAGGCGATATCCACGGGCGCCTTGATCTTCTAGACGCCCTTCTGGAACAGATTGGCCACGATATATCACAGCGACGCCAGGCAAAAGAGCAGGTGCTTTTGATTACCTTGGGTGATTACGTTGACCGGGGACCTGATACGCCCGGCGTTCTGGAACGCTTGCGGACTCTCTCCCTGGAAAACGGACAAACACGCTGCCTGCTGGGTAATCACGAAGACTCCCTTCTGAGCTTCCTTGAACACCCTGCCGACGGGTTGAACTGGCTGAAATACGGTGGCCTGGAAACACTGCGTAGCTATGGTGTGGATACGCCGGATAAGGAACCGGAGGCGCTGGACCGTTTCAAGCTGTCACGTGCCTTCAGGGCTGTCTTCCCCGGGGAGCATCGCCAATTTCTGCAAAACATGCCCCTGTGGACGACATGCGGAGACTACCTTTTCGTACACGCCGGGATACGACCCGGAATTTCACTGGGCCGTCAAAGCCGACGGGACATGCTGTGGATCCGGGAACCCTTCCTATCATGCACCGATACACGGGAGCATACCGTGGTACATGGTCACACCATACACCCGACACCAGAGAACAGGGCAAACCGCATCGGGATTGATACCGGGGCTTGGCGCAGTAATGTTCTCACCGCGGTTGTTCTTCATGGAACCCAGCGCAGCTTTATCCAGACACACTGAGATGACATCCCTATTCCGGTCGCGACGACCGGGATGGAAATATATCCGCCGACCAAGCGGGATCATCTTCCCCAACGGTGCGGCGACAACCCCAGGACAAAAGCACGGCATTGAGTTGCCCGCAAACCATGGCACGCGCCGCATCACGACTGTAGCCATCCTCAAGCAGGGCATCATAGTCTGTAAAATGATGACGAGCCAAAGCCACCAAAGACAACCAAGCCGCGGCCTGAACCGACCCCCGCCGCAAACCGGGTGAATCTTGGGCATGATCCAGCGCAGCCTGCTTCTCCCACTGTGGAAGGGTGGGAGCCAACAGGGACAAAGCCTGTTCAAGCTGGTGGCGACGGGTCATCGGACACATCACCTCTTCACAGGATAGGCCGCAGCACGCGCCAACCCTTGCCGGAGTGTAAGGGGTGGCTTCCATCCCAGAACAGAGCGGGCTTTGGAGATGTCGACGGTCAGGGACTGACATAATCGGTCAACAGCCGGTCCCATCCCTGTACAACGGCCAAGATACCGCAACCAAGAAACAGGAACAGGAAACAGACGCGCGCGCGTCCCCATAGCCTCAGCCAGAGATCGCAGAAGTCCCTCTGTCGAGACATCATCCCCATCTGCCGCCAGAAACAGCTGATCCGCTGCGCCCGGATGAACCAAGCACAGGACGATCAGATCCACAAGGTTATCAACGGCAACCATGGAGCGCCTGTTGCAGGATACGGAGGCAAGAGGCAAGGGAATCCCCCTCTGCAACCACGTCATCAAAGTGGCAAAATTACCTTTGACCCCGGGGCCATAGATCAACGGCGGGCGGATCACAACCCATTCCATACCACTGCCAAGAGCCAAACGGCGTAACCCCTGCTCTGCTTCCCACTTGGACAGGGCATAAGCATCAGAAGGTGCCGGTTGATCATCTTCCCGGTATGGTTTTTCTGCCTCGCGACCTTCCCCGGAAACCTTGATGGTGCTGATGTAAATGAAACGCTTGATACCAGCCTGTATGGCTTGCTCCACCAAGGACAGGGTTCCCTGTGTATTCACGTCCCTGAAAGCGGACAAAGGATCAGGATGATGCTCCCGCATAACATGAACGCGGGCCGCCAGATGCACAACCGCGTCACACCCGGCCAAGGCATGGGACCAATCGGTACCGGCATCAACAGACCCGACAGGAACAGCCGGCATGCCAGCAATCGACTGCCCGTCCAGACGAACAGCAGGAACGGGTACAAAGTGATCCGATGCAGCAAGCGCCACACACAGTGCATGCCCGACGAAACCATTTGCCCCTGTGAGCAAAACCCTCACGGCAGCGACTCAAAGCAGAAACGGCACAGGGCCTCTGCACGACCGGGGGTTCCAGACTCGGTATAACACCGCAGCTCGGGCGCATTGCCCGAAGGGCGCAAATGCACAATGTCACCCGAGGAGAACGTCACACGCAGCCCATCTGTTTGGTCAACCAGGACAATGGTTCCACAATCAGGGGGCAGATAACGCAACAAACCATCCACATCCTTCCGCAACTCATTCAGAAGAGCCGAACTCCGGGCTGGATCTATACCCTGCAAGCGATCACTGGCCGTAAAACGCTGTGGCAGATCAGCCATCAAAGCAGAAAGGGAACACCTACGCATACGTGCCGTAGCAAGAAGCGTCACGATCGGTAGAACAGAATCACGGGTCAACAATGGCTCAAGAACACGACCCTCATGAACGATACGACTTCCCAGAAGGAAACCGCCATTGGCCTCATATCCCACGCATATATTGCGGCCCGTTACATCATCCTGCATAGCTGCAATAACATGGGGCGACCCAATCCGCGTACGCGTTACCGCCCTGAACCAACCTGAGTGCTCCAAGGCCGTATTGCTGCTGACTGGCGTCACAACATGATCAGCGCCAAGAAACCGGGAACATAAAAGACCAACAGTATCACCCCGTAGCCAGTTACCCTCCTCATCCCCGACAAGGGGCCGGTCACCATCACCGTCTGTTGAAACAACGGCATCAAAATCTAGGCTTTGCGCCCACTCACGGGCCGCACGCACATCTGCCGGACTGACAGCCTCGGTATCGATGGCAACAAAACTGTCTGTCCTGCCAATGGAAAGAACACGGGCTCCCAGCGCCTCCAGAATGACCCGCAAGATATCACGCGCCGCACTGGAATGTTCGAAGACGGCAACCCGCATCCCTTCCAGGGCACCTGCCCCAAAGAAATCCACATACCGACGCACATAAGCTTCTGCGGCCACTGTGTCCGGAGCTGGCAGTACAGCCGGTCTCATCGTTACCACCTTAGCCACTGGCATCTGCATCATGGCCACCTCATCGTCCTTGGACAGTTCCCCATCCGGACGATAAAACTTGATACCGTTACGATCGAAAGGAATATGGCTGCCGGTCACCACAAGAACGGGAGCCTCGATCATCTGCCCATACCAAGCCAAGGCAGGCGTCGGCAGAACACCGGCATAGCGAACCCGGAAGCCCGCCTCCTGAGCTATAGCGGCACAGGCCGACGCAATACGGGGACTACTGGGACGAAGGTCGTGACCAACAATCAGATCACAAGGCCTGCCCCTCTCTTTCACGAGCGTCAGGAACGCCTGCGTATAAGCTTGGCAGGCCTCATCGGTCATTGCATCAACCAAGCCACGCACGCCACTGGTCCCAAAGCGAACCCCGGACCGTTCCGCTATGTCAGAAAGAGTAACGTTCATAAGATAACCCGCATCACCAGACAATGGCTGAACGGGTAACACAACCTCAAGCCAATGACCACCCGTACAAGAACTGTTCAAGGCCCTTGACAACAAGGAACCTTGCTTCCAGAACTGTTTTCCGCGGATAAACAAAAAAGCGCCAGTGCCGGAAACAAATGTTCCGGCACCCACGGCGATGCAACTCAAGCGCAACTAAACTTTTATAAGACCCAGGAACAAGGCCCTGCCACAGGCCTGCATGGTTGTCTGGCAACGCAACTTCCTGCGGGCATCTTTCAGGTGCCACGAGATACCGTGGGCCGTCATGCCAAGAGATGTGGCGATGGAGCTGCAGTCAAACCCCAGCAAACACATACGCAGAATCTTGAGAGTTTTTTCACTGAAGGCAGGTGACCGCTCCTGCTGTGGGCAAGCTCGCAACCAGTTCTGGACGAACATGAACGCCAGCCCCTCCAGCTCGGACCGGACGGGAATGCTGATCGCTTCCTCCCTTGCCGTGGCAAAGTTCAACAGATACGTCCGCAATGGCAGCTGCACAGGGATAGAAAGACCAGTTCGCAAGCCATGCGAAGACGCCTCCCGGAAAAAATCCAGCCTTGCGCCATCCAGATCACCCCAGCTCATCGTCCCCATGGCAACGGGGGCAAGCAGAAGGGCTGGATCAACCTTGTGATAGGCACGTTCCTTGTAAAGATCCACCCACCCGGGCGGACAGGATGCCGCAATAAAGGGATACCCGATGTCTCTTGACGCCTCGTCATCACCAGCCACGCCCATGAATGTGACGCATTCAAAACCCAAGTCCTTAGCCCTGGAACAGAGAGCTGTAAACAGCTCGCCTCCATCACGACCAACTGGCGCTTTTACGCCTGACACTTTTCTTGCTTCGTTCATTACTCAATCCCCCGCCATCAGCCGGAGCGACACACTATCGCAACGCCGCACACCCTTACGATGCGGCGACAGCACTGTATCAACCATAATTGACGTTTTCCAGACAAATTTTCACCCTGACTACATGGGATTTAAAACCGTAACGAGAACAGCAAAATCGACCAACAGGGGGACAACCCCTTGCAATCAAGGCAACTTCGTATGCGTACACGCTATGTGTGTATTTGGAAAATTTTTCTGGAATTCGTTCGGTTGCGTGGTATCTTCCCTGTTGAATATATGCGCGGCACGACAACCAAGAATGTGGGTCTTGTCGGGGTCGCTGGGGAAGAAAGGGCCTGTCGTTATGGAAAATATCAAGCGGTTTGAAATTGTGGACTCCCACAAGGATATAGCACCCCTGTTCAACACTCTCTTGGCCAACAGCACCGCCATGGGATTTGAGTTTGTCTCTTTCTGGGGAATGGAAGGGGAGGAAGATGTTATAAAAGACAGCAGCTTCCCATGTATCGCAGCATCATGGTCAGCGGACTTCGTCCACCGCTATGCGGAACGGGGCTACTATGAAATCGACCCATTCACTCATATGCTTCCCGCCAGTGACTCCTCCCTGACATTTAACATGCTCAAAAACATGAACAGTGATTATTTCAATGAAATAGCCACGTTCGGCCTGAGAGACGGCGCAGGCGTACCGGTGCGCATAGGCAATCGTCTTTATACCGTTGGATTCTGCACCAGCCGTGATGCTGGCATCCGGCCGGATGAACAGGGCACCTTGGAAAGCATGGCGTTCCGTTTTGTCCAAGATTACATGAGGGCTGAAAAGCGGCCCGCAGCCAACAACCGTAACGAAACAGAAGAAAAAATTCTTTCAATGGCGCTGTCTGGATTTTCTGATGATGCCATTGCTGAATTCCTTGGCCTGACAGAAAGTTATGTCTCGACTTGCCGCTGGGGCATTATGGAGAAATTGGGGTATCGCGCCCCCTACGGGAAGTCAGTGCGCTCATCTAGGATGATAAGCATCCCGCTGCACGGCACATCTACGGCGCTCAGGCAATAACGGCACTTCCCGTCTCTTTGTCCACACCGGCGGACAACAGAAGTGCACACATTCAGGGGGGATTGGAGCGTGCACGATGGCTTGTATGCTCCAATTTTTTGACGCATTAATTCAGGGGCAAGCAGAAGGATTTGGTTGTTATGGAAGATATCAAGCGATTCGAAATTGTGGACTCCCACAAGGATATTGCCCCCCTGTTCAAGAACCTTCTGGCAAACAGCACTGCGATGGGGTTTGAATTTGCGGCATTCTTTGGATGGGAAGACGATGTCATAGAAGACCTCGGCTGCCCATGCATTGCGGCGTCGACGCCCGGCAACTATGTCCAGCGGTATGTAGATCATGGCTATCATGACGTTGATCCGTTCACTTACGTGATTCCGGCCAGCGACACGACCGTTAAATATGATGCCGTCCGGAATATGAACAACGAGTTCTTCAATGAACTGTTCGCGTTCGGGCTGCGGGAAGGCATGGTTGTTCCCATACATGTAGGAAACCGGCTTTATTCAGTCAGCTTTATAACCAGTCGCGATGTCAAAATTCGCGAAGACGAACAGTCAGCCATGGAAGGTATGGCGTTTCGTTTTCTGCAGGACTACATGCGCGCTGAACGACGCCCCGGCGCCAACGGCCGGGAAGAAACCGAAACCAGAATTCTGCAAATGGCCCTGTCAGGCTTTGCTGATGATGCTATCGCCAGCTACCTTGGGGTTACAGAACGATACGTTGCCGCCTGCCGTCGCGATGTGATGGGCAGACTGGAGTCCCATGTCCCGTGCAAGATACCTGAACCCTCATCAAAAATGATTGGAATTTCTATGGATATCACGTCTGTACCATCGAAATAAGAACGGTGGTGGGTGTCATCATGCAAGAGATCTGTCGGCTCTAACTTGCTGATTCCTAGAAAGACATAGCACCGCTGTTCAAAAAGCTTCTGGCCAGCGGTGCCGCAATGGCGTTTAAGTTTGCTTCTTTCTGGGGGGGGGGATGACTCAGGAACAACCGCTCTCTAGCGGGTGGCAACGCTGAGCGTGGCGTCAAAAGAGTGCGCCGATTCTTATAGAGGCAAAGCGTGGGACAGCGCCGGTTCTCTTTTTTCAGAGCCTTATAAATCAAGGCTTTAGGGAACGAATATGGCGGAGAGAGAGGGATTCGAACCCTCGATACGGTTTCCCGTATACACACTTTCCAGGCGTGCGCCTTCAACCACTCGGCCACCTCTCCCCTGGTGCAGGGCTTTTGCCCCGCTTCACCGGCTCTTACCAAGCACGGCGAGGCGGATTTCTAGCCGACGACAACGCAAAATGCAATGGCTGTTTGGAGAAAAAATAATTTTTGTCCATGTGGCGCAGTCTTGAAGACCCTGATTGCACAGCCAAACACTTGTGGCATGCTTCCCATGTGGGGCTAGGCGCCTTATCTCCTGACAGGAGAAACGCCTCTTTGGGATCTACCGCACCATGACCGGGAAAATTATAGGCTGGCTCTTTTTAGGATTTGCGCTGACTTCCGCCTCGGCGGAGGGCGTCATGGCGCTTGGAACCAGCTCGGAAAGTGGACTTGCAACCGGCGAGCTTCTGGCTCTCCTTGCCGGCCACACAGCACCAGCACCAAACACAGCCCTTGACCGCATATTTGCTGATCTTCTGGCCCTTCCGGCATGGGCTGTAAGCGGCCCACTAGGCATTCTGCTGATCTTGATCGCCCGGGGAAAGAAAGAACCTGTCGCACAGGGAACCCGGCGCCTGATGAGACGACGGCATTAACAAAAATCAACAGAACTTGTTGTAAATGGAGCGGGTGAAGGGAATCGAACCCTCGTCGTAAGCTTGGGAAGCTTCTGCTCTACCATTGAGCTACACCCGCACAGCAAGGAATAGTCTTCATTCGAGGACAGGATCTATACGGTCAGCCAACGTTCTTGGCAAGGCCATAAATAGAAAGATACAGTGAATGGACATCATTCGATGTGGCCCGATGAGAAACCAGCCCCGATTGGAACAAGAAAGCAGGGAATTCTCCAAGCCATAAACTTAACGTGCAAGGCCGCTCTGACCATCAGACAAAAGCCTGCTTTTTTCTTGACACAACAAGCATGAACATGGTCCGACAGTCAGGAAAACACCGCCCCCTGACGCCCGCGCACAGCCCAGGTGAAACAATGACCGACCCCCGGAGAGAAACATTGCGTCCTACACCGACCAGCACACTGTCCACGGTTCAATCATCTGTCACACAGGGCAAGGCCAGCGAACGCCCCTCACGACAGGATGCCGAGGAGGCTGTACGCACCCTGCTGCGGTGGGCAGGGGATGATCCTGCGCGGGAAGGTTTGCTTGAAACGCCTGCCCGCGTTGCCCGTGCGTGGGAAGAATGGTGCTCCGGTTACGGCAATGACCCCGAGGAATACCTGCGTCGCACCTTTGAAGAGGTCGAGGGGTACGACGAGATGGTTATCTTGAAAGATATTACCTTCGAAAGCCATTGCGAGCACCATCTTGCAGCCATTATTGGTCAGGCCCACGTTGCCTATCTGCCAGACAGGCGGGTTGTCGGCATATCAAAGCTGGCCCGAATCGTGGATCTGTATGCAAAGCGGTTACAAATTCAGGAAAAAATGACAGCCCAGATCGCCGGTGCGATACAGGATGTGCTGGAGCCAAAAGGCGTTGCTGTCGTTATAGAAGCCAGTCACCAATGCATGACAACCCGCGGCGTTCACAAAACAGGTGTCAACATGGTCACCAGCCGCATGCTGGGAGCTTTCCGGGAAGACAGCGCAACACGGCGAGAATTTCTGGCCGTGATCAGCTCAACCCGCTGAGATCATATAGGGAAGAAGGATGATGGTGTCCCCGGCGGGATTCGAACCCACGGCCCCAGGATTAGGAATCCTGTGCTCTATCCTGCTGAGCTACGGAGACATACCACACGCCCTGCCCGATACAGGCAAGAACCGCGTCCTTATAGCAGCCTGATCCACTTCGTTTCCAGTTTTTCTTGTCAGCCTTGCCCCAGCTGATTGGCAAACGTATCAACGGCGGCAACCAATGCACTGCGCAAACTGGCTTCCATGGCGGCGTGGCCACTATCTGGAACTATGACCAACGCACTACCAGGCCACGCTTGGTGCAAGGCATATGCCGCACGCGGTGGACAAATGACGTCATGGCGCCCCTGTACAATATGGCAGGGCAGATGCCGTACGGTCTCGAGGCAATCCAGCAGCTGGTTCTCCGCTATGAAACCCTTATGGATCATGTAGTGGGCCTCCAGCCTAGCAATGGCAAGGCTGCAGCTTTGCCCATCTTCACGGACAATCGACGGAATAAAAGGCAGAGGCACCAAACGGGCACAGGCATCTTCATACCGGGCCCACGCATCCGCTGCAGGCCCATGGATGGCCGGATCCGGATCACAAAGGCGACGATACATCGACTCCAGACAGACAGACCGCTCATCCTCGGGAAGAAATTCGTAAAAAAAGCGGGCTGCTTCAGGATAAAAATGCTGCATCCCGTTCAGAAACCAGTCTACCTCTGCCCGTGTAAACAAAAACACACCGCGCAAGACAAACCCCAGCACGCGATCGGGGTAAGCCTGCCCATAGGCCAAAGCAAGCGTGCTGCCCCACGACCCACCAAACAGAAGCCAGCGATCAATCCCGAGAAAGACCCGCAAAGCTTCCATGTCATCAATCAAATGCTTGGTCGTATTGGCATGGATACAGGCATAGGGAAGAGAACGCCCCGCCCCCCTCTGGTCGAACAAGACAATACGATACCGGGATGGATTGAAAAACGTGCGGTGAACAGGCGCACACCCGGCACCCGGACCACCATGAATGTAAACAACAGGAATGCCTTCCGGGTTCCCGCATTCCTCCCAATAAAGATGATGACCGTCACCAACATCCAGAAAGCCGGATGCATGCGTATCGACCAGATCATATGGCTTCCCACGCTTTCTGAGATCAACAGAATCAACGTGGTGCTGGGTAGTTTTTGCGCACATCTCTTGGAAAGTCCCCGGAGCTGAACAGACCAGAAGCAGCACCGCAGGTCCTGCCATCACAGCATCATACCAGAAAGGAGGGTCTATTCGTCTGGTATCAGGCCAATTTTACGACCCAGATTAACAGCCGCAACCCGATTTCTGGTCCCGAGTTTCTCGAAAATATTGGCGACATGGTTCTTAACGGTAGGCAGGGCCGTATCCAGAAGACGGGCAATTTCCTTGTTGCTCTTGCCCCGCGCAATCAGGGAGAGAACCTCGCGCTGGCGGGGGCTGAGGGAAATATTGCCAAGCTCGGGCGGTATCCCATCATCCGGAAGGGCATCCGCCGGAAAGAAGTTCTCACCGGCCAAAATCTTTTCTAGGGCAGCAAGGATCTTGTTAATTGGAAAGGACTTTGGAATATAGCCCGTGGCACCGGCAGCCATAGCCGCTCGCATGTCATTCCGTCGCTCCGAAGCCGTCAACACAACAATAGCCAAGGCCGGATGGCTGGACCGAAGGTCTTTCAGGAGAGCCATACTCTCCATACCCGGCATGTTGAGATCCAGAACAGCAAGGTCAATATCCGGATGCGCCAGCATCGCCGCACGGGCAGAATCCCCGTCAAAGGCTTCCAGCACAACACCGCAAAAAGCACGCGCCTCCATCAAAAGGCGCAGCCCTTCGCGGAAAACGGCATGGTCATCTGCAACCATAACCTTACCGCAGACAGTACCTGTCCGGTCACCTTCGACCTCAGTACCGGTATCACCGTAACTTTTGCGCACTTGGTTGATGATCCCGACTCCCAAGCTGCCTGTTCGCCCACATGGGAAGGATTGCAGGGTCCTTGATGCCGCGCAAGGCTTCGGGTTAGGTCTGAGGGACTATTTTTCTGTACCGGAAAGAAACATCATGTTTTCGGGGTCTCTTCCCCAAATCCTGTGCCTTCAGGTTGTTCTGTGCCTGCTTTTACACATACCTGCACAGGCAAGCCCGAAAAGGTCGTGCGGAACGTTCGGAGGCGTAGAAAGCCTGCGATCCATTACCCTTCAGGATGGCACAACCATCAAACTTGACGGCATAGATACCATTACAGACCCTGTCACATTACCTTACCTGAGAACCCTTCTGGATGGTGAGCGTGTGTGCATATCGGCCTCCCCCCCCTTGCCGGACCGGCATGGCAGGCTCTCGGGGCCGGTCTACAGGGAGCGTGACGGTCTGTGGGTACAGGAGCAACTGGTCCTGTCCGGCTTGGCCTTTGTTGTGCCAACACCCAGCGCTGGCGAATCGGCCCGAAAACTTCTGGATCGCGAATCCGAAACCCGCATGAAAGATCGCGAACAGTGGCCACAGACCAAGATCCTGAGGCAAGCCGATGCAGTCGGGCAGGATGACCAGGGAACCTTCCGGATCGTGGAGGGTACAGTGCGTCGTACAACCCGCACAACCAAGGGAGCCTATCTGGATTTCGGAGCGGACTGGCGTACTGATTTCTCTGTCTTTCTGCCAATGGCAACAACCAGACAGCTGGAACGGGCGGGCGTGACCCTCGGTGAACTTTCCGGACGGAACGTGCAGATCCGGGGGTATATTGAAAGGCACGCCGGCTATCGCCTCACCCTGACTGAACCAGATTTTCTGCAAATACTGCCGTCAGCAGGCTTGCCTTCACCGGTCCGGGCAGTAGACTGACGCGCACATTCTGGCATGGACATCACGACAAGCCAAACGCATGCATATTTTAAAGCCCTATATCACCCTATCCGAACCGGCCGCAGGTTCATCCCGGCCTTACCGTAATCTGGCTGTCCGCCCCTGCCCCCTGACGGATACACACTGCTGATGCTCTATTTTTCAAAGATAAAAACAACACTGGTCATTACGATCTGCATGGTCGGTATTCTGCTTGGCCTTCCCAACCTGATTCCGGAACAGGACATGCCATCATGGATGCCCGATACCCGGATTAATCTAGGCTTGGATCTGCGCGGCGGATCCTATCTGATGCTGAAAGTCGATCTGGACACGCTGTCACAGGAACGGGTCGAAGGCACCGTTGACAGCACACGCAACCTGCTGCGGGATGCACGGATACGCTACACAGGGCTGGGGGTCGATGATGGGAGCGTTCGCTTCGACCTAGTGGATGCAGGGCAGAAAACTGCTGCCCTCGATGCCTTGGGAAAACTGGATTCTGCCGTCAGTGTCGGGGGGACAGCCTACCGGGATTACGATATTGAAGCCGAAGGAACCCGTATTGTCCTGCGTCCCAATCCGGCAGCCATGCAAGAACGGGCAAGGCAGGCGGTAGGACAATCGATCGAGATTGTTCGGCGGCGTATCGATGAACTGGGCACGCGGGAACCCATGATTGCCCGGCAAGGCGAGGACCGTATTATTGTCCAGCTTCCTGGTGAGTCAGACCCCGGCCGGATCAAGACCCTGCTGGGTCAGACTGCCAAGATGAGCTTTCACATGGTTGGTGACCAGACCCTACGTCCAGGTACACCCGCCCCACCCGGTTTCCAGTGGCTGCCCATGACGGATACCGGACGCGGACCATCACACCTTGTTATACGGCGACAATCCGAGGTTGACGGGTCTCACCTGACCGATGCCCGGCCAACTGTTGATCAGAGGACCGGTGAATGGCTTGTCACGTTTGCCTTCAACGACTTTGGCGGGCGCCGCTTTGCCGATATCACTACACGGCATGTCGGTAAACCCTTTGCCATCGTTCTGGATGGAAAGGTTATTTCTGCTCCGGTGATCCGCGAACCCATTGTCGGGGGACGGGGGCAGATTTCCGGCTCCTTCAATGCGGCTTCCGCCAATGACTTGGCTGTTCTGCTACGGGCCGGGGCCCTGCCTGCGCCGCTGACCGTTGTCGAGGAACGGACTGTGGGTCCAGATCTTGGCGCCGATGCAATCCGTGCCGGCATGATTTCCCTGACGGTCGGCTTTGGCTTGGTCATCACCTATATGGCTGCCGCGTATGGTCGCTTCGGCCTCTATGCCAATATGGCCTTGCTGGTCAACCTAGCCATGGCCATCGGGGCGCTGTCTGCCATGGGGGCAACCCTGACCCTTCCCGGAATTGCAGGACTTCTGCTGTCTCTGGGCATGGCCGTTGATGCCAACATCCTGATCAATGAGCGTATCCGCGAGGAAACACGACGAGGCAAAATCCCGGCCGGAGCAATCGAAACCGGGTTCAGACGGGCCTATGCCACGATTGTCGATGCCAATGCGACCACCCTGATCAAGATGCTCTTGCTGTACGTGGTCGGCGTTGGGGCTGTTCGGGGGTTTGCGGTGACCATCAGTCTTGGCATCCTGATATCGATGTTCACAGCCATCTTGCTGGTGCGGATGCTCATAGTCCGGTGGCTGAGATTACGCCAGCCGACCGAGCTGCATCCCGGACGTCGCCTACGGTTTGTCCCTGATGATACCCGTATTGCCTTTATGAAAGGCCGCAACATTGGCTTGGGCCTGTCGGCAGCTCTCAGCCTTGCCTCTGTGGTGCTGTTCTTTACTCCGGGACTGAACTACGGCGTGGATTTTGCCGGTGGAACGGTTGTGGAGATCCGAACCCCTGAACCTGCAGATTTTGGTACGCTGCGAACCAACTTGGAGAAACTGGGCATAGGGCCGGTCAAACTTCAACATTTTGGCAGTGACACAGACATTCTGGTCCGACTGGAGCGCCAGAGCGGCGGCGACAAGGCGCAGGCAGCCGTTGTGGAAACCGTACAGTCTGCCCTTAAGTCCGATATTCCGGGTACCATCATCCGGCGCGTGGAGAACATCGGTGCCTCGGTCAGCGAAGAGCTGTTCCGGGATGGTATGTTGGCACTGGGCTTGGCGGCCATTGCCATGCTGCTTTATATCTGGTTCCGGTTTGAATGGCCGTTTGGCGTTGGTGCCGTGGCAACTATGCTGCTGGATGTCACAAAGGTTGTCGGCTTTTTTGCCCTTACCGGCATTGAATTCAACTTGCCCGCCATTGCCGCGATCCTGACCGTGATGGGCTTTTCCATCAATGACAAGGTGGTTGTCTATGACCGGGTCCGCGAGAACCTGCGTATCTACAAGGCGATGCCTCTCCGGGAGCTGATCGACATCTCGATCAACGAGACCCTGAGCCGTACCGTTGCCACGTCCTTCTCCACCCTGCTGGCCATCCTGCCACTGGCGCTATTTGGAGGCGAATCCCTGCAGCCGTTCGCCTGGGTTCTGCTGTTCGGGATTATCTTGGCGACAAGCTCCTCGATCTTCATTGCTGCACCGATTCTTCTGTATCTCGGCGAGGAGCGACTGCGACAACCCCAAGATGACGGGGACAATACATCCAAGAAAAGTACTGCGTACGATCTGGGGGGATTTGTACCGTCGGAAGAGCGGGAAACCACCAAAACCTGACCGGATGAACAGGCCATGCTGCCCGAATGGGGAAAGGGCAGCATGGCGAGCGGATCCGGTATCATGGAGTCTTCACATGAAACCTGTTTTTGTCATGATCAAATGCCACCCTGGGCAAGCATACCGGGTTGCCGAACAAGCCGTGGAAAAAATTTCCAGCATCTCCGAGATCTACTCCATATCAGGCTCTTATGATCTGATGGCAAAGTTTTATCTTGAGGATGAAACCGATACAGGCCGCTTTGTCACCGAGCAGGTACAGACCCTGTCCGGCGTTGCCGATACCTTTACAGTCATCACCTTCAATGCTTTTACCGTGCCGCAGCATGGGAAAAAGTAGGATCCTGATACAGCTGACCGAACTATCCGCGTTATAGGGGCTTGCAGCAGACTAACAGTGGGGTTACCTATGTGCCCCTCGGTTCCCTGAACACATCTGGTTTTATCCATGCTGGATCATGATGCAGCCTTGGTGCTGTTCTCCGGCGGTCAGGATTCGGCGACATGCCTTGCCTGGGCCCTGGAACGCTACACACGAGTAGAAACTGTCGGCTTTGACTATCGACAGCGCCATGCCATTGAACTGGAAGTCCGGCACAGCTTCCGGGAATCTATTGCGCACCTGCATAACCACTGGGGAAACCGGCTTGGCGTGGATCACCGCATCGACGCCCGTTCACTGGCGGATATTAGTCAGACCGCCATGACAGAGACCGTTGCCTTCCGCACGGGGTCCGACGGACTTCCCAATACATTCGTGCCAGGCCGCAATCTTTTGTTTCTGACCTATGCCGCAGCCATTGCATACCGGCGCGGAATACGCACCTTGGTCACCGGCGTTTGCGAAACTGATTTCTCGGGGTACCCAGATTGCCGTGATGACACCCTGAAAGCCATGCAGGTTGCCCTGAACCTTGGCATGGATTGCCGCTTTGTTGTCGAAACCCCGCTGATGTGGATCGACAAGGCCGGTACGTGGGCAATGGCCCATGATCTGGGCGGCGACAAGCTTGTAGACCTGATTCTTGAGAAAACCCATACCTGCTATGCCGGCGACCGCGATCATCGCCACCCGTGGGGCTATGGATGCGGTACCTGCCAGGCGTGCGAGCTTCGGGCACGGGGGTGGGACGCATGGCAGCAGGCAGTCCATCAATGACCTACAGTATCAAGGAACTATTTTACACCCTTCAGGGTGAAGGAGCCCAGGCTGGTCGGGCTGCTGTCTTTTGCCGCTTCTCCGGATGTAATTTGTGGAGTGGGCGTGAACAGGACCGCAGCACGGCAACATGCTCTTTTTGTGATACCGACTTTGTTGGAACCAATGGAACCGGAGGAGGTAAATTCGCCTCTGCCCGTGCGTTGGCCCACGCGGTTCGCGCATGCTGGGATCAAAACGCCAGACAGGGAGGGACTCCCTATGTTGTCTGCACGGGAGGGGAGCCTCTCCTGCAACTGGACACACCCTTGGTGCAGGCTTTCCATGAAGCTGGCATGGAGGTTGCCGTGGAAACTAACGGCACCCAAGACCCCCCGCATGGAATAGACTGGATTTGCGTCAGCCCCAAAGCCGGTTCCGACTTGGTTCTGACACAGGGCGACGAGCTGAAGGTGGTCTGGCCTCAACAGGGGCTGGACCTTGTGTATCTGGCGGAGCTGAAATTCCGGCATTTCTTTTTGCAGCCGATGGATGGTCATGCGGCAACAGAGTCGCTCGCAACCTGCATCCAGACATGCCAACAGTTCCCGCAATGGCGCCTAGGTCTGCAAATACATAAACTAACTGGAATTCCGTAATGAGCGATGGCCACCATTTTCTGATTACCCGTCGCATCGGCATTGATGCCGGCCACCGGATCATGCGACACGGATCAAAATGCAGGCATATCCACGGACACCGTTACGAGGTGGAAGCCATCTGCCACGCATCCTCTCTTCATCAGGGTGGAGAACAGGACAGTATGGTTCTGGACTTTGGCTTCCTGAAAGAAGAGATGATGGCCATCATCGACGCATCTTGCGACCACGGCTTTATTGCCGAAATGTCGGATACAGATCTCCTGTCCATGTTCTGTCCCGCTGGAAAGGAACAGCACGAATGGATAGCGGGGTTACAAGAGGCTATTGCACGGGATGGCTTTGTCGTGACGACCGATACACACCTTGCAACCCGTCTATACATCATACCAGAAGCCCCAACAGCTGAAGCCTTGGCACGACACTGGTATCGACGGCTGCAGGACAGGGTACAGATACGCAGCGAGGGGCTAGCTGTCCTAGAACGCATTGTTGTGTGGGAAACACCAAACTGCCGGGCTGAATACAGTGGACAAAAAACGGGAGTACAGCGTTAGCCGCACTCCCGTTCCAACTTACGGGGAAAGCGTGTTACTTTGTTCCAAACATGCGATCACCGGCATCACCCAATCCAGGTAAAATATAAGCCTGTTCATCAAGGCGTTCATCAAGGGCAGCAACATAGACGCGCACACCGGCATGCTTCTTGTTGAAAGCGCGCATGCCTTCGGGCGCAGCAACCAGCGCAAGAAAGAGAATCTGCTCGTCGGGGATACCGCGCCGGTTCAGGACATCAACAGCATGCGCTGCCGAATTACCCGTCGCCAACATAGGGTCAACCAGAATAAAGGTCCGTCCTTCACAGTCGGGAAGCTTGACAAGGTACTCAACCGGCATATGGGTATCATGATCACGGGCCAAACCAATATGACCGACACGCGCACCGGGAACCAGCTCAAGAAGACCATCAGCCATCCCATTACCAGCTCTCAGGATTGGAACAACAGCCAGTTTCCTGCCTGCAATAACCGGCGCATCCATGGGGGTCATGGGCGTATTGATCCGTTCATAAGCCAATGGCAGGTCACGCGTAACCTCATAGCCCATCAACAAGGCTATTTCTCTTAACAACTGACGAAATGTCCGTGTGGATGTCTG
The DNA here is from genome assembly GCF_001611975.1 of Haematospirillum jordaniae. Lineage (GTDB taxonomy): Bacteria > Pseudomonadota > Alphaproteobacteria > Rhodospirillales > Rhodospirillaceae > Haematospirillum > Haematospirillum jordaniae. The sequence continues at coordinate 436,575 of NZ_CP014525.1, forward strand.
AACATCCCGCATATGGGTCAGCTTATGCTGGATCAGCGGATGATCGCAGATGAAAAGGTTCGGGAACTCGTCCGAGCGCTTCATGAGGTCCTCTGTGTCGTTGTAGCAGGGCTGGGGCTGCTTATCACATTTTCTCATTCTAAATCATCAATTCAACCACGCTGCGACGTGGGGTCGGGGATGCGCTATCTGCATAGCCGACACGGGCCAGCATCTGTATACGCCGTCCGGGGATCGACAAAAGCGCGTGAAGGTCATCACGCACACCGGCCACACCATCCCAGTCACCAAGCGGAGACGAGAAAGGCTGCATGGCCAGACCTTGCGCAGCCGCAGCCAAATCAAGTCTGGCATAAACACGCCCGGCCCTTACCTGATCATCGCGGCTGTCGCCATCCGTAGAAATCCAGACAAAGCTGTCTGCCTCTCCCACATAACTTACAGCATGCGAGAAAGCCCACCGGTTCAACCATGACCCCGGTTCAGAAAAGGCGTGTCGCCCATAGAACAAACGAACCCCGCTGCCCGGCAGGGGTGATGAAGGCACAACACCATCACGGCATTCCGCGACTTCTTCCTTGGTGAGCCGTAAAAAAGTTGCTGTTTCCGCAACAAGATCCGCATTCATACTTTCAAGGCGCATTGCCTCTATCACTAACCCCTTCAGGCGCTCCAGCCCTGAACCGCGATCGATCCAGCCAACAGATACCCCACGCGCTGCACCTGCACCGGACAGGAAGGTATCACGGGCCGAACGACTGATAGCCTGCCCCGTAAAGGCACCACGACACGTCCGGCGCCGACGGACTGCCGCAAAAAGGGGGGGTGGCAAAACAGCAGGGTCACGGGACAGCGCAACCCGGGCAACCGGCTTCAGATGCATGTCATCGCGTGTGGCATAAGGACCATCCGGGAACAAGGACAACGCGGGGTCCCATCCCTCGGCAGCAGCCGCCAGCACAAGAAGCTCCAAGAATGTACCCTGCCCCAATGTGACCTGTCGCAGGGCCGGATCCGTATGTAAAGAGACACGATCTGCATCAGCCAAGAGCCAGAGGACATCGTCCCCTTCAAGAGCAATTTTCCAAGGCTGGAGATTATAGGAACTGGGTGCCAGAGAAGCCCAACCCGCCAAACGCACCCGAATATCGGGGACAGACGGCGGTCCACGCCAACCCAGATACGCCGTACCCGCAGAATCGGATTCACACCCCGCTGATAACAGCAACGCAGGAACAGACGCCGCCAACCGCAACAACCGACGGCGGGATATGACATCACAAGCGGGTGTAGCACATGTACCCATTCCGGTATGGTGCCTGCCATACCGGAATGGGGCAAGAAACATTACAAGCGTCGCTGAACGCTCTGATCACCACGATCACGATTGCACGCTATGAAGGCATCAACGGTGTCAAGCATACGGGCTGGATCCAAGGCCTTGCCATAACCGATCACAGCATCTTCCACCGTACTCGCAAAGCACGTAGCCTGCACAGACGACCCACCGTAGTCCCTGTCTTCGTTCAGTCCCAGAGAGACAAGGACAGGAGCGCCCGAAACTTTCCCATCAAAACCAACAGGCACACGATAGCGGGCTGTTCCGATACAGCAGGCTGCACAGTCAGGAAGATCATCCAAGCCGGTCAGAGTCTTGTCCATCGCCTGAAGCAAACCGACGGGCGTAATATTGACAGAGACAAGAATGCCGGAATGATCCACAATCGCCTCCTCAACGCCACCATTACAGCGATCTCCACCCGCATACAGCCGCTGAACACCCAAGACTTCATCGCCTGCGCCTGATTGCTCACGCCGGTCAAAAGCCCACACTGACCCCAAAGCCCCGTTTCCACCACTACTCTCATTCACAGCGGCAACCCAACGGCCATCAGGCAGAATCCCCGCATCAGACCAGGCAACCCAGGCCACGTCCCCATCTTTTGCAGCATCAGCACTGAGCCAACCATGAACCTGGCTCTGAACCTCAACATGGGAATAGCCGCGATTACAAGCGGCAACAGGCAACGGTAAAAGGTGTCCCTTATCGTAATCATCAAGCAAAACCGAGATACAAGACGGATGAATGAATCCTCGCCCGGGTTCTCCTGTTTCCGGCCCGTCTACGGCGCCCGGTAACGGCGTTTTAATACCCAAGTACTGGCGGTATGCGCTGACCAGACATGGCACCATCGCCCAACGGGCACGCTCCTCAGGAGCACCGCCCTGCCGCGGAATTCCACAGCCCTGCAAGGTGCTATCCAACCATACCTTGTCATGATGGCCCATACGACCATCCAACTCCAGAAGAACGGGGTCTGAACACACGAGATGCTGAAAAGGCGTACGCGCCTCATTACAGGAAAACGAAGCCGCCGGCATGGCCATTGCCTGTTCTGTTACAGCAACAGAAAGGCATATCGCAAAAAGGCAAGCCGGAAATAAAGATAACTCTCGGAACACGCTCTGGTTTCCTTCTGTAAGGAGCTCTACAAGGCGATCGAAATATGGCCATATTTCGTGCACATCCACACATTACAATGCTGGCACCATGCATCCCGGACCATCCGAACGGAGCAATGTCTAGTGATCAATTACAGGAAAAGTGTGGCATCAAGCGCAAGGACCCACCAAAAATACAGGGGGCGGCAACGCAATCCGATTGCTCATGTCGACCGAAACGCGTATCACACAGAGGCACTACAGCCTTTGTACCATAAACTTTCTGACCTGATCCTGCTGGAGATTCCTTACACCATGTTCCGCCTGATACGCTTGGTGCTGCTTGTCCCCGCCATCCTTCTGGCCCATGTTTCTACAGCCAGTGCCGGTGATGCAGCTGACGCCCGCGCTGTTCTGGCACAAGCTGTTGCTGTTGTTGAACAGGTGCGGGCAGACGAGAATTTTCGCAAGGATATGGATCCTTATCTGGCCCGGGCCCGGGCGGTCATGGTTATCCCGTCTTTCTACAAGGGTGGCTTTATTCTGGGCGGAGCTTATGGCTATGGCGTCCTGACCGTTCGTGACAGTGCAGGCACCTTCTCTCCCCCTGCTTTTTATTCCATGGCCGGGGGCAGCATCGGGCTGCAAATTGGCGGGCAACGCGTCCAAAGCATTTTGATGATCATGACAGAAAAGGGACTGGAGTCCATTTTGTCAGATCAGTTCAAGCTTGGCGCCATGGCCGGTATCAGCGTTGCCACATTTGGCGCAAACATAGAAACAGCAACAACAACCAATTTGCAGCAGGATATCATTGCGTATGCGCATTCACAGGGCGCATACGGCGGTGGCGCTATCGAGGGCGCCGCGATCTCTTCACGGGAAGATTGGAATGCTGCAATCTATGGCGCTGCCGCAAATGACAGGGATATCTTGTTCCAGCGTCGCTGGTCGTTGCCTGAAGCTGAGCCCCTGTACCGCGCGCTCCATATTGCTCAAACCACTGAAACATCTGGGAGCATGAACGCAACAGAGCCCGAGAGCGTATCGCACAATCAGGATATCGATGAACCAACCTATCCGGAAACATCAACGGCGGGTAAACCGATGCGCCTTGCCCCTGTCCAGAAACAGGATTTGAACTAGGTCACGCAGAATGGACCCGGCAACATCAACGGCGGGCAACGTCCCGGGACACACGCTTCCTGACAGGTACGTTCTCCGGATCGTCGCCTGCCAAGGCCGAGCGGACAAAGGTGTTGATGTACGCCAACCATACGGCATCATCTGCGGGAACACCAAAGGCATACGGAAAAGTGGCCATCGGCATCAACGGCCTGAGAGTGCGAGCCCACCCCGCTTCATGCATCGTTCCGACCAAGGGTTCATCATCAACAATAAACGCATCGGCTCTTCCGGCTCGAACCTCATGGTCACCCCTGTGGCTGCTATCAATCTCCAGAATTCTGGCATGCGGCAGCGCCTCCCTAACCAAGGCAGGCAAACCATCGCCAGCCTGGACAAGGACAACACGATCTTGACTGTCAAGGTCAGACCAGCTCCCGATTCCAGGATCAAGAGTTCTGGCAATGGCGTAAACCTGACCAGTCCGATATGGATTGGAAAGCTGAAAACCAGGCTCTCCCCCGTTCATTGCTACTCCAGCAGCGATGTCGCAACGACCACTGCGAATATCCTGCCTCAACGAGGAAAGCGAACTGTCCTCGTGGCGGAATTCCACGCCCAGATCGGCAGCAAGGGCACGGGACAAGACAACATCGCGATCAGGATGCCCTGCTCGATGGTATTCAGACACCATACAAACGCGGAGAACGCCTTTGGCAAGAATCGTTTCGAGACGACTATTGGCAGCCACTACGGAGGGACTCCCGGCCAGCCAAATAAAAGCCAAGGTCAGGAGGCAGACGAAACGGTAAGGCTGGGATACAGACACGCGAAAACTCCCCCGAAGGATGACTGTCCTGACCCGATAATGTCAAACCAGACCAACTTGATACAGTGGTCTTTCAGAACCATCCATCCCTGCCATACAGTCCAAAAGCATGCAAACGGCCTTTGTCTGCCGCCAAGCTTGAACTGGGTGAAAGCTCCGTGAGCAGATCAACTTATGCAGGAATAACGGTCATCTGGATTGGCGGCATTACTGTCTTGCTGTCTTGTATGATCTCTGCATATGTCCTCTGGAACAGCCATTCTCAAAGTGAATCTTCGGCTCAGAGCACTCTTGAAACATCGGCTGTGCTCCTTGAACGATCCATTACCCACGCCGTCGGCTCCGTTGACGTCATACTTACATATGTACAGTCCGGTGCTAGGGAAGCCCTCTCTTCCTCCATAAAAAACTCATCTCCCTTACTGCATCGCCTTGCATCAGAAAGCCTTCGGTCATCCCCCCACATCAGACAGGTTCTGATTGTTGATAGTCGCAACACCATTCTGGCTGACTCGGCCAACCCTCTCTCAGCAGGACAAACACTGTCTCCAAAAGCATATGGGCTGGAGCAAAGCGGGCCACTGAGCTTGGGGAGCCGCCTGAGAATCGGGCGGGCCAGCAGTGGCCGCTATATCAGTGCCGGCGCAATTCCGGTTGACCCATCCACAATAAAAGCGGATGGCCCATGGGTCATTCCTGTCATGTTGGAAGATGAAACGAACACGCCGGATCCACATCACGTTATTGCAGCCATGAACCCGGGCTGGTTCCTGGAAATGCTGTCCGCCGCACGCCCCGGTCCCAATGGCGAAGCTATTATAGCCCGGCTGGACGGTCCGGTTCTGGCGGCCTTACCCCTTTACCTTGAAAATGGAGCACCGTCCCGCAGTGCGATTCTTGGCGGGATTCTGGACCAAGAATCAGGAGCCACAGGCCCAAGCATTACTGAAGAGCCCTCCCTCTTGGGCCATAAGTCGGGCCTTCACGTGAAGAGGCTTTCAGATGTTTACCCCCTGTCTTTTGTTCTGACAGCCGTACAGGAAGACATCCAAGCAGCATGGCTGCACAATAACCACCTCTTGCTGGTTTCAATGGCTCTGACACCACTTGGGATCGGCCTCCTGTTCATATTCCTGACACTGGATGTCAGAAACCAATACGCCCTTGGGGAACGCATTCGTCTGGTTGCCCAAGCTATGGAGCAAAGCCCTGCCGCCCTGATGATCACAAGCCCGGACGGAGCCATATTATATGCAAATCAGTATTTTGCAGATATCTTTGAGTATACCTTGGCAAATGTGGAAGGACGTAACCCACGCTTTCTGAAAAGCGGAAAAGTAGGGGAACACGTCTATAAGAACATGTGGAATACCATTACTGCCGGCAAAATTTGGCATGGCGAATTGATCAACAGGACGCGGAGTGGAGAGAACCGTCGTGTTGATACAACCATTTCTGCCGTTCATGACAGCAGGGGAAGAATAGCCTGCTACGTGTGTATTCAGTTCCCTCTTACGGATCAGGGCATAAGCAACGCCTCTTTGATTACGTCCGACTGAATTAGCAGTCACCGCCATGCCTCAAGCGGCCGCCTTCCAAACAGAAAGAAAACAGAGACTGCAAAATAGATGCTTGCGTTGCAGCCCCTTTCCACTGATATAGTGCGCACGGAAGGCTGGCGGCGGACGAACCCCTCGCCAACCGGGTCAGGTCCGGAAGGAAGCAGCCCCAACGAGTTTCCGGTTCGGGTCGTTGTCCAGTCTTCCACCTTATTCCTGTTCCCTGTTTCCCAGGCATAATCGAGAGCGAGTTCCGGCGGATGACCGATGTATCCTGTCCAGACCCGGGTCCGGCACAAAACACCGGGGCAACGGAGGAATACAGGGTTCTAGCACGCAAGTACCGACCGACTGATTTCTCGGGCTTGATTGGGCAGGATGTGCTGGTCAAAACCCTGTCCAATGCCATTGCAACCAACCGCCTTGCACAGGCTTGGATGCTGACGGGCGTGCGCGGTGTCGGAAAAACGACAACAGCACGGATCATTGCGCGGGCTCTAAACTGCATAGGACCGGATGGAAATACCGGACCGACTGTCACCCCTTGCGGTCTATGCACACACTGTCAGGCCATTGCAGCCGATCGCCATGTTGACGTCACGGAAATGGATGCCGCCAGCCGAACCGGCGTTGGGGACATGCGGGATATACTGGAAGGGGTCCGCTATCGCCCTGCCAGTGCACGCTATAGAATCTATATCATTGACGAAGTGCACATGCTGTCTGGGGCAGCGTTCAATGCCCTGCTGAAAACCCTTGAAGAGCCCCCTGCCCACGTCAAGTTCATCTTTGCCACCACGGAAATCCGCAAAGTCCCAGTAACGGTTCTGTCACGTTGCCAACGGTTTGACCTGAGGCGGATTGACGTTGAGACACTTTCCGCACACTTCCAGCGTATTTCCGGGCTTGAAGGCGTCACCGTGGATGACGAAGCCTTGGCACTCATTGCCCGGGCTGCGGATGGCAGCGTGCGGGACGGCCTGTCCCTGCTGGACAGGGCTATCGCCCACTGTGGCTCCAGTATCCATGCCAGACAGGTCCGCGACATGCTGGGCCTCGCAGACCGCGGGCAGACCCTAGACCTTCTGGAAATCATACTGGGGGGAAATCTGCCACATGCACTGGAAACCATACAGGCATACTATGCGGCGGGCGCAGACCCTGCCGTCATTCTGGAAGACATGCAAGGGTTGACACACTGGCTGACACGCCTGAAAGCAACGCCTAACGTACCGGCTGATCATACTGTCCCGGCGGATATGGCCAAGCGTGGAACCGATATGGCATCACGCCTGTCAATGGGGGTGTTGACCCGCACATGGCAGATGCTGTTGAAAATCCATGCTGAGGTCCGAACAGCGGCACAACCACTACAGGCACTGGAAATGGGGATCATCCGTATGGCTTATGCGGCTGACTTACCTGCACCAGCCGATGTCATTGCCAAACTACAATCCACACCAGACAAGACATCCAGCCCCGTCCAAGCCTCCCCAACCGTACCCTCCCCGCGACAGCCAGAGTCGGAACCCTCGAGAAACGCAGGGGCGCAAACCAGACCGACACCGGCACCTCATACCTCGTATAGTGCACAAACCGCGCTAAAGGCGGATCCTGTCCAGGAGGACTGCACGCCTGTTGCGAGCGTAAAATCTGTAGCAGTGACCGCTCCTGAAACGTTTGAGAAGATGGTCGCCTTGGTTGTTGCAAAGCGCGAAGCTATACTGGGATACCACCTTGAACACACGGTGCACCCCGTGTTTTACGAACCCGGACGCTTGGAATTCCGACCGAAAGACGAGACGCCTTCAGATTTGGCAGGAAAGCTGGCTCGTTGCCTAGAAGAATGGACGGGCATGCGGTGGATCATCAGCATCTCGAAGGAGGCCGGTGAACCAACGCTATTTGAGAAAACCATGACCGGCGTTCGTGCCGATCCATTGGTTCGGGCAGCCTTGGAAGCATTTCCAACGGCCAGCATTGGCGCAGTCCGTGACCTTCCTGTCGCGCCAACAGCCGATGACACCGAGAATCTGGCACAACCGGAATCCTGAAACGGAGTAATAGTTATGAAAAATCTTGGCGGCCTGATGAAACAGGCCCAGATGATGCAGCAGAAAATGGCCGAAGTACAAGCCAAGCTGGAAGAGATGGAAGTCACGGGCGTCTCTGGCGGGGGCATGGTCCAGCTGACCCTGAACGGCAAAGGTGACATGCGCCGCATTATGATTGACCATGCTGCAATTGACCCCGATGACAAGGGCGTTCTGGAAGATTTGGTACTGGCTGCACATAATGATGCCCGCCAGAAGGTTGAGCAGACCATGCGCGAGGAAATGCAGAAAGTAACCGGGGGCCTCAATCTGCCTGCTGGCATGAAGCTGCCGTTCTGAGACAGACAGGATATCTGCCCATTGTGAGCAACCCCATTGAACGCCTGACACGACTTGTGGCCCGCCTTCCTGGCCTTGGGCCAAGGTCAGCGCGACGTGTAGTTCTGCACCTTCTACGGCGCCGGGAGACAGTCCTGACGCCCCTCATCACAGCATTGGAAGAGGTGGAGCGCGCTGTACGCGTGTGCCCCGAATGCGGTAATCTGGACATGCAGGCCCCCTGTTCGCTATGCGAAGACCACAGGCGTGACCCATCTGTTATTTGCGTTGTGGAGCACGTAGATGACCTGTGGGCACTGGAACGATCCGGGGCCTTTTCCGGGCATTATCACGTTCTGGGGGGGCTTCTGTCTGCTGTCAACGGGACCGGTCCGGAAGACTTGAGGCTGAACGGGCTGAATGAGCGAATCCAGAAAAAAGACGTGCAAGAAGTTATCCTGGCACTTCCCGCGACACTGGATGGGCAAACAACAGCACACTATATCGCCGATACACTGCGCCCCCTTCCGATTGCAACATCTGGCTTGGCACGCGGCGTACCTGTAGGCGGAGAGCTGAACTGGCTGGATGACGGTACTTTGGTACAGGCGTTAAAGGCACGCCGTCCCATGTAAAACCCGTACCATCCGAAAACCCCCTCTCCCATGACTTTACTCCTACTCACTTCAGGGCAAGATCCCTCCAGCAAGCCTGGAAAGAAGAGATCAGGCGGAGCAAGGAAACAGGGCGTATGATGCGCTACAGGGAAGAGTAAAGATACGGGGGAATCGAGTAATTATTTGACAAGAATAACCATTATTATTCCATACATAATGTTTTTATGTTGGTGTGGTTATGCTTATTGTTATTTTTATCATCGTACCCCACCCACAAATATGTCCCGACGCAAAAAAAAAGATGTGTTTCCCGATTCATTAAGCTTGGAGAGAAAAGAAAAATAAGGTATCCATTACCTTGGTTATTACCCTTCTCAAAGGTTTTCTGTTCGCTATGAATACCCGGTCCTTCCGGCCGTCCAACCCGCTGCAGTCGGGAATTACGGCTACTGTCAAGTGGTTCAATGCATCCAAGGGCTTTGGCTTTGTTGCGCCCCAGGATGGCTCATCGGACGCCTTCCTTCACATTTCTGTTCTCCAGCGGGCCGGGCTTGGCGCCATCGATCAAGGTGCCGAGATTGTCTGTGACTTGGAACAAGGACCAAAGGGTCCCCAAGTCTCACAGATCCTGAGCGTTGACACGACTAACGCCGTCCTGTCCAACGACGGTTACGGCGGCGGCGGTGGCGGCGGCTACTCCGACGGAGCTGAAGAAACGATCGAAGGCATCGTTAAGTTCTTCAGCGCAGAAAAAGGGTTTGGCTTTGTCACCCCTGATTCCGGCGGGAAGGATGTATTCATCGGCATCGGCTCCCTGAGCCGTTCTAGGCTACAAAACTTGGAAAGTGGGCAGCGGGTTCGCTTGAACATTCGCATGGGCAAAAAAGGCCCAATGGCGGAAGACGTCGAGCTTATTCAGTAAACCATCCGGTTATGCTGAGAAAAACGCGGCCGCAAAGGCCGCGTTTTTTTTGGCACCTCCAGCACAATCGACAATCGCGTCTTATGAAAAATCTGTTGTGATTGCCTGAAAACCGATACTGTAGCGATCAATACCCGGCTGTGTTTTCCGGTCTACATATCGGAACATCAGTCCGGGGTCTGGAGCAACAAGAATACAAAAACGGGTCAATGCCTTTGTGACTGTCCATGGCGCGGCTTGATGCTCTGGTGTGTTTCATAATGCCGATGAGGAATCCCGGACAATGTTCAAGAAGTTGATGTTGGTGGTTTCGGCTGTTGCTCTCTTGGGTGCGTGTGCAGACCAGTGGGATGTGGAGGGTACAAAAACCCTTCCTCTACAGGGGAATGCCTTTACGCGTGTCCTCCACACCGAATATGTCGAGCTGGCAGCAGCTGAAAAAGCAGAATACGATTGGACAGATGCAGCCTACTTCCTGCGACGGGCAGAAGCCGCAGCCAAGGGAGAAATGGTCCTTCCCCAAGCGATCGAGGAGCGTGACCTGACACCGGAAGCTGCCAAGGAATTACGGGCAGCACGCAACGCATTGATAGCTATCCTAGATGCAGGAGCACGCGACACCATGCCAGTCAAGGCCGCACGGGCCCAAGCAGCGGGTTTCGATTGCTGGATGCAAGAACAGGAAGAAGGGCATCAACCAGATGATATCGCAGCCTGTCGAAAAGTGTTTGAAGACACAATGGCAGAACTGCGCAAGGGATCGTCTTTGAAGCCGGCACGACAGGCACAAGACACATTCGCAGTCCACTTCACCACCAAATCAACACACTTGGACGCAGAAGCCATGAAGGTGATTCAGGATGTTGCCGCAGCCTGGAAAGCCCACAAATCATCAACACTGATGATTGCCGGCCATACCGACGCCACGGGCAAAGAGCACAACAATATGGAGCTCTCACAGAAACGGGCAGAGCGCGTTGCCAATGCCCTGTCCCACTTGGGGGTCAATCCATCAGCCATGATCTTGGAAGCTTATGGCGAAGAGCGCCTCATGATCCAGACCGCCGGCAACGTATCAGAAGCCCGAAACAGGCGGGTTGAGATTCGCATTAAGGCAAACCCATAACGGCTAGGATCGTCTGGCGGGGCCACCTGTTCTCTTCGGAAACGCAGAAGACCAGCATGACGGTGGTCCGTACTTTAGACAGCGCCCGTTGACAAGACGGGCGCTGTTCACTTTTTCCTTTCACAAGGACTAGGTTTCTGTATTCTTCCGAGAACACTATGCGGAAAATAATCAACCTAAGATGATAGCGCGCGTTTACACGGTAGCCTTCCAGGGCATCGAAATAGTTCCAATCGAAGTGCAGGTATCCATCGCCAGCGGCCTTCCCGCCTTCACTATTGTTGGACTTCCCGACAAAGCTGTAGGCGAGAGTCGGGAACGGGTGCGTTCTGCGCTGGGGGCTATAGGATTGGCCCTGCCTCCCAAACGCATAACTGTCAACCTAGCTCCAGCAGACATAACAAAAGAAGGAAGCCACTTCGACCTTCCTGTTGCATGCGCGGTTTTGACTGCTATGGGAATCCTCCCCCTTGAAGACCTGGAACATTTCGTTGTGCTTGGTGAGCTGGGACTGGATGGATCCGTGGCGCCCGTCTCCGGCGTTCTGCCGGCAGCCTTCTTTGCCTGTGGTACCGAACGCGGGCTTATTTGCCCCGCAGCACAAGGCGGTGAGGCCGCCTGGGCCGGAGCACAACGGGATATTCTGGCCACCCCTTCCCTGCTGGCGCTGATCAACCATTTCCGTGGGGATGTGATCCTGACCCCACCAGAACCAAGATCTGCCACACAAACCACATACCCACATGATATGGCCGATGTTAGGGGGCAGGAAAGCGCACGCCGCGCGCTGGAAGTCGCTGCCGCTGGAGGGCACAACCTGCTGATGAGCGGCCCGCCTGGTTCCGGAAAATCCATGCTGGCACGGCGCCTGCCGGGATTACTGCCCCCCCTGTCTGCACAGGAGGCCTTGGAAGTCAGCATGGTTCACTCCATTGCCGGCACTTTGCCAGAAGGCGCCTTGATAACCACACGCCCGTATCGCGATCCCCACCATTCTGCCAGTGTGGCTGCCCTGATTGGAGGGGGATTGCGGGCACGTCCCGGTGACATCAGCCTCGCGCACAATGGTATCCTCTTTCTGGATGAACTGCCTGAATTTCCACGCGCAACACTTGAAGCCCTGCGACAACCCCTGGAAACCGGGCACGCGGTTATAAGCCGGGCCAACAGCCATGTGTCCTACCCTGCACGCGTACAGCTTGTTTCTGCCATGAATCCATGCCGCTGCGGCTACTTGACAGAGCCATCCATGGCCTGCTCGAAAGCACCACGCTGTGGGGATGATTATCGGAACAAGCTGTCTGGTCCCCTGATGGACCGTATTGACCTGCACGTCGATGTTCCATCTGTCCCCCCAGCAGATCTGGCACGAACACCAGAAGGGGAAACGTCAGCCTGTGTTGCAGAACGTGTTGCCGCGGCCCGGACCTTGCAGGAGAAACGGTACAGGAGCCTGTGCCCGGACCAGCACATTCGCACCAACGCACAGGCCGATGGCCGAATTCTGGAATCCGTTGCACAACCGGATGATGCTGGCCGCGCCCTGCTGGAAAAAGCCGCGAACCAACTGCATCTGTCAGCGCGAGGTTGGAACCGTATTCTCAGAGTCTCAAGAACCTTGGCCGATCTTGACGGCGGCGGTCCGATCAGCACAGTGCACATTGCCGAGGCCCTGTCTTGGCGCTCCATGCGCACAACAGCCTACCAGGGCAAGGGACAACCGCGATAATCTAGGAACTGCCCCGAGGCCGATACATCCAGTGAAGAGACGACGTTGACAAGACGGGCTGCGGCCTCGTCCGGGGAAACAACATCCAATCCGTCCTTGCGGAAAGGATCAGACAGACGGCTGGCAACAGTTCCCGGGTGAAGGGCAACACATATGGCATCAGGATGCGTTCGCGCCAACTCGATCGAGGCCGTTCTGACCAGCTGGTTCAGCGCCGCCTTGGACGCACGATAGCTATACCACCCCCCCAGCTTGTTATCGCCGATACTGCCAACCTTGGCCGACAAGGTTGCAAAAACGGAACGACCGCGCCGGGGCAAACGCGGTAGAAAGTGCTTCATCAAAAGAGCTGGACCGATGGCATTGATGGCAAAGGCATGCGCCATAGCCAGCGGATTCAGATCGCGCCACGTTTTCTCTGGATTGACTCCATCACCATGCAGAAATCCGGTGGCATCAAATATCAAGCGCAATGCCTTCCCTGACTTGGCAATCTGTTCAGCAGAATGCGCAATACTGTCTTCGGACAATAGATCAAGAGGATCAGAGCCCGAACGCGACAGCCCAATGACAGCCTCAAAAACCCCCATAGCTGACAAGTGTTCGGACACAGCTTTACCGATAGTTCCCGATACACCAATCACAATGGCAATGCCGGTATGACCTGCACTGCAATCACAATCCCGGATAGAGGCCACTGGCACAACACCTCCTGCACAGGGAAAGAGCCGGCCGCAGGTTAATCACCTTGCGAAGCACCGACCCTACGCTCATTCACTAAACCCAATACAATGGAATAACAGGCCACCATCAAGACAAAAGCAAACGGCAATCCTGTACACAAGACCATGGCTTGAAGGGCAGCCAGACCCCCGCCCAAAGACAGAGCAATGGCAACCAATCCACCAAACAACGCCCAAAAAACTCTTTGCACAATCGGTGCATTGACCTTGCCACCGGCCGCAATCGTATCAACCACCAAACTTCCGGAATCTGACGATGTAATGAAAAACAGAATGATCAGGACAACACCAACGGCAGAGGCCAGACCAGACAGGGGCAACTGACCAAGCATTTCAAACAGCTTGATTTCAAGCACCGCATCCTGCGCCCCTGTAAAGTCGTTGTGCACCACCTGGGCTATGGCTGTATCTCCCAGAGCCGTCATCCAGAGAACGGACAGCAGGGTCGGAATAAGCAGAACCGCAACCAGGAACTCCCGCACCGTGCGGCCACGGCTGATCCTCGCAATGAACATTCCTACAAAAGGCGACCAGCTGATCCACCATGCCCAGTATGGAGCCGTCCAGGATGCGACAAATCCGGTATCCTCACGCCCGAACGGAACGGACAGGGGAAAAATATACTGCCCATATCCCAACACGTTCTGTACAAAGCCTGACATCAGATCCGCCGTTGGACCGGCAACAACAATAAACAGCATGAAGATAACGGCCAGAAGCATACTGTACTCGGATGCCCTGCGAATGCCGCCATCCAGCCCTTTGACGATCGACCAGACAGAAATCATGGTAATGACAATAACCAGCAGGACAAGCATCACATTGGATGTTCCAATACCCATGAGAAAATCAAGGCCGGCCGCGATTTGTTGTGCCCCGACACCCAAAGTCACGGCCAACCCGGAGACCGTCGAAAAAATAGCCAAAATATCGACAAGATGCCCTGGCCACCCCCAGACTCTCTCTCCAATCAGGGGATAGAAAATAGAACGCAGTGTCAGGGGAAGCCCCTTGTTATAGGAAAACAGGGCCAGCGCCAGTGCAGCAACAGCATAAATGGACCATGGGTGCAGACCCCAGTGGAAAATTGTCGCCGCCATGGCCAAGGATCGCGCCAAGGCCTCATCTCCAGAGGCTGCGCCCAACGGGGCGGTATCAATTCTTGCCCCACCATCTCCCAACCCGACACCAGCTAGGGACGCCGAGAAGTGTGTCATCGGTTCGGCAACACCAAAGAAAATCAGGCCAACGCCCATACCCGCAGCAAAGAGCATGGCAAACCAGCCGATATAACCATAATCCGGCGTTGCATCCGGCCCTCCCAGCCGCACCTTCCCAAGCGGAGACACGACAAGCACCAAGCAAAGCACAACCAGAATATTGCCCGAAAACAGGAAGAACGGCCCAAGGCGAGACGTCATCGCATCCCGGATCGCAACGAAAACAGGCTCTATGTCATTCTGAAGAGCCAAAGTAATGAAAGTAAAAAACACAACGGACAAAGCCGATACAGTGAATACAATATGGTGGAAATCAAATTCAAGGGTCCATTGGCGAGCTATATTATCCTGCCCCACCGTATAATCTGTTTCGATAATTTCTGTTTCACCCTCTGGCTCAGGGATTGATTCGACAGTCTCCGTGATCTGGTCATCACGGTCTGTCAGGTCAATCTTTTCGTGCCGCATACACCGTGTTCCTCTTGTTCAGTTGTCATTTCTGCGTAAAGACAAATGCAGGGACAGAAACCCCCACACGGCACCCAGAGGCACCGACGCCATGACCGACCAAGCCGGACGTTTGATACGGATCCTAATGCGCCAATGAGGCACCAAAGAGAAGGGTCAAGCCAACAGACAATAGACCCAAGGATCCATGGAGAGCTGCATAGAAGCCTCCAGTAAGGCCTTCTTTAGAAAGAAGACCCGGCTATAACTAACATAGAATAGCGTAGAATATCCACATAAACATGGATTTTTATTCAGATCGGCCACTCACCCCTATAGAACCATAACATCAGGGCATAGACTTTTATCACGGCATATACATGCAGATATCCCGATTCGATTACGGATATGTTGACAAGAACATTATCGGCCAGATTGGAAGTCTCATATAAATCAGTAAACACTCGATCCCCTTCTCTGCCCCATTGCCGACAAGCCCATCCGGCGCTAGTCTCTGCCCCCCTGCATCCGGTATCAGTGTGGAGACAATCCGGTGAAATATCTCAGTACACGGGGCCAGGCTCCGGTCCTTGGATTTGACGACGTCCTGCTGTCTGGCCTTGCCGAAGATGGCGGGCTTTATGTACCGGAAACGTGGCCTACCCTGTCCCCGGCCGACATACGCGCCATGCGCGGCCTGTCGTGGGAAGATCTCGCGGTTCGCATTCTGTCGCTCTTCACCGCAGGCAGCCTGACCGAAGCGGATCTACGTCCCTTGGTTCGTGCCGCGTACGCACCCTTCACCCATCAAGCCATTGCCCCACTGAAACAGCTGGATACCGATCTGTGGCTCTTGGAATTGTTCCACGGGCCAACGCTTGCGTTCAAGGATCATGCCCTGCAAATGCTGGGGCACCTTTTTGACAACGTTCTGGGCAAACGTGGACAAACCATCACTGTCGTTGGTGCAACATCAGGCGATACAGGATCCGCCGCCATAGAGGCATGCCGGGACCGGGACAGCATCGAGATCTTCATCCTGTTCCCGAACGGTCGTGTTTCCGACGTCCAGCGTCGCCAGATGACGACCGTAACAAGCCGCAATGTCCACTGCTTGGCTGTCGATGGTACGTTCGATGACTGTCAGGATATTGTAAAAGCCCTGTTTGCTTCGCCTTCCTTCTGTCAAGACGTTGGCTTGGCTGCCGTGAACTCCATCAACTGGGCACGGATCATGGCGCAGGTGGTCTATTATTTCTGGGCTGCCCTACGATTGGGAGCGCCGGACAGACCGGTTGTCTTCAGCGTACCGACCGGGAATTTTGGCAACGTCTTTGCCGGTTACGTTGCCCAACGTATGGGCCTACCGATCGAACGGCTTGTTATTGGCTCAAACCGCAATGATATCCTGACCCGCTTTGTCGACACAGGCGTCCTCTCCGTTCAGGATGTTGTGCCGACCATAAGCCCCTCGATGGATATCCAGATCTCATCAAACCTGGAAAGGCTCCTGTTTGATCTCTGCGACCGCGACGCCGGTACGGTCAGAACGTTGATGCAACAGTTCCGCGAACAAGGCGCATGCTCGCCCCCCTCCTATACCGTTGAACGGGTACGGGCACTGTTTGAGGCCACGCGCCTTGATGATAAGGAAACCATGGGGGTTATGCGCAGCATCCACACCCTGACCGGAGAGCTCCTTGACCCACACACCGCGATTGGCGTTGCCGCTGGACAGAAAGCATCGCGCACGCACGGCACCCCGGTTGTTTGCCTTGGCACAGCCCACCCGGCCAAATTCCCTGACGCGGTAAGATCAGCCTGCGGTGTAGAACCAGTCCTGCCCCATCACCTGAAAGACTTACTCCAGCGGCCCGAACGCATGGAGCGGATAAACCGTCAGGCCGATGCCGTAGAGGCCTATGTACGCGCGGCGCGGTCGCGCATCCATGCCTGACAACACCACACAAACCCTCTTGTTTCCGGAGTTTCCATGACCGTCACCATCACGACCTTGCCCAGCGGCCTGCGGGTATTGACCGACCGGATGGACACCGTACAGACCGTCACCCTGGGGGCTTGGGTGGATGCCGGGGCGCGCCATGAACCGGCGCCCCTGAACGGGATTTCCCACCTACTGGAACATATGGCGTTCAAGGGGACGGCCCGTCGTTCCGCCCGTGCCATTGCCGAAGAGATCGAAGATGTCGGCGGCATTCTCAATGCGTGGACCTCGCGCGAGAATACAGCCTATTATGCCAAGGTCCTGAAGGACGATGTCGCACTGGCCACCGACATTATCGCCGACATTCTGCAGTATTCTGCTTTTGATCCGGAAGAGCTGAAGCGGGAACAATCTGTCATTGTGCAGGAAATCAATCAGGCAGAGGACACCCCGGACGATATTGTTTTTGACCACTTCCAAGCAACAGCATACCCGGATCAGGCCATGGGACGGACTGTTCTGGGAACGCCCGAGACAGTACGCAGCATCGATCGCGAAACACTGAAGAGGTACATGAACAGTACCTACTCAACACACTCAACCATCATTGCTGCGGCCGGTCACATCGACCATGATTCTTTTGTCCATCTGGTTGAAAAAACCTTCACAAGCCTGCCGGTTTTCCCATCTGTTACTCCTGAGAAGGCGCTCTATAAAGGTGGAGAAAGCCGGCAGGACAAGAAGCTGGAGCAGGTACATCTTGTACTCGGCTTTGACGGTGTGGCGTATGACCATCCGCACTTCTACGCCACAGCTGTACTCTCAACGCTTCTGGGCGGGGGCATGTCTTCCCGGCTGTTCCAAGAAATTCGTGAAAAACGGGGACTGGTTTACTCCATCTACAGCTACACCAATTCAACAACCGATGGCGGGCTATTCAGCATCTATGCCGGCACCGGTGATGACGAGGCTGCAGAGCTAGTACCTGTTCTGTGCACGGAGCTTCGGAAAATTGTGGATACAATCGCACAGAATGATGAACTGATGAGGGCACGGGCCCAAATCAAGGCCGGACTCCTGATGGGGCTGGAAAGCAGCTCGAACCGCGCGGAAACGGCGGCTCGACAGCTGTTCACACATGGGCGGATCGTGGATACAGATGAACTGGTCGCCATGGTCGAGTCCGTCGATGCCGCTGCTGTACGGGATGCCGCTGCCCTGATCTTTGCATCAGACCCAACACTAGCCGTGCTGGGTCCAAGCCGGAATGTCCCGAGCTTGGACGCTATCAAGGGCATGATTGCAGGCTAGAAAGCGCGGGCCGGCCTCAACCGGCCTGAACGTCGACAGCAAAGCGATAGCCATGCCCGTGGCAGGTCTCGACCATCCTCTGGCCGCCACGGGCATCACCCAGCTTACGACGGATGCGGCTGATCAAGGTATCAATAGAGCGATCATTGACCTCACGGCCGGGGGCCCCTGTCGCTTCCAAAAGCTGGTCACGCGTCAATGGCTGACCAGCCCGAGCAACCAGAACAGCAAGCAAATCAAATTCCGTCGCTGTCATTGAAATCGGGTCACCGTCCGGACTGGTCAGCTTGCGCCACAGAAGATCCATTTCCCAACCAGCAAACTTGTACACAACACCGCCGGGAGCTTCCTTGTTCCCGTTCAAACGGCCAAGGACATTACGAACACGAGCCACCAACTCCCTGGGGTGGAAGGGCTTCGTCACGTAATCATCCGCGCCCAGCTCCAGCCCCGTAATGCGATCCCGCGGCTGGGCTCTCGCTGTCACCATAATGATCGGAACCCGTGACTGCTTGCGCACAGAGTGGGCAAGCTGGATACCATCGCCATCCGGTAAATTCAGGTCAAGGAGGATCAAGTCCACCGTTGCCCTAGCCATGGCCTGACGCATGGCCTCGGCCGTGGATGCACCACTTACAGAATACCCTGCCTCTCGCAGAAACGCAGACAGGAGTGCCTGTGTCGCCGGATCATCTTCGACCAGAAGAATGTGGGCCTGCTCTTTTGTCATGGTTTTCGCCCCCTGATTAAGCGATCCGGACACCGCGCAGCATAATGTGACTCTGTTCAGGAGATATGAAATTTCCGGGGCACTGACAACTGGAAAGTATAATGTCCAGCCAAGAGTAAATATCTATGCGTTTAATATCTCTTGGAAAATCTTCCCTTGGTTTTTTTATGGGGTTTTGGCACAGCCATTAGTCATTAATGACCGCGCCAATAACTCCCCTAGATTATATCACCGTCAGCATGGAAGCTACTAATGGATGTCTTACAATATCGGATTCGCGTAACCTGATAACCGATACATCTTCAAGGCTTTCCAACCTGGAGGCAATATCCCGAAGCCCTGAAAGGCCCGGAAGAAGATCCGTCTGATCCGGATCGCCGGTCAGAACCATGGTTGAGTTCCAGCCCAGACGGGTCAACATCATCTTGATCTGGCCGTAGGTGCAGTTTTGCGCCTCATCAATAACGATAAAGGAGTTATTCAGGGTACGCCCCCGCATGTAGGCAACCGGCGCAATTTCTATTGTCCCATCTGCCAGCATTTGCCGCAGCTTCTTCGCGCCAAGACGATCGTTGAGGGCATCGTAAAGCGGGCGCAAATAGGGCGCCAGCTTGTCTTCCATGGCACCGGGAAGAAACCCGAGACTTTCACCGGCCTCGACGGCCGGGCGGGATAAAATAATACGACCGACCGAACCGCTCTCCAATGCTTCAACGGCTTTTGAAACCGCAATGTATGTTTTTCCCGTTCCGGCAGGCCCCAGTGCCAGAACAAGATTCCGGGTTTCAACAGCATCCATGAGAAGCGACTGGTTCTCGCTGTGCGGGCGAATGCGACGAATATAACTTCTGTCACGGCGCTGATCATCCACATCACGCCCACAAGACGGAGCGGTTCCACCCAACGGATCCCAAACCATAGCCTCGGGCATCAAAGCCCGAACACGGGAGTTTTCGACCTGTGCAGAACGATGGGTGCGCTTGGCCATAGGCAGAACCTCTCCTGAAAGAGAAAAGGGAGACAGGCAGTGCCCTCGTGCCGGAGCAATGCCAACAAAAAAGCCCCGTCCAGAAAGTACGGGGCAAGACACGAGTGGAAGAAGGGACAAAAAAGAAGGCATCAGTACGGACTGGAAGGGCCCCTTCCGCCGACGAAGAAAACGCAGGCGGTAAACCCCACAAAACCCGCAGCAAATTCACGCTGCAACGAAAGAGATGGTCCAAACCGGAGATCCTCCGACAGGGGCCGTGACACACTGAATGGTACTTCACAACGCCTGACAACAACAGGAGCGATCAAGCAGAAAAACCCATCAACTAGGCCTGTCCACCAACCCGGCAGCCCCGGAAGGCCCGTAAAATGACGGATTATGGGAATAAACAGCCCGGAAAATCGCCGGAGAAACCAGGGCAATAACCGTTGCTCCCCATACAAGAGCATCATCATTACGCCATGTCTCAACAGAGCAGGCAAACAAGACGGCGGGAACGCTTGTCCCGGCCAACCAGACGTCTTCTGGCTTCCCGGGCAGTGCAAACAAGATCCGGGAGTCACGAATCCACAGCAGCACCAGCGCCACAGCCACAATCAGAACCATACTGGCCGGAAAGTCCCGATAGCGTCCACCAAAGGCAAGACCAAAGGCACTGGTCGCAGCAACAGCCAAGGTCATCCGGTACAAAAGACCATGCCATACACCCAACCCAGGTTCCTTGCTCTGCAAAACAGACAGGAAAGCAACAGCGGAAACAACGGCCAGTAAACCAACGCCCCCATTCACGCCCCACTCCAGCAAAGAGCGGCTGGACAGCACAGAATGACGAGCCAGAAGAGCAATGACTTCCCCCGCAGCCAAGGCCCCAACGACAGAGATGGCAAATCCAACACGATCAATACGTTTGCTCACAATAATAACGGCCACGAAAATAAAAACACCAGTGCCCAAAGCCACCAGAACCCACTGCAGCCAATCCGGATCCTCAACAACCGGTCCCTTCAGCAGAATTTTCGGCTTTCCTCCGGTCTGCTGAAGCCCCCAATATCCACCAACTGTTCCTTCTTGGTCCCGCTTCCACATCTGGTCAAAGGCCTCGATCAGGTTGACACGCCAGCCATTGCTGTCTGCCATATCCAGAACACCACGAATAAAGCGCGTGGCGTTAACAAGACCAGGCTCGGCACCCTCCCGCTGCCTTCCACGGGTTGGCCACCCTGTTTCGCCAATCAGGACATCTTGGCCAGCAAAAAGAGCTCCCACAGACTCGCGGACATCGCGCACATGCCGCAGGGCTGTATCAATATCAGCCGGCTCATCCTCCCAGTACGGCAGAATATGCACCGTCACAAAATCAACTTCGTTTTTCAGGGCTTCTGCGTGCCTAGTCCAGAATTCCCATACATCGGCATAGGTGACAGGTTGAGGGACACGAGATCGCACCTCGCGGAGAAAGGCAGCCATCCCTTCAGGAGCCTGCTCGCGCCGCAACAACACTTCATTCCCGACAATAACCGCCTTGACGGTTTGCGGGTACGCATTGGCTATAGTGACAGCCCGCTCAACCTCGCTCCGGTTATCAACCGGGCTACCCCCAATCCAGATCCCGAGAAGCACATGCATACCCAGCTTCTCAGCCTCGGCAGCCAGCTGATCCAAGCCATTGGATGATGCATAGGTGCGCACACAAGAGGTCAAGGTTTTAAGATGGGCCAGATCTTCGGCCAAACGTTCCCGGGTCACATGGAAAGACGGGTCGAACGGACTCTCGCCATCGCGGAACGGAGCGTAGGAAACGCACGGAACCCGGCTCATGGCGGAATCCGTAACATCAACCGGTATGCCGGGGCGGACAAGCACACCGGCAAGAACCAGAACAGCAACAACCAACCCCGCCAGAACGCGACTACGCCCCATGATTCTTGCACCTGGAAGACAAAAAGACAGACCTTGCTTGGTAAACAAGTTTCACCCCCCGGGAAAGGAAAAATATTGCCCCGCTCACCCCCTTTGTTCAGTGGGCCTGACACGGACACACGACAAGACGGCCGGGTTGCCGACAGAAAATTGGTGTGATACAGGCTTGCAGCCAATTATCCGGGTCCGGAGCATTTTGTCATGACCATTACGCCAATCCCTCTGCCAATGCCATCCTTGCCGGCACAGTTTCAGGGACGGGACTGGAGCATACCCAGAACAGACTGGACACGACACGATGTTGAAACCCTGTTTGACATGCCGTTCATTGATTTGGTCAGCTTGGCGCAGAGCATACATCGCAGCTGGTTTGATCCCAACACGATCCAGCGATCAACCCTTGTCAACATAAAGACCGGGGCCTGCCCCGAGGACTGCAAGTACTGTTCCCAGTCAAGAACGGCGAAAGCCAAGCTGAAGGTTGAACCCTTGATGGGGGTTGAAGAAGTTCGGACCGCAGCCCGCAAAGCCCGTGAGAACGGCGCAACCCGCCTGTGCATGGGGGCAGCTTGGCGCCAGCTTCGCGAACGGGATCTGCCAACCATTGTCGAGATGATCGGCGCGGTGAAAGAAGAAGGTCTGCAGACCTGCATGACCCTTGGCATGTTGAAACCGGAGCTGGCCAATGCGTTGGCCGAGGCTGGTCTGGACTACTATAACCATAACGTCGATACCTCGCCCGAATACTACAAAAGTATCATCTCATCCCGTACCTACGAGAATCGCCTTGATACGCTGAAGGCCGTGCGGGAAGCCGGCATCCGGGTTTGCTCCGGCGGGATTGTCGGTCTTGGAGAAAGTCGGGCAGATCGGGCCGGCATGCTGCATACACTGGCAACGCTGGAGACACACCCCAACAGCGTGCCCATCAACATGCTGGTTGGAATCAAGGGAACTGCCTTGTCTGACGAAGGAAAAGGGGGGAATGTCGACCCTCTGGAGTTTGTCCGCACCATCGCCGTTGCACGTATCCTGATGCCACGTTCGGTTGTTCGCCTCTCGGCAGGCCGCCATGCCATGGATGACAGCACGCAGGCTCTTGCCTTCATGGCTGGTGCCAATTCCATTTTCTACGGCGAAGAATTACTGACAACGGAAAACAGCCCAACCGCACGGGACAATGACCTGTTGACCCGACTGGGGATAACCCCCATGGCACAAAACCCCAACGACTGAGAACAAGAACCCGGGAATCTGAATCCCGGGTCAGAAGGGCCAGAACAAGGGAATAATCAGAACCGAGACCAAGCCAATAATCGCGTTCAACGGGGCACCGATCTTCAGAAAATCGGTAAAACGATAACCGCCTGCCGTATAAACCATGGTGTTGGTCTGATAACCGATCGGCGTTGCAAAGCTTGCAGATGCCCCGAACATCACGGCAACGACAAGGGGCCGTGGGTCAATGCCTATCTCGACACCTAGGTTATAGGCAATCGGCGTCATCAAAACAGCCACCGCATTGTTGGTGATGATCTCGGTCATGAGTGACACAATGACGTATATAACAATCAACAGGACCCATGGCGAATGCCCATGTAAATAAGGTGCCATTGCGCCTACAACCAACTTTATGGCCCCTGTCTTTTCCAATGTCAGACCAACAGCGAGCATCCCGAAAATAAGAACCAGTATGCGCCAGTCTACTGCTTGATAGGCTTCATCTACATCAACACAGCGTGTCAAAAGAACCAGAGCCACGGCAATAAGCGCCAAGGCTGAAATCTCTGCCACACCAAGCGCAGACAGCCCAATGACAGCCAACATGATAAGGACAACAAAAGGAGCCTTGGTTCTGCGGAAAGGACGGTCCTTGGGTTCCGACAGGTTAATCAGCCCCTGATCACTGGACAAACGCTCCAGATCCTCGGCTGACCCCTCCATCAGGACTGTATCACCAACCTGAAGAACAACAGAATCAAGATCCCGGGAGACATTTTCCCCAGCACGATGAACAGCTAGGGGATAAACCCCATAACGCCGACGAAGGCGCAGATTGCCAACAGGATGCCCAGCCATTGGCGACCCCGGCCCAACCAGTCCCTCGGCAATGGTTGACTGACGCGCGATCAGAGGCTCAAGCGCATGCGCACCGGGAAACTCAACCTTGCTGTCCTCGCGCAGGGATATGACCTCACCAGCCCGCGTTTTCAGGATCACGCGATCTCCCGCCTCAAGAACCACACTATCAAGGTCCCGACGCAGGGACTCCTCGCCACGCACAACATCAATCAGACGCCCATCCGCACGACGAAATAGATTAACCTCAACAGCAAGGCTACCGATCAGCGGGGAGTCATAGGGAACAACAACCTCCGTAATAAAGCGCGGACCGGCCCGATTACCAACAAGCGTACTAAGGCTCTGCCGGTCAGGGAGAAGACGGGGAGCGACCAGAACAACATAAACCATACCGGCAATGGCCATCAGGACACCGGCACCACTGATCTCGAAGATCCCGAATGGCTCCATCCCAAGCCCCTGGGCCACACCATCCACCAGCAGGTTGGTTGATGTTCCAATCATCGTACAGGTGCCGCCCATGATTGTGGCGTAGGACAAGGGAATCAGAAACTTTGACGGTGACTGCTGAAGGGAAACCGCCAAACCGATCACAACCGGGATCATAACAATCACAACAGGCGTGTTATTGACAAAGGCCGACATCAACATCGTGCCCCCCATCAACAGACTGATTGCCACAGTTGGCCGCGAGCGGGCAATACGATGGATAACACCGCCAAAGGCTTCAATAGCACCGGTGCGTACAAGGGCACCGGACAGAATAAACATGGCCGCAATCGTTGCCGGAGCACTGTTGGAAAAAACGGAAAAAACTTCCTTGATGTTCAGCAAATCAAGAATCAGGAGCAGAGCCACCGCCGCAACAGCAACAACATCGGGCGGCCATTTCTCCCACACAAAGGCCACAAGCAGAACCACCAGAAAGCCAAGGGCTACATAGGGAGCAAGGGCATCAAACCCGTATAACATGCCCTTAAGCCCCCGACAGTCATGATACCTAGGGCAGGAATGCTACCAAAGAGTGAGCTGCTGGGGCAATAAAACTGTTAACGCGAGGACCTGTCGGAAACAACAGGCCTTACCGCCATTCCAGAGCTCTCGAGACCCTCGCCTGAATGGCTTGCTCCCTCACCCTGAGACTTAGCAGCGACGGACACACAACGAGGAGAACGCGCAACAGCAACAACCATGATGGTTGCCGCCACCGCACCGTAGTCCGCATTGTAAAACACCAGCGCCATCAGAGTCAGTGCCAGAGCAGCAACCATGACAGCCGGACGCCGGAACCAGAGCGCCAACCCGGCCGCCGGGATTGACACGATGCCCAGCACCTTGGTGTACATCAGGATGCCCAGACTGGACCGCAGGGAACACTGGAATGACACGGCGCCAAGAGCACAGGCGTGGGACATTGCCTCATCCTGCAGCCAGAAATAACGCGCAAAAAGCAGCAAGATCAGGAAAAAAAAGAAAGCTAGGACAACAGGCATCCGGGCCGGATGCAACAAGGCCTTCACAAGATCTTTCCACAACATGCAAAACCTGCCACTGTATCAATATAATACAAGCCGAACATGGACAAAGCACTGATGACAGCCCGGTCTCTTGCCACAGTTCAGGGACAAACCCAACAGCCCGGACGCATGATACACGCGAGAAAGGTTATCGCGGTTTTACGCTGCCATGTCAAAAGACAAAGCAGGACAGCATGAGCCTCATGTGCCGGTTTGGCCTGTCCGGATCTCCCTTTCCTCTGTTCCCGGATCCACAGCGATGGTTTCCCTTGCGATCGTCTGTAGCGACACTGGAACATCTGCAGGCCCGCTTGCGTGACGGAGACAGGCTCCTGACTCTGACAGGGCCGGAAGGTATCGGCAAAAGCACACTGTGTGCCAAGCTGCTGCGTGACATCCCCTCACCCCTCTCGGCCCTTTGCATAACCATTCCCGGCGATAACAACAGCAAAAGCCTGGAACGCCTCCTTCTGGGCGCCCTGTCCCACGGCGTACACCCGGAGGGTGAAGGCGAAGAGCATGATATGATCATCAGGCTTCTGCTCGGCCGACGCCCTAGCCGGACACCGTGCTTGGTCATTATTGACGATGCCCATTATCTGCCATCCCGCGCCTTGCTGTTTCTGCACAGCCTTCTGGCCATGCACCGGGAGGGAGGTCCTATCCTAAGAGTTGTTTTGTGTGGTGCGGATGACCTCCTTCCACGACTGAACCACCCCCTCTTCCGCGCACTGTCCTCACTCCCGACACACTTTCTCAGCCTGCAGCCCATGAATGCAGGAGAAACCATCGCCTATATAGACCATCACCTGAACCTAGCAGCCCTACCGGATCATCCAGCAGCACGCCCTTTTTCTCCCGAAGCCCTAGGCATCCTAGTTGTGGACAGTCAGGGGCTGCCCGGACGCGTCAACCAGCTGTGTGACAAGGCATTGCACGCTGCAGCACAACGCGGCGATATTCTCGTCCGTCCTGAAGATCTGGGATACCAATCTGCCTTCACACCCACCCATGGTCAGAAGAAACAGGTGGGTATAACCCAAGCCTCAATTCTTGCAGGATTTGGCGGTATGCTTGCCGGAGCTCTGATCGCAGCATTCTTCACGGGAATAATCCCAGTGCTGGACAGCAACAGTGAACTGGAACCGATAGCCTTGGACAAGGAGGGTTCCTCCCTGCTGACAGGGACCCGGGCACACCCGCCTCTGTCGATTGTACTGAGCGAGAAACCAGATCCCCCGGCACCACCGCCGCAGCTTGATGGTCATCAGGACGAGAGCGGATCCAGCACAGCCTGCCGCGATCAGCAAGGCCGCTGGTTATGGTCATCAACAGCTTGCCCTAACAACCCCGATTCAACAGTGAAGCCCTGATGTACGCAGCCATCCGTTCATGCCTGCTCTTGTTTGCCCTTGTCACCGGGATTGCTGCACCATCCAGTGCCACAGAGCACACAAGCCCCCGAAAGGCATCCCCGACACATGCTCTTGCCATGCACGGGGCACCCAAATATCCGGAACACTTTCAGCATTTTGACTACGTCAACCCGGATGCGCCAAAAGGCGGCATCCTGCGTATGACTCATGCTTATGCCTTTAACAGCCTGAACCCCTTCATCATGAAAGGTGTGGCGGCACCGGGACTCGCACCGCTTGGCAGCAGCTATCTCTACGCATCCCTTATGGTCTCGAGCAAGGATGAACCCTTTACTGAATACGGATACCTAGCAGAAAGCATCGAGCTTGCCGACGATCGCAGCTGGGTTGCCTTCAACCTCCGGCCACAAGCCACGTTCCACGATGGAACACCTGTTCTGGCCGATGACGTTGTTTTCAGCTTCAACACCCTGCGCGAGAAGGGACGGCCGCTGTATCGTTCCTACTGGGGCAACATAACACGTGTGGAAGCAACCGGACCAAGGCGGGTTCTATTCACCTTTGATGGCACACGCAACCGCGAGCTTCCCTTGATCTTGGGGCAACTTCCCGTCTTCTCCAAGACAGACTGGGACGGGCACGACTTTGAACGCAGCAGCCTGCGCATTCCGCTCGGGAACGGGCCCTATCGCATTGCCACGGTCGAAAGCGGGCGACGCATCGTGTGGGAGCGTGTTGAGAATTGGTGGGGACATACGGTCCCGGCCCTGCGCGGCCACTATAACTTTGATACAATCCGGGTGGATATTTATCAGGATGACACGGTTGCCAAGGAAGCCCTGAAGGCTGGAAAGGTTGATATCCGTATTATTCGCAGCGCCCAAGAATGGGCGCGGGACTATCCGGAAACCGGGAAAGCAGATAGCCCACTGACCCGGATTACCATCAAGAACCAGAGCCCATCCGGTATGCAGGGCTTTGTCTTCAACACACGGCGCCCACCATTTTCCGACCCCAAGGTACGTGAAGCCCTGATCCAAGCCTTTGATTTCGAATGGACCAACGCCAACCTGTCTTTCGGACTTTACAAACGGACCCGAAGCTACTTTGGAAACTCAGACCTGGAAGCAACAGGGGAGCCGGGCCCGGAAGAACGAGTCCTGCTGGAACCCTGGCGTGACCAGATCCCTGAGCGTGTTTTTGGACCAGCCTGGGAACCTCCCCGCACAGACACCCCGGGTGGGCTACGCGCCAATCTGAAACGGGCCCTGACCCTTCTGGATGAGGCCGGGTACGAGGTGCGTAACAACGTTATGGTTTCCCGCGAAACCGGACAACCGCTGACCTTCGAGATTCTTCTTCATCACCCCGCCTGGGAGAGGGTAACGCGCCCCCTGCTCCAGAACCTGTCACGGCTAGGCATCCATGCCACCATGCGTACCATTGATCCGGCACAGCACCTGACCAGACGAAACCAATACGATTACGACATGATTGTTGATGCTTGGTTCCAGAGCCTGTCACCCGGCAATGAACAGCATGATTTTTTTGGTCGTCACGGAGCGGATAATCCCGGAGGACGCAATCTGGCCGGGATAAAGAATCCGGCCGTCGATGCCATGATCGAAAAAATGGTGCAGGCCGATACCCGCGCCGAGCTTGTAACCGCAAGCCGGGCCTTAGACCGGATCTTGCGCTGGAGCTTTCTGTGTATCCCACAATGGTACAAAAATGAAACCATGTACGTAGCAACCCGGCAGATCCGGACGCCCGAGATGAATGTCCTGCATCCCGTCACTGATCCAGATATTTTCTGGTACGCTCCGCAATCCTCCTGACGGAACCAAGCACCATGGGATCCTATATTCTGCGCCGTCTGCTTCTGATACCACTGACCCTGCTGGGAATCATGACGGTCAACTTCTTTGTCATCCAGACCGCACCCGGGGGACCGGTCGAACAGACATTGCTGATGATGACCGAAGCAACCGGTGGCCTAGCCTCTGAGTCGGGGGCGGGAGAAACAACCCTGTACCGCGGGAAACAGGGGCTGGACGATGAACACATTGAACACATCCGCAAACAATTCGGCTTTGACCGCCCGCTTCACGAACGCTACCTGATGATGCTGGCTGACTATGCCCGTTTCGAGCTGGGTGAGAGCTTTTATCAGTCCAAACCCGTCACCGAGATGGTAATCGATGCTCTTCCAGTTTCGATCTCCCTTGGGGTGTTGTCGACCCTGATCATCTATACCATCTCCATTCCCTTGGGCATCCTGAAAGCCATTCGCAGCGGCAGCCGTCTTGACGGTATTAGCAGCTGGATTGTCGTTGTCGGTTATGCGGTTCCATCATTCATGTTTGGGATCCTGTTTATTATCTTTCTGGCCGGTGGTCGCTTTCTGGACTGGTTTCCAATGCGGGGGCTTGCTTCGGATGACTTTCATACATTGTCATGGGCAGGGCAGGTGCTGGATTGGTTATGGCATATGACCCTGCCTGTTACAGCCATGGTGATGAGCGGCTTTGCCAGCCTGACCCTTCTGACCCGCAACTCTTTTCTTGAAGAAATCAGCAAGCAATACGTCATCACAGCCCGCGCCAAGGGACTGACCGAGCGGCGGGTTCTATATGGGCATGTCTTCCGCAATGCCATGCTGATTGTAATCGCTGGTTTCCCAGCCACACTGATTGCCATGTTCCTGACCGGGAGCATCCTGATCGAGAGCATTTTCTCGCTCAATGGCCTTGGCCTTCTCGGGTTTGAAGCCGTCGTCCGGCGCGACTACCCGGTTGTGTTTGGCAGCCTGTATATTTTTGGCCTGATCGGCCTTGTCATGAATCTGGCCAGCGATATCGCCCTGCACCTGGTTGACCCGCGGATCACATTTGAGTCTGCCCCATGAGCACAATCCATCAAACACCTTGGCAACGACGGCTGGATGCCTTCCGGGTACAACGGCGCAGCCTGTGGAGCCTGCGCATTCTGGGCATCCTGTTTCTGTTCAGTCTGTGTGCTGAATTCCTAGCTAACGACCGCCCCCTGCTTGTTTTCTACGATGGCAGGATCTATACGCCAGTGATAACCGATTACCCTGAAACAACGTTCGGCGGCTTCCTACCCACCTATACGGACTATCACGACCCAGAGGTCGGGGCCCTGATTGATGCCAAAGGGTTTGCCCTGTGGCCTCCCTTGCGTTTTTCCTACAACACCATAGATACTCGCACAGACGAACCGCCACCGGTTCCTCCCGGCTGGCTTCACCCCTTGGGGACCGATGGGCAGGGGCAGGATATTCTGGCCCAAATTCTGTACGGATTCCGCAGCTCCATGCTTTTCAGCCTAACCCTGACCACCCTGTCGGTTGGCATCGCCATTGTGATCGGAGCCCTGCAGGGGTTCTATGGTGGACACATTGATCTTTTTGGCCAGCGTGCCTTGGAAATATGGAGCGGGCTTCCCCAATTGTTCATCCTGATTATCCTTGCCAGCCTGATTGCTCCTTCATTCTGGAGCATTCTTCTGGCGTTGGCCCTGTTTTCTTGGACAAGTCTGGTTGGTTTGGTCCGGGCCGAGGTTCTGAAAGTGCGGGCACAGGACTACGTGCGTGCAGCGCGTGCGCTTGGAGCCGGCAATACGCGTATTCTATGGCGTCACATCCTGCCCAACGCCCTGACAGCATCCCTGACCATGGCTCCTTTTCTGCTGGCCGGCAGCATTGTGACACTTGCCGCGCTGGATCTGATCGGTTACGGGCTGCCCTCGACTTCGGCCTCTCTCGGGGCGCTGCTGAAGCAGGGAAAAGACAGCCTAGATGCCCCTTGGGTTGGCATCAGTGGCTTCGTCACCTTGGCCTCCTGCCTGACCATGCTCGTCTTTGTCGGGGAAGGTATCCGTGATGCCCTTGATCCAAGGCACAAGGCCGGGCGGGGTGGGTCATGAGCATACGGCAGAGCACACCATCGGTCACGCAACCGATCTTGTCCATACGGGATCTCTGTATTTGTACGCACGGACGGGACAACCCTGTTAACCTCGTCAAGGGACTGTCGCTGGACATTGCACACGGTGAGACACTGGCCTTGGTCGGAGAGTCAGGCTGCGGAAAGTCCATGACTGCTTTGTCGGTTCTCCGCCTTTTACCACCGGGTGTCCGGATCCGCTCCGGGTCAATCCACCTCAAGGGACAGGATCTTGCCGGAGCAAACGACGCAAGGCTGCGCAAAATCCGCGGCAACCGGATCGGCATGGTTTTTCAGGAACCAATGAACAGCCTAAATCCGCTTCATACCATCGGACGCCAGATTGCCGAGTCCCTGCATGCCCATCAGACCATAAAGCGAAATGCTCTCCGGTCTCGGGTTATCGAACTGCTGGACATGGTGGGACTGCCAAACCCGCAATCACGTCTGCGGGCTTTTCCTCACGAACTGTCGGGTGGCCAACGCCAAAGGGTCATGATCGCCATGGCACTGGCCAATGCGCCCGATCTCCTGATTGCAGATGAACCCACCACAGCACTGGATGTCACAATTCAGGCACAGATCCTTTCCCTTCTGAAAGACATGCAAAAGCAGATGGGAATGGCGATCCTGTTCATCACGCATGATCTGGGAATTGTGCGGCGGATTGCCGATCGGGCTTGCGTCATGAAGGATGGTGAGCTGGCCGAGGAACGCCCGACGCCAGATCTGTTCTCCAGTCCACAGCATCCTTTCACCCGCCATCTTTTGTCCTCCGGCCCATCCGGACACAAAGATCCGGTTGCCCCGGATGCGCCGGTCGTTCTGGACGTACAAAACATGCAGGTCCGCTTCCCGGTACGGCGTGGTCTTTTTGGCCTAGCCCGGCACTGGAATACGGTCGTCAATGATGTTTCCCTGACTCTGCGACAGGGCCAAACCTTGGGTATTGTCGGTGAATCCGGATCGGGGAAAACAACATTGGCCATGGCCATACTGCGGCTGGTCAAGGCGCAGGGGCGCATTGTCTGCCTGGGTCATGCACTGGACGAACTACCAGAGAAGACCCTGCGTCCGTTCCGACGCTCGATGCAAATCGTGTTTCAGGATCCATGGGGATCACTCAGCCCTCGCATGACCGTACGGGATATCATAGGTGAAGGCCTTGATATCCACTGCCCCGGCAGCAAACAGGATCGTGAGGCCGCCATCCAGGCCATCCTAGACGAGGTTGGCCTGACACCGGACCATGCAGACCGTTACCCCCATGAATTTTCCGGCGGGCAACGTCAAAGGATCGGCATTGCGCGTGCCTTGGTCCTCAAACCCAGACTTCTGGTTCTGGATGAACCCACCAGCGCCCTAGACGTCTCTATCCAGGCACAGATTATCGCCCTTCTGCGTAATCTCCAGCAACGCCATCACCTGTCCTTCCTGTTCATAAGCCATGATTTGCGGGTCGTTCGCGCCTTGGCAGACACCATCCTAGTCATGAAGAACGGCCAAGCGGTGGAATACGGCCCAACCAGCACCGTACTGAAAGATCCACAGCACCCCTATACGCAAACCCTTCTGGCCGCTGCCTTCCTAGATCAACTACCCACGTATGGAAAAAACCACACCCGTTTTCCGGAACCGGACAATATTATAGGAGAGTCTTAACTTTCACGGGCGATACTCGCATACTGTGCTGGATTGTACGGTAGACCCCATCAACCGGCATCGGTATTGACGGGCACATCTGCCCACATTGGCTGCGGAAAACCGGATGACCGAGCAGTTTCGCCTGAAAGATGACCCAACGCTACAAACCGTCGGTGGTCTGCGTCCGATCACCAATGATGCCGCCTTTACAGTGCAGGTAGAGATCTCGGTTATGCTGGGCAAATCCATGCTGCGGGTGCACCAGCTGCTGAAACTGGGCCGCGGTGCCGTGGTCGAGCTGGATCAGAAGACCGATGAGCCTGTGGAAATTTATGCCAACGGCATACTGGTGGCCCGTGGCGAGGTGGTGATTACCGAAGGCGACAAGATCGGCGTGACCCTGACAGAGCTTGTACACTCTGTCTACGCGACCTGATATGCTGTCTGTAGAGAATCAACGGCAGGAACGCAGGGTGATCAGGCATTAAGCCCTTCTGCTTCTGTCGCCGCAGCACCGATAATATCGCCGAACTCACTCAGAAACACCGATCCCTTGACCGTACGCAAAATAAGAACGCTGCGGCGGTCATGGTCGTCCATCTTGCGCTTGAGCAAGCCATAGTCAGCAAGCCGATCCACAGCCCTAGTAATGGCGGGCTTGGAGACATTCAGTTCTGCCGCAAGCCCCCGTACGGTATGGGGAGGAGGCGTCAGATAAACAGTCAACAACAGGGCCATCTGACGGGCAGACAAATCCGGTGCCTCCCGACGAACACTCTCGACAATCGCGCCGCGCCACAGATCAAGCGCCTCTACAGCTGAAATCTTGATATCCATTTCCCACCCGACGTTACTAGGAAACCCAGCCCCATGGCCTTGCGTCTATTTTGCATGCAACGGACATATCGGCCAACGCCCGAAAAAGGAACAGAAACATTCAGCATCCGGAATGACTGCCTTACAAAGGCCCAACAAAATGGAGAAAAAAGACAAACATAATTGCATGCGGTTAAACACGCCGTACGAAGCGGTCCTGCAGCACGGAAAAGATTGCTTTCAGCGTCATGGCTTCTCCACCAACCGGACGACCGGGACGCGCCTTCTGATTCCAGGAAAACAGGTCTATGTGAGCCCACGGCGTGGAATTCGACACAAAAGCCTGCAAGAAAAGGGCTGCCGTAATGGCACCGGCCATCCCACCTTCCGGTGCATTGTCCAGATCGGCAATACGACTCTCAACCATGGCGCGGTAACCATCCCACAAGGGCATATGCCACAAGGGATCCTGCTCGCGCTGACCCGCTGCAACAAGATCAGCAGCAAGCGTATCTTGGTTGGAAAAAAGCGCCGGCAGTTCAGGCCCAAGAGCAACGCGTGCCGCACCGGTCAAAGTAGCAAAGTCAATCATCAGGTCCGGCTTCTCACTGTCCCCTTCGGCAAGAGCATCAGCAAGGATCAGCCGGCCTTCTGCATCTGTATTGGATATTTCAACAGTCAGCCCCTTGCGGGTTCTGAGAATATCACCCGGACGCATGGCATTGCCTGCCACGGCATTGTCCACGGCTGGCACCAGAACCCTGAGCCGGACCGGCAAGCGGGCATCCATAACCAAGCTGGCCAACGCCAGGGCATGAGCAGCTCCCCCCATATCCTTCTTCATCAGGCGCATGCCAGAAGAAGGCTTGAGATCAAGACCGCCCGTATCAAAGCACACCCCCTTGCCAACTAGGGTCAGCCTGGGCGCGGATGGATCACCCCACCGTATGTCAATCAGACGCGGAGCACGCGGCGAGGCACGCCCAACCATATAAATGGCCGGATAGTTACGACCTGACAGAGCCTCCCCCACAATAACCTCGAGAGAAGCCCCATAGCGTTGAGCCAGACCACGGGCGGCATCTTCCAGTCCGGACGGCCCCATATCCTCCGCCGGTGTATTAACCAGGTCACGAACCCACTCAATAGCTCCAACCCAGCGGCCCACAGCCGCATGATCAACGCCTGCGGGCCAGACCATGCGGGCAGGTACCCGCTCCTCCTGACAGCGATAACGATCGAAACGATAAGCTCCCAAAGCCCATGCCAGACAGGACTGCACGGTATCATCTGGATCCCGCACACCATCAAGGGACCAGACTCCAGCCGGAAGAGACAAAGGGAGATCAGACAGGGCCCACGGATCAAAGCCATCGCCAAGACCAACCAAGGCACAGGACAAAGAGCCATCCCCGGACGGCAAGAGGCACATCTCGCCCACTCCAGCGGTAAATCCCGATGCTGCGGCAAAAGGAGGAATATCGTCCCCCGCCCGGACCAAACGAACCGGACGAACCACAGAAGAGGTGTCTATCTCTGCTGGGCTGACAAAAACCGAAAGAGGCATTTTCATCCTGTCTGTTTAGCGTACTTCAAAAGCAACAAGGCTTGCACTCAATCGCCTTTGCCCATGTCCGTGTAAGCCTTGCGTGCCCCATCATGAAGAGGAATACCAAGCCCGTCACGGGCCGTATCCGGAGACATGGAAGCTGCCCGCGGATGCCCCTTGCTGTAAAGGATCAAATGATTTGGATGCCACATGGACCGGGTAATGGCCTCAACAAAATCTGCAGACGTGCGCGTGGTTGTAATCATAAGCGCACCAACTGTAACGGTACGTATCGGCTTGCCACCCATACCAGTGTAGACATCTGCCGGTATTTCTCCGGTTGAAAAGAATGGATAACGCCCGACAAGCCGTTCCACAGCCGGCCCCTCAATTGGTACGAGGCGTGCAGACCCACTGTCCAGTAAACGCACGATCAGTTGTGTCGGGGCTCCGGAAACAAAAAACATGGCGTCCAGGGAACCGGCTATCAGATCATCGGCATCCTCTCCGGGTTTTTTATAGATCGGCTTGATGTCACCCATACTGATCCCAAAGGCCTCAAGGATGATGTGGGAGCCAACCAAGGTCCCGGACCCCTCTTCCCCAACACCGATGCGCTTACCTTTCAGGCCAGCCACCGATGTTATGCCCGAATCCGCACGCACAGCCAGATGAACGGCTTCCGGATACAGTCGAGCAATCGCCCTGAGTTCAGTGACAGCCCCCTTTCCCTTGTAAAGCCCGGAGCCGCTTTGGGCCCAGAAAGCAACATCTGCCTGCACAAGGGCAAAATCAAGGTCCCCGCGCGCCAGCCCTTCCACGTTCTCAACCGATCCGCTTGTCGACTGAGCAACCGCAATCAAGCCGGGAACTCCACAGCTCCCACCCCGGTCGCAGGGGCGCGAGCCTGGTGGGTTGGATAGTGCGTTTGCAATCAATCCCCCAACTGGAAAGTACGTTCCACCGGTTGGCCCCGTACCGATACGGACAAAACGGACATCCGCGCTTCCTTTGGTCTTGCTGTCAGACTCGCTGGCACAAGCAGGATAAGCCAAAGCTATGGCGCAAGCGAAAATCACACCGGCAAACGCCGATCCCCGCCACCCGGAAAACGCAGACGCAACAAACACGATCAACCTCCGGAAGGAAAAAACGACCGGGACCAAGCATAAGGGCGAGAAGGCACCCTGAAAAAACAATGACGAAACAGATAGTAATACAAACATGAGTCCATCAAAACGACCATAGACATTTTTGGTCCACCGGGACCAGAGAATTCCCGTAAAAGTAGCTTCTCTTTGGGGGATTGTCTTTCCCCTGACAATCCTGTATAGGGATCGGCTCTGTTTGCAAGCGGCGAGGCTGTGTATCAGGCTGCGTGACAGCCAAGATGCCGGGCATGCCCACCCGCAGCAACAGAAGCCCGGCCCACATGTGGAACCGGGCAGGACCAGAACTGTCAAGGACTGAAAAATGCCCAAGATGAAGACCAAAAGCGCTGTCAAGAAGCGCTTCCGCCTGACCGGTACCGGCAAAGTCCGTGCCAACGTTGCCTACAAGCGTCACATGCTGCGCAATAAGCCCCAGCAGATGAAGCGCCAGGCTCGTGGCACCATGATCCTGTGCGACAGTGACGCCCGGATCGTCAAGCTGTACATGCACGGCTGACGCCGTCATTCACCGTTCAGGATAAGGAAATCATACCATGTCTCGTGTGAAACGCGGCGTCACCTCCCATGCCCGTCACAAAAAAGTCCTGAAGCTCGCCAAGGGCTATCGGGGCCGCAATTCCACCAATTTCCGGATTGCGATTGAAAAGGTCGAAAAGGGCCTCCAGTACGCCTACCGCGATCGTCGCAACAAGAAGCGCGATTTCCGTGGCCTGTGGATCCAGCGTATCAACGCCGGTGTTCGTGAACTGGGCCTGACCTATTCCCGCTTTATCGATGGCCTGCACAAAGCTGGCATCGAGCTTGACCGCAAGGTTCTTGCTGATCTCGCTGTGAGAGAGCCGGAAGCCTTTGGCCAGCTGGTCGAAAAAGCCCGGGCTGCTCTTGGCTGATCAGGGGGCACCCATGGTGCCCTGACATGCCGATAGTCGTCTGCTAGGTTCATGCCACGCAGGCGGCCTTTCGGTGTAGTGCCTGAGAAGGGTTGCTCGCTACGGGGCAGCCCTTTTTCTTTGCCTTTGCTGCAAACTATCCGGAAGCACAGCCCTCCGGTAGCCCGTTCGGGGCCTCTGCCCCTGTCCCCCCCCTGACTGTTCCGGGAAGGTTCTGGATCCATGGATACTCTGGATACCCTGCGTAACGAGCTTCTGGAAGCGGTCCAATCCGCCCCTGATGCCGATACCCTTGAAGCTGTGCGCGTTACCGCGCTGGGCAAGAAAGGGCGCATTACCGATCTGATGAAAACACTCGGCCACATGACCCCCGAGGAGAGACGCAGCTTTGGCCAAGCAATCAATGCCGTAAAAGACGAGGTTGCGGCCCTGCTGGAAAGCCGTAAAGCCGCTTTTGCCGAGGCCGCCCTAGAAGCACGCCTTACCTCTGAGCAGGTTGACATAACCCTGCCGGTGCGCCCTGAAACATCTGGCACCCTACACCCGATCAGCCAGACCTGGGATGAAGTGGTCGCCATTTTTGGCCAGATGGGCTTTAGCGTTGCTGAAGGTCCGGACATCGAGGATGACTTCCACAACTTCACGGCACTGAACTTCCCGCCTGGGCATCCTGCCCGCGAAATGCATGACACGTTCTTCCTCTCCGAACAGGAAGACGGAACACGGAATTTGCTGCGCACCCATACCAGCCCGGTACAAATCCGCACCATGCTGGCACAAAAGCCGCCCATCCGGGTAATCATTCCCGGACGGACCTACCGGTGTGACTCCGATATGACCCACACCCCGATGTTTCATCAGATCGAGGGCTTGGTCATCGACAAGGCCGTGCACATGGGGCATCTGAAAGGATGCCTGAAGGAATTTGTAGAGGCTTACTTCGAATTACCCGACGTTCCGGTCCGGTTCCGCCCCTCCTTCTTCCCGTTCACAGAACCATCTGCCGAGGTGGATATCGGGTGCTCCCGCAAGGGGGGCGAACTGAAAATTGGTGAAGGCAATGACTGGCTGGAAATTCTGGGCTGTGGCATGGTGCATCCCAATGTACTGAAGGCCTGTGGGCTGGATCCGGAAGAGTATCAGGGCTTTGCTTTTGGCATGGGGCTGGAGCGGATTGCCATGCTGAAGTACGGCATCCCCGACTTGCGAACCTTTTTTGAATCTGACGCACGCTGGCTGAAGCACTATGGCTTTGCCCCACACGACGTACCAAGCCTGACCGGAGGGCTGACCCGATGAAATTCACCCTGTCCTGGCTGAAAGATCACTTGGAAACCGATGCCTCCTTGGATGAGATCGGAAAAACCTTGACCTCGATCGGGTTGGAAGTTGAAAGCATCACAGACCCGGCCGCAACCTTGGAAGGTTTTATAACGGGTCATGTCAAGACAGCAGAAAAGCATCCCGATGCGGATCGTCTGCGGCTGTGTACCGTTGATATTGGGGATAAGACGCTTCAGATCGTGTGCGGTGCCCCCAATGCCCGCGCAGGGATCAAGGTTGCAGTAGCAGTTCCCAGCTGCATTATCCCGGCAACCGGTGATGTCCTGAAAAAAGGGACCGTGCGTGGCCAAGAAAGCCAAGGGATGATGTGCTCTTCCCGCGAGCTGTGCCTAGGCGAAGACCACGATGGCATTATTGAGCTTCCGGATGACACCACGGTCGGACTCCCGCTCGCCACTGCCCTGAACTTGGACCCTGTCATTGACATCTCGGTAACCCCGAACCGGGCTGACTGCCTAGGTATCAGGGGCATCGCACGTGACTTGGCCGCAGCGGGACTGGGAACGCTGAAGGCGGACACGCCGGCTGTTACCGCTGTACCTGCGGCGTTTACGAGTGGCCTGTCCATCATACGTGACCTGCCTGAAGACGCCGACACCGCCTGTCCTTATTTTGCCGGGCGCCTGATCCGCGGCGTGCACAATGGTGAAAGCCCGGCGTGGCTGAAGAAGCGCCTGCATGCTATTGGGCTGCGCCCGATTTCGGCCTTGGTTGATGTCACCAATTATCTCACGTTCGGCTGGAATCGCCCCCTGCATGTGTTTGATGCCGGGCGTGTATCCGGACCACTGACCGTGCGCATGGCCAAGGACGGAGAAACCCTTCTGGCCTTGAACAACCGCGTGTGCACTTTGGACGCATCGATGGTTGTCATTGCAGATGCAAAGGGCGTGCAGTCTGTCGGGGGTGTCATTGGCGGTATGGAAAGTGGCTGCACGGAAGATACAACAGACGTAATCATAGAAGCGGCCCTTTTTGATCCCGCACGCATTGCGGCAACCGGGCGGCGCCTGAATATTGTGTCCGACGCCCGCTATCGCTTTGAACGCGGGATTGATCCTGCCTCGGTCATGGAGGGCATGGAACGGGCCACCCGCTTGATCATGGACCTGTGCGGCGGAGAACCGGGCGATATCGTCACGGTTGGCACCACGCCTTCATGGAAGAAATCCATAACACTACGTCCGGAGCGGGTTGAGAAACTGGTAGGTATGACCGTTGGCATTGACCGGATGCTGACCCTGCTCGACCGTCTGGGATGTGCACCAAAACTGGAGAACGGGATTATTCATGCCACCCCCCCATCCTGGCGAGTTGACTTGGAGGCAGAGCATGACCTTGTGGAGGAGGTCGCACGCCTGCATGGCTATGACAGCCTTGAGGCCATTCCTCTTCCACGAAAAAGCATGCCGGTTCGTATCCTGAGCCCACGCCAGAAAATCACACGCCTTGTGGCCAGGACACTGGCATCACGTGGCCTGCATGAAACTGTGACCTGGTCCTTCATGTCGTCTGATCACGCTCCTGCTTTCGGTGGCGGCCAGGATGACGTGCGCCTTGCCAATCCTATCTCTGCTGATCTGGATGTCATGCGTCCTTCGATCCTGCCGAACCTGATCGCGGCAGCAAGCCGTAACGCTGCACGTGGCATGGCCGATCTCGGGCTGTTCGAAACCGGACCCCAATTCCAAGGCGGCATGCCGGGACAGCAAAAGTTGATGGCAACGGGCCTGCGTACCGGGAAGACGGGTCCGCGTCACTGGGACACACGTCCACGTACAGTGGATGTCTTCGATGCGCGGGCTGATGCCCTAGCCGTTCTAGAAGCTGCCGGCGTTGCAACGATAAACCTACAGATCACGGCCGATGCTCCGGCATGGTACCACCCTGGTCGTTCGGGATCCTTGCGCCTTGGCCCAACCATTGTCGCGACATTCGGGGAGATACACCCACGCATCCAGCGCATGATGGATGCCAAGGGAAGCATGGTTGGCTTTGAGGTCTTCCTGGAGGCACTCCCCCTTCCACGGAACAAGCCGGGAAAGGCTCGTCCCCTGCTGAAAGCATCTCCATTCCAGCCCTTGGAGCGCGATTTTGCCTTCGTTGTGGGCAAGGACGTCTGCGCAGACACCATGCTGCGTGCGGCACGCAGCGCGGACAAAACACTGATAACAGCTGTCAGCGTCTTTGATGTCTATGAAGGTCAGAATGTACCGGAAGGACAGAAGTCAATTGCACTGTCTGCAACCCTGCAACCGATGGACAGAACCCTCACGGACGAAGACATCGACGGCGTCTGTCGCAAGATTGTTTCAGCCGTCGAAAAAGCGAGCGGTGGCACACAGCGCGCCTGATCAGATCATCCCCCTGTCGTCACCGCATGACGGGGGGCTTTCCTTCTTCGCCCCTGAATCAAGGGAAGAGGCATTATGCACAAAACCGGTATCACCGGGGCATATGCTGGTGCACGTATCAAAGCCAGGCAGCCGATAACGCAAACAGCAAAGCCTGCGGTGCAGTCCGCCATTATCCAAGCGCACAACGGGATGATGGAGTGGATTGTCTTGACCAGACGGCCTGTACACTTCATTGGCCAAGGCTTCCCGTACCGCCTCGGCACGCCGGGGGCGATAAGAACGGACAGCAAGGCATGACAAGGCCCAGTCCCCGGCCCAAGCCGCATTGCTCCATAAAAGACGAGGCGCAATATGCACGGCTTCGGAAATAGCCATGACAAAGGGTTCCATGTGTCCATCAACAAGGGACCACGCGTAAGCAAGTGAACCGGGAAGGCCAGTATCAACAACAGACACCGGCTCATCCAGACGCAAGGCGACCGGAGATCCACAATCATCAAAAACGATGGAAACCTGATCCAGCGCCGTTGCGGTGTGCCGCTCCATGACCAGCGACAAGCCCAGAAGACCTGGAAGAACAGTGTCAAAGTACCTCTGAGCCCACAGGGATACCAAGGAACAATCATCCGGCTGGACCCCATACGAACGGGAAAAGCGTTCCAATACACCACGAACTA
Organism: Haematospirillum jordaniae; assembly: GCF_001611975.1. Lineage (GTDB taxonomy): Bacteria > Pseudomonadota > Alphaproteobacteria > Rhodospirillales > Rhodospirillaceae > Haematospirillum > Haematospirillum jordaniae. Next base: position 477,995 of record NZ_CP014525.1, read on the forward strand.
CCGCCCTGTCCTGAAGGGCAGAACCGGGAACAAAGCAGCGAGTATCATCGGGAAAGACAATGGATTGAGACCATGCCTTCAGAGGCCCCGGGAACATTTTCTTCAATGCCGCCCTCATGAAAACTGTCCCACCTTGTGTAAACAGACCGACATCCCTGTGTCCTGAATGACAATCATACTGGCTTCTCCCGGCGCAACGTTCTGGCCATACGCCATCCCATGCGCGCCAGCGGAGGAACCTGCTCACCAAGTGTTCCTCCGCCTTGCCCGATCAGGGCTGGCGTATGGAAATCCCGAACCCGAACCCAAGCCACCTCGGCCGCATCATCTCCGGCTACTCCATCACCATCTTCCCACTGACAGTAAACTGCATTCAGCACGTAGTGATACCGCACAGCACCGGCAATATCCCGATCAATGACATCAAAGGCAGCAAAGGCCACAATCCCGCGGGCACGCACACCCGTCTCTTCATGCAGTTCCCGTTCAGCCGCAGCCAACAGGGGCTCTCCCAGATCCAGACGCCCCCCGGGGAATCCCCAGCTTCCGGCATCAGGGGGGTGACGACGACGGACAAGAAGAACACGGTTTCCCCTCGGAACCACGGCCAAGACAGCCGGCACCGGAGAACGGGGATAGCGACTGTTCATAGGCTGTTCCTGCAATCATGACCGTGGCAGAAATGTTGTACAGGCGTGATCATCCATCTGATCCGGATGCAGGAAACGCTGCGCATAATCACGATAAACCCCGGCTTTCAGGAAAAGTTCAAAGACATCCCGATCCAGATGTCCTGATTCTACCATGGACTGCAGGATGCGAAGACATTCACTGATCTTCTTGGGAGTTTTGTAGGGACGATCTGCTGCCGTCAAGGCCTCGAAGACATCGGCTACAGCCATCATTTTCTCGGTTACCCCCATGTCCTCCCCGCGCAAACCCCGAGGATAGCCGCTTCCGTCAATTTTCTCATGATGATTCCCGGCGATATCAGGGACTCGTTGCATCTTGCGGGGGAACGGCATCTGGGACAGCATATCCTGCGTAACAACGATATGGTCGTTGATAACCTGACGCTCTTCGGCTGTCAGGGTTCCACGTTCAACCGACAAGTTATAAACCTCGCCACGATTGTAGATGCCAACGTAATGATCATCTCGATCCTGCAAAAGGGTTTCAACAGCCGGGGCCGGGGTACGCTCCGCCTCACTCAGGCGCTGTTTCTCCTCCCACGACAAACCCAAGGTGCGATCAAACGTACGAATAAATGTCTGGGCACCGATCGCGGCAAGACGCTGAATATCCCCCGGATCAGCTCGCTCGGCCCCAACATTCAGGCGGGCAACCAAGGCAAACTGCTCATCCAGCTCCGCACAACGGGCTGCGAAACGCGCTTCAGCCTCCTCACGCGAGAGGGTGCCATCCAGACTGGCCCGCAGCATGGCAATCTCGGCATCCCGGCGCAAGACCTCGAAACGGGTACGAACCTCGTGAATACGGTCGTAGGTCGTTTCCAGCTTGGTTGCCTTATCAACAACATACTCCGGCGTCGTGACCTTTCCGCAGTCATGCAACCAGCCCGCCAGATGCAGCTCATACCACTGGTCCGCATCCAGACTGAAATCAGCAAAAGGACCAGATGTTGCATCACAGGCTGCCTTGGCCAACATTTCAGCCAAGACCGGTACACGTTCACAGTGCCCCCCGGTATAAGGGGATTTGGCATCAATAGCCCGGGCAAGCACGGTAATAAAGCTGTCCAGCAGATCCCTCTGGCCCTGTAGAAGCTTCTGGTTGTCAATTGCCACAGCAGCCTGACTGGCCAAGGCTTCCACCATTGGCCTTATGGCATCACCAAATGGCACCACATGCCCTTCACTGTTCCGGGCATTGATCAGCTGCAGGACACCGATCACCTCGCGGGCTGTGTTGCGAAGGGGAAGTGTCAAAAAAGAGCGGGAGCGATAACCGGTCCCCGCGTCAAACCGACGGGTGCCGGAGAAATCAAATCCTTTCTCGGTATACGCATCGCGGATAACAATGCTTTCCCCTGTCAAGGCCACATAGGTCGCAACATTGGCGCGGTTGCCGGCTCCGGTTGCCGGATCGTACAGGGGCAGCGGAGGAAAGGGGATGGAAACCCCGGTTGTTCCACCCATGGCAATCTTGAGGGTATCATTGCGAACAATATCAAAATGCAGGCTACGCCCATCTTCAGACAGCAGATACAACGTTCCGCCATCTGCGTTGGCCAGACTCTTGGCCTCCACCAGAATCCTTTCGGTCAACCGGTTGTGGTCGCGCTCGGCTGACAGGGCAATGCCCAGCTCTATCAGGCGCGACAGAACCCGGTCACGGTCCGCAATACCCCGGTTGTCCTGATCAGGGTTATCCCCACATTCCATGCCAGTCTCCCGCATGCATTCACAGCCCTTGCCTGCCATATGCATACGAACAGGTCAAGGTCAGGGAACACCAACAGGATAGGACAAAAAGGATCTGCATCCCGGGCTGGTCCGGTGTAATGTGGCCGACTGGACCAACCGAAGGGGACTTCAATCCCCTGAATCAGACAGCCAAAGTGGAAGTCCTGCCAATGCCTTATGCTTCGCTGCGCGAGTTTATGGATGTCCTGGAAAAGAAGGGACAGTTGTGCCGGGTTCACGAACCCGTGTGTACAGAACTGGAAATGACCGAGATCCAGACCCGCCTTCTTGCGGAACAGGGGCCTGCCGTCCTGTTTGAAAAGCCGGTCCGGGCTGATGGAACCCCGTATGCCATGCCCGTTCTGGTCAATCTGTTTGGAACCGTGGAGCGAGTCGCCATGGGGATGGACCGTACAGCTCATGAACTGCGGGATGTTGGCCAGATGCTGGCCTTCCTGAAGCAACCCGAACCACCGGGGGGATTCCGCGAGGCATGGAACATGCTGCCTCTGCTGCGCACCGTCATGGCTATGCAACCGGGAAACGTACGCTCCGCACCGTGTCAGGAGATTGTTATTCCCGGGGATCAGGTCGACCTGTCAAACCTGCCAATCCAATCCTGCTGGCCGGGCGAGCCTGCACCGTTGATCACATGGCCCTTGGTTGTCACAAAAGGTCCGGGCAAAGACCGCGAAGATGTGTTTAATCTGGGCATTTACCGTATGCAGGTAACCGGGAAAAACACAACACTAATGCGCTGGTTGCAGCATCGCGGCGGGGCACAGCACTACCGCCGCTGGGGACAGGCAAAAAGAGAACCCATGCCGGCAGCTGTTGTTCTTGGAGCTGATCCCGGCACAATTCTGGCAGCCGTTACCCCTGTCCCCGAGACACTATCGGAGTACCAGTTTGCCGGACTGCTGCGAGGCAAAAAAGTAGACTTGGTAGACTGCAAGACCGTCCCCCTGAAAGTGCCGGCCGGGGCCGAAATTGTCTTGGAAGGGCATGTCATGCTGGACGAGTTCGGTGACGAAGGACCCTATGGTGACCACACCGGATATTATAACAGCGTGGAACCCTTCCCCGTCTTCCGGGTTTCCTGCATGACCATGCGCCGGGATCCCGTTTATCTGTCTACCTTTACCGGACGCCCACCCGATGAACCAAGCGTCCTGGGTGAAGCCCTGAATGATGTCTTTGTCCCGCTACTGTCCCAGCAATTCCCCGAAATTATTGACTTCTGGCTACCACCGGAAGGATGCAGTTACCGTATCGCGGTCGTGAGCATCAAGAAAGCCTACCCGGGCCATGCCCGCCGGGTCATGATGGGCGTGTGGTCCTTCCTGCGTCAGTTCATGTACACCAAGTTTGTGATTGTCGTTGATGATGATATCAACGTCCGTGACTGGAAGGACGTCATGTGGGCCATATCAACGCGTATGGACCCTGCGCGCGACATTATGGTGGTTGATGGCACACCAATCGATTACCTAGACTTTGCCAGCCCGGAAAGTGGTTTGGGCGGGAAGCTCGGCATGGATGCCACCAACAAAATGCCGCCGGAAACCCATCGCGAATGGGGCGAGAAGATCCGCATGTCCGATGATGTTATCGAAGCGGTCACGCGAAAGTGGGCGCATTACGGACTGCCCGGACGTGGTACACCAATCTGGAAGTAGACGATGCGGCAGAAGCTAGGAAAGGCCTGTGCCGTCCACCTCAAATACCGTAGTAGTTACGATACTAGGCAACAAGCCGCTCCACACCGACGGATACCGGCGTCAACGGGGAATAGCCCGTATCGCGACGCAAGACTGATAGATCCGCATCAGGATCAGAACAGCCCTACGACGCAGACTCTCTGCCAAGGATTGCGTACTGTGCCCCGAAGGCTGTATGTCCTGTCCAAGTCTCAAACTTTACCCTTGGAGAACCCGTGCCAACGCATCCTGATCTGACAGCCATCCTGCTTGGTCTCGGCTCCTTGGCCTTCTCTGTTGCCGGCACACGCCTTGTCCTGTTCTGGTTAAAAACCAAGGCAGTCTTGGATATGCCCAACGAGCGTTCCAGCCATACAGAGCCAACACCACGCGGCGGCGGACTGGCAGTAACACTGGTTGTCATCGCCGGATGGACAGCATCCCTGATCCTGTTTCCCGGAAATCCACCTGTTGCGGTCTGGATCACCTTGGCTATGGCGCTAGTCCTGTATGGGCTGTCGTGGATTGATGATCGCATCAATCTGAAACGACGGCTACGGTTCCCCATACATGTCATTGCTGTTACGGGCGCAGTCCTGAGCCTGCCAGACTATGTGCTTGTCCTGCAGGGGGAAGTTCCCCTATGGGCAGACCGCATAGTGACTGTCATCAGCTGGGTCTGGTTCCTGAATCTGTACAACTTCATGGACGGCATTGATGGCATTACTGGTATGCAGACAGGGTCTATAGGTCTTGGAATTGTTGTTTTATCGAGTATTGCCGGACTTGGTGCCAATGTACCATGGGCCAGCATGGGCATGACCCTGATTGGCGCCTCCATCGGCTTTCTGCTTTTCAATTGGCACCCTGCGCGCCTCTTCCTCGGGGATGTCGGCTCCATTCCGCTGGGATTCCTGACCGGGTTCCTCCTGGTCATGCTGGCAGGAGCCGGTTATCTGGCAGCGGCTCTGATTCTTCCGGCATATTATCTGGTTGATGCGACCGTTACATTGCTCCGACGTATTGCAACGGCAAAACCGATTGCCCAAGCACATCGTGAACATTTTTATCAGGTTGCCGTGCACAGCGGCGGGCTCTCTCACAGCGCTGTAACGCTATACATTATGGCTGGAAACATGGCCTTGCTGATTGCAACCATCGTGTCCGTGACCCTAGGTCCTGCTGCGGGAATTCTTTTTGCGTGCATTCCGGTACTCTTTCTTCTTTTCCGTTTCACACGACGCACGCTAGTCTAGGCACCCAATGTCCTACGGATCTGCCATGCGTCGTTTTTTATCCCGTCCCGATGTTGTCTATTGCCATGATTTACTCATGGCAACCGCTGGCTTTGCGGTATCTGTCTGGCTCCGATTCGGTGACAGTGCCGCAGAAGCACTCATGTCCGGCTCCATACTGACTGGGGGGCTGATCTTCGTCGGACTCTGCGCTGTCGTATTCCGCTGGAACAACCTTTACCGTGGTATCTGGCGCTATGCATCTGTCCGTGATCTTCTGGCCCTGTCGCGCGCCGTAAGTCTGAGTATTCTCCTTTTTTTGCCAATCCTTTTTCTCTTCACACGCCTTGACGCTTTCCCACGCTCGCTGCCCTTCATTCTCTGGTTTGTCCTGCTGATCCTTCTGGGTGGGCCTCGCTTTGCCTACAGGGCCTGGAAAGACCGCAGCTTGCACAACATCATGACATCGTCGGCTGGAACAAACCGCATCCCCGTTCTCCTGATTGGTGCCGGTGACGGGGCGGATCTGTTCATCCGTGACATGGAGCGCAAACCAGATGCCCAATATGCCGTACTGGGCATCCTGTCCGTGCATGAAGGTCGTATTGGCCGCTATATAAGGGGAATGGAGGTTCTGGGTACACTTGACCTGTTCACGGATGTCATCAACCAGTTACAGGAAAGCGGCACCCCTCCACAGCGCCTGATTATCACGGATGACACCATTGCTCCCGGTATACTGAAAACCCTTTTTACCCAAGCCGATGCCATGGGTATTCCTATGTCGCGGCTTCCGCGGATCAGTGACCTACGCGAGGGGCTTGAAGAAAAAATTACTGTTCGACCAATTGCCATCGAAGATCTGCTAGGGCGTCCACAGACAACGCTAGACCGGAATGCCATGCGGAGCCTGATCCAGGGGCGTCGTATCCTGATTACCGGAGCCGGGGGATCCATCGGCAGTGAACTGGTGCGACAGGTTGCACTACTTGATCCGTCCCTTGTGATTCTGGGAGATCACTCCGAGTACGCGCTCTATGCCATTGATCTGGAGATGCAAGAGAAGTGGCCGGCGATTCCCCGGCAGGCCCATATTTTGGACGTGCGACACGGCACACGCGTCCGCTCCCTGTTTGAGCAAACAAAACCCGATATTGTGCTGCATGCTGCCGCCCTGAAACATGTTCCGATTGTTGAACGGAACCCCTTGGATGGGATCGCTACCAATACACTGGGTACAGCCATTATTGCGACGGCATGCCGGGACTATAACGTATCTGTCATGGTCCAGATTTCCACTGACAAGGCCGTAAACCCGACTAATATCATGGGGGCCAGCAAGCGCATGGCTGAAATGATATGCCAGAGCATGGATCTTGAAGGATGTAACAGTGGCCAAACCCGCTTTGTAACCGTACGCTTTGGAAATGTTCTGGGATCAACAGGTTCGGTTGTTCCGCTTTTCCGCCGCCAACTGGAACGCGGGGGGCCCCTGACCGTCACACACCCGGATATGACCCGCTATTTCATGACAATCCGCGAGGCTGTTGAACTGGTCCTGGAAGCCTCCGCAATCGGTCATGCTGATTCCTCCTATGGCGGTAGTATCTTTGTCTTAGACATGGGGGAACCCGTGCGTATTGTCGATCTGGCAACCCAGATGATCCGGCTGGCCGGACTGATTCCGGGAAAGGATATCCAGATTGCTTTTACGGGAACACGCCCGGGCGAGAAGCTGTTCGAAGAAATCTTCCACGGCTCTGAGCCACCGGTTCCAACCCGCTACCAGGGGCTCTTGCTTGCACGACCAAGGGTCACAGATCTTGACGAGTTGCAGGGCCACATAAAAGAACTGGAAAACGCCTGCCGGGATGGTGCAGAAAGCCAAGCTCTGGATATTCTTCACACGCTGGTCCCGGAGTATACCCCAACTGGATCGGGGGCGGGCATTTCTACTCTCCGGAAACACGATGCACCATGACCCCCTTCACATTCTGAAGACAATCTTCGGCTACGAACAGTTCCGCGGACATCAGCGCGCTGTAATTGACCATGTGGTCGCAGGCGGGGATGCCATGGTTCTGATGCCGACCGGGGGCGGCAAATCCCTATGCTATCAAATTCCAGCCCTGTGCCGTGATGGAATCGCCATTGTTGTCAGCCCACTGATTGCCCTGATGCAAAACCAAGTGGAAATGCTGCGACAACTGGGTGTGAAAGCAGCGGGCTTGCATTCCGGTATGTCCTTTTCCGAGATTGTCGAGACCGGGCGATCCATGCGGGCCGGAGAGCTTGACATGCTTTATGTCGCGCCGGAACGTTTGATGCAGCCCGCATTCCTTGATCAACTGCACCATTGCCGACTGGCTCTGTTCGCCATAGATGAGGCGCATTGCGTGTCCCAGTGGGGGCATGATTTCCGCCCTGAATATCTGCAACTGGCTGCCTTGGCAGAGCGTTTCCCGGGTGTTCCACGCCTGGCACTGACGGCTACAGCCGATCAACCAACGCGGCTGGAAATCCTGGAACGACTCTGCCTTGGGAAAGGCGCACAGTTCATTGCCGGGTTTGATCGCCCGAACATACGCTACCGGGTCAGTCTGAAGAATGCTCCGAAGAAACAGCTTTTGCACTTTATACGGACGGAGCACAGCCGTAACTCCGGTATTGTGTACTGCCTGTCACGTGCAAAAGTTGAGGAAACAGCCTCATGGCTGCGGGAACAGGGCATCGAGGCTCTGGCCTATCATGCCGGACTGGACCGCCATGTGCGACACGCCAATCAGGACAAGTTCCTGCGGGAAGACGGGCTTGTCATGGTGGCGACCATCGCCTTCGGGATGGGTATAGACAAACCCGACATCCGTTTTGTCGCACACCTAGATTTACCACGATCACTGGAAGCGTATTACCAGGAAACAGGCCGGGCAGGTCGTGATGGTCTTCCTTCCGATGCCTGGATGGTCTACGGATTACAGGATGCGGCCAAGATTCGCCAGATGATAGAGGCATCAGACGCGTCGGAAAGCAAGAAAGCGGTTGAACGCCAGAAGGTATCAGCTCTGCTGGGATACTGCGAAACCACCTGTTGTCGACGCCAAGTCCTGCTGGAATACTTCGGTGATACAGCATCTCCCTGTAACAACTGCGATACATGCCTCCAACCGGTTGATACGTTCGATGGCCTTGAAGCAGCACAACAAGCCCTCTCCGCCATTTATCGTACAGGCCAGCGCTTTGGCGTGGCCTATATTGTCGATATCTTGCGAGGAGAGGAAAACGACAGAATCCGAGCCATGGGCCACCAACACCTGTCAACATTCGGAATTGGCCGGAGTCGCTCTGTAAACGAGTGGAAATCCATTCTGAGGCAGCTGATTGCAATGGGACACGCGATAGCAGCTTCCGACCAAAATGGTGCGCTGATACTGGGACATGATGTCCTACCGGTTCTCAGGGGCGAGGCCCGGGTCTCGTTCCGACGGGATCCTGCGGAACAAAGAAGCTCGACAGGAAAACGTGTCCTGATTGAAACGCCTGCCGAGCAAATTCTGTTTGATGCCCTGAGAACACGTCGGCTTGAACTGGCGCGTGCACAAGGTGTGCCGCCTTATGTTATTTTTCACGATACTACCCTTCTCGAGATGGCCCGCAGGAAGCCCATTCACCTTGATTCCCTGTCAAAAGTCCCCGGGGTCGGATGCGGTAAACTTGGTCGTTACGGCCAAGATTTCCTGGACGTGATAATCAGGGTATCTGAACTGGATACAGGCCCTTAAGTTACACGAGTACATACAGTTGGCAAATAAGCCGAACAAAGGCTGTGCCTTTTTACAGGAGAATATCATACTCTTCTCCAGTAAACCCTGATGCAGGCCGTTACCCGGAGTAGTGGTGCATGCAGCTGAAGACCCGTGACCGACTGACACTAAGGCAGCTGCGCTACACGCTGGCCATCGCCTTGCTGCTCGGCCTGGTGCTCAGCGCCGTCCAAGTAGCAAGAGACTACGCTCAACACAACCATAATACAAACCTGTCGGCCCTAAGGGCCTTGGATGCCTTCCATTACGCGGGCGTCCAGGCCGCCTACACGCTTGACACAGACTTGGCCAATGATGTTGTACGTGGCCTTGTTGCCGATGGTCCCATCGTATCAGCCCGAATCATCAGTGATCTGGGTGACCGTCTGGCTGCCATTGAAGTGGCTCCGGACGAAGAATCGGCACTTTATGAACTCCTTTTCGATAAACCCAACGTTGTACGACGGGATCTTACCAAGGTGCAGCCCGGGGGTAGAATCGAAAGCATCGGGGTTCTGGAAGCTGAAATATCGCCCAGAAGAACCGCCGGTCCATTCTTGGAACGAGCTGTTCTCAACCTAGTCAGTGTTCTGGTCCAAACCGTTGCCTTGGCTGCTCTTCTGTCGCTGGTTTACCTGCATACGACAACACGGCCATTAACACAGATTGTTGCCCGCCTGCATGAACCGGAAGAAAATGCCGCTTTCCTGCGCGAACTTCCGATTCCGCGTGGGCATGAGAACGACGAAATCGGCTTCCTTGTCCTCTCCTTCAACCGCCTGCTCCGCTCTGCCGAGGCAGAGTTGCAGGCTAGGCGCTTAGCCGAGGAAAATCTTCGCAAGTCTAACGATGCCCTTGAGCTGCGCGTTGAAGAACGCACATCCCACCTTAATCAGGAAATCATGGAACGGCGCTCGGTCGAGGAGGCGTTACGCCAGAGCGAAGAGCGTTTCAAGGACCTGACCGAGGTTTCCTCCGACTGGTTCTGGGAAACAGGCTTGGATGGTCGCATCTCCCTTGTCTCGGATCGATTCTTCAGTGTGTCTGGTCTGGCACGGGAACGCATTGTCGGCCGACGCCTGAGTGAACTGGTCGAAAACGGAACCATATCAGACGTCAGCCAAGGAGCTGATTCCATTGAAGAAATGATGGAGCAGCGCGCACCTCTCATCCGTTATGACATGAGCATGCAGGGTATAGAGGAGCGGCTCTACTTCCGCATCAATGCCAAGCCCGTTTACGACTTCAACGGCGACTTTACGGGCTATCGTGGTACAGGGCGTGATATCACCCAAAGCCGCCTGTTCGAGACACGCTTGGACGAAGCACGGACAGAAGCTGAACGTGCCAATGCTGCAAAGTCTCACTTCCTGGCCAGCATGAGCCATGAGCTGAGAACACCGCTCAATGCCATTCTTGGGTTTGCGCAGCTGTTACGGGCTGCGTCGGCCAATGCACTGACCGCAGCCCAGAAGAAATACGTTCAGCACATTCTTGATGCCGGTGATCACCTGCTGCGCCTGATCAACGAAATTCTTGACCTTGCACGCATTGAAGCCGGCAAAGTTGATCTTTCGGTGGAAAATGTTGACGTCAGGCTTCTAGTAACGGAATCGACAGCCCTGCTGGAACCTTTGGCTGGAAAGCGGCAAATCACCATTCATGCAGAAGGCAGTACCGACCCTGTCTTTGTCATGGCCGACCGCTCGCGCCTGAAGCAGGTGATCATCAACTTGGGCTCCAACGCCATCAAGTACAATCGTGAAGCCGGGCATGTGTACTTCAAGATCGGCCCCGCACCAGAAGCTGGGCACGTCCGGGTTACGGTCCAAGATACCGGCATCGGCATTGCACCGGAAATGCTCAAGAAAGTCTTTGAACCATTCAACCGCTTGGGTGCCGAGGCAACCAACATCGAAGGAACTGGCATTGGCCTAACCGTCACCAGCCAGATCTTGGCTCATATGAATGGTAAGATCGGAGTAGAGAGCACACAGGGCGTCGGCTCTTCATTCTGGTTTGATCTACCTGCCGGCGACAACACCGTCAAAGTCAAAAAAGAGGAAATCGTTGAGGAACTTCCCGCCGGAAGCGGTGAGAAGCCTCTCAAGGTCCTTTATGTTGAAGACAATCCGGCAAACCGGGATCTGATGCGCGATGTCATGGACCTGCGCGAGAATGTCACCTTGGTCATGGCCGAAGACGGCGCCACCGGTATTTCGATGGCATTGTCCGAAAAACCCGATCTCATTCTTCTAGACATACACCTGCCGGACATGACCGGTATTGAAATTGCGCAAAGGCTGCGTGGCGGTGTTCTGGACCGCCCCGTCCCGATCATTGCTGTCAGCGCCGGCGCCATGAAGAAAGATATCGAGCGGGCCCGCGATGCCGGCATCGACGACTATATCTGCAAACCCTTCAATATAAGCCAGATGCTGACCTTGCTGGATCAGGTTGCCGATGGAAGCTACAAGTCCGGAACCCTGTCATCGGACAAGACATAGAACTGAGAGCCATGTCCCTAGCAGGCTTTTTATCCGCAGTACCTGTGGATAAGTTTGATCTTTTCCTGTTGGCAGTGCTGTTCCCCCACGGACTGACCAAGAGACTCACGGGGATGCCTATAAAATAGGCAAATTTCTGCTAGCAGCAAAACGATACAATCTGCATAGGTGCTGCAGCACTATGTATCCGATGAACGTGCCACCACATGACGCCCCAGACGTTCCAAAGTTGTTCGCAGATCTGGATCGGTTACATTATCCAGAAGATCATTCAATTCCTCCTCCTCTTGATGCGAGAGCTTTCTTGGAGGAACAACACGCGACACCCGCGGAGCAAGAGGAAGGGGGGCCTGTATGATCTTGATCCGGGCCACAGCCTGATAACCAAAATACCGATTGATTGTATCAAGAATGAATAGACGATCGTGATCAAGCTTGAGAGCAACAGGCCCTGATGCCGCACGGATCAGCAGTTCCCCATTTGCACGCGTTCCCTTGGAAAAACGCAGCTGCTCGGGCATGGTCTGTTTTGCGACAGCCTCACCAACAATGGCCGCCCAGTTGGCTATCAGATTGCCCTCGGCAAGCCCATTTTTCCCCAAGATTGGACGTGATACCAAGTCACTGACAGCACCAACAGCCAAGGGACCCCGGGCCAACCTGCGAGAGGCAGCAGCGAAAGCTGGTTTTCCAGAACTGGGCAAAGACTTGGACAAAGGACAACCATCCAACAAGGAGACACCACAAAACATGGGACAACACCTTGCATTTGGCAAGTCCTGCCTTCAGTGTAAGCGTCGCATAAAACCTAACAATGACCGACCATGACATCTGCATCACCGGATACCATTCTGCTTGCATGGTATGATCGTAATCACCGGCACCTCCCGTGGCGCAGCCCACCGGATACATACGCCAACCCCTATCATGTCTGGCTGTCCGAAATCATGCTGCAGCAAACAACTGTGGCAGCTGTCCGGCCTTATTATCTGACCTTCCTCTCGCGGTGGCCAACGGTTGAAGCTCTTGCCGCAGCTGATGATGGGGATGTCATGGCGGCATGGGCCGGCCTTGGGTACTACGCACGGGCGCGTAACCTGCTGTCCTGCGCGCGCATCATCGTCAGGGATCATGACGGCCACTTTCCCGGTACAGAGCAAGCCTTGCTCACGCTCCCCGGAATTGGGGCCTATACGGCCGCAGCCATTGCTTCCATCGCCTTTGGGCAGCGGGCCGTGGTTGTGGATGGAAACGTCGAACGTGTCATGGCCCGACTACACGCGGTAACAGACCCTCTCCCCGGGGCAAAGAAACACCTGCGCACCCTTGCCGACGCCCTGACCCCACAGCAGCGCTGTGGTGATTATGCACAGGCTGTTATGGACCTAGGAGCCACGCTGTGCTCCCCGCGCAGTCCAAACTGCCAGATATGCCCGTGGGTCAGTCTGTGCAAGGGATACCACCAAGGCATAGCAGCAGAACTACCGTACAAAACTGCCAAGACAAAGCGGCCCGGCCGCTACGGAACCGTGTTCTGGATCACGGATCCCGAAGGCACTGTCCTGCTGAGGCAACGCCCTCCGAGAGGGCTTCTGGGCGGCATGACCGAAATTCCGTCTACTCCATGGCAGGAAGCTCCATGGACACTGGAAGATTCAACACCCCACGCCCCGATACAGGGAGAAACGTGGCACACAATTGCGGGAACAGTGCACCACACGTTCTCTCATTTTGACCTAGAGCTAAAGGTTATTGCCGGAACAGTTGCACAGACAGGGAACATCGCCGGACGCTGGGTCAAACCGGAACACTTTGACAAGGAAGCGCTGCCCAGTGTCATGCGGAAAGTGATCCGTCACATGCAGAAACAGGACACCAGCTGAACAGACAACGCACCTCCAACCCCAGTCACAAGGACAGGAAATCAGGGGACAGACGCACCAGAAGGAGCGGTATCCCCGACACCGGACGATGAGGAGGGCATGCGGCCACGTGCCCACTCAACCTCAAAACGCCGTGCCGCAGCCGATGGATTCTGGAGCTGAACGCGGAAACCGGTTGTATCACCGGCAGCCAGTTCCGTAACCGGGGCCTGTGCCGCAAGTTCTTGGACAACACGACCAGTCCCGTCAAAGAGCACAAGGCGAATAAAGGGAACAGGACGTGAAGTAGAAGAGGTATTGGCTACAAAGCCGCGCACAACCAAGTTATCAACCCCGCCATGCAGGACCCGTTCCCCGGTCACCTCGCGGAAGGTAAGACCAAGGCCGGGGATATCAATCTCGATACCAACCATCCGGAACAGGGCCTCAGCATCCTCATAGGTCTTTACAATCGGCACGCGCCAGAACCAAGCCGCACCGGCCATAACCCCAACAACAATGATCAGGAACAGGAGGGAGGAGAACAGAGTCCGGATCCAGCCACCACCACTTGCCTTCTTGCGCACAAAGGGGGACGCAATATCATCACCGTCGGGAAAGTCCGGAAAATCGGGAATGGCATCGTCATCGCGACTGACAAGACCGGAAAATTCCTCAAGGGCATCGTCACCACGACGCGGTGTATCAGAATCGTCTGCCTCCAGTGGATCGAGACGAGCCAAGGCGTCATCATCTTCCGCATCATGGGCACTGGCGGCATCAACAGGACCCATGGGGTCAAAATCCGGGTCCTCGCCGATATCACCGATAATATCAGACGCAACCGGATCAATATCAACCTCGGTATCGTCATCAGGAGATGGTGGCGGCTCGGCCTCCATTGGAAGATCGGACACCGGTGGCAAGGGTTCCGGGGGCAAAGGATCAGGAGGGGGCGGAGCCGGTGGCTCGACAACAGGCGCAGATTCTGCCGGCGCTTGGACAGGCGCCGCAGGGGGCGGCATCTGCCGCCACAAATGGCCGCACTGCGAGCATTTCAGTTTGCGCCCATTCGGACCGATCGCCCCTTCGGGCACGGAGAAAAGAGTCGCGCAATTGGGACAGGTAATATCCATGAACGTATCTGTCAGCCCCGGTGTATCTTGTCTCTTATAGAACGGGGTCTGCCCTGAAACAAGCATAGCGGTATCGAACAGAAAAACATGGCTGCCGATTTGACTCTCCGCTCCCTGTGGACGCAGACGACAGCCTGTGCCAATCTGCGCTCCGGCCCGCATGGAACAAAGGACAGGGTCTGCGTGACATACCTACCCAGAGGTCAGGACAAAAAAACCGTAAACGTTGCAGGTGAGCGCGGTGGCTCGGCCATCCGCCTCGAGTGCGTTGGCCTGCGCTATGGCAACGGGCCAGAAGTCCTGCAGGATATCAGCTTCAATCTCCCCCCCGGCTCCTTCCATTTCCTGTGCGGGCCTTCGGGGGCTGGAAAAACCTCGCTTCTCAGCCTGTTATACTTGGCAAGGCGCCCCTCGCGCGGGCGGCTGTCCCTGTTTGATATCGACGTTGGTGCCATCAGCCGGAAGGATCTTCCTGCCCTGCGACGACGGATCGGCGTTGTATTCCAGGAGTTCAGGCTTATGGACCACCTATCAACTCTTGATAACGTGGCCCTCCCCCTGAGAGTTGCCGGTGTATCGGAAGCCAGCATACAACGGCATGTTCCTGAACTTCTGGAGTGGGTTGGACTAGAAAAATACATGCACACCAAGCCGGCAATTCTTTCTGGCGGGCAAAAACAACGGGTTGCCATTGCACGGGCCGTCATCAACAGACCTGACATCTTGGTGGCTGATGAAGCGACAGGTAATGTTGATGCAGAGACAGCCACCCGGCTGATGCATTTGTTCATGGAACTGAACCGGCTTGGCACCACCATTGTCATGGCGACCCACAACGAAGAGCTTTTGCGCCGTTTCCCCGCGCCCTGCCTGATGCTTCAGGACGGGCACGTCAGTATTTCAGAAAGTCCTGCCACCGCGTTCATGCACGGCGGAGAACCTGTATCATGATAGCTGGATGGTTCCGTACTGATCTGCCTGTTGCAACAGACCCCGCAGGTCACTTTCTGCCCTGGTTGGTCGCTATCATGACATTTCTGGCTGCCATGGCGTTAACGGGTGCCCTGACCCTCAGCAGTCTGTCCGCTCGGTGGGAGAGCACGATGACCGGCACACTGACCATACAGATCCCGGCTATGGCCGCGGATACAGGGCCGGGCAGTGCCACGCATAAACGTATCGATCACATTGCGCGGAGCCTTGAAGCACTGCCGGGCGTACAACGTGCAGAGCCTATTCCAGCAGAACACGTCGCAACGCTTCTGGAGCCATGGCTTGGGGCCGGAAACTTGGCCCGCGAACTCCCGCTCCCACATCTGATCGATGTATTGCTGGATGAAGGAAGCGGCAGCGACCTTGCCGTGCTGGAGAAACACCTACAGGCCATAGCACCCGGAACAACAATCGATGATCACCGGGTATGGCTGTCCCGCCTGATCAAGGCTTCGGTTATCCTGCGCCTGCTGGCTTGGATTATGCTCTCCCTTGTTGTGGGCGCAACTACGGCCACTGTTGTCCACGCAACCCGGGCATCGCTGGCCGTTCATCGTCCACAGATCGAAGTGATGCATCTGGTGGGGGCAACAGACAGCTATATTGCAGGGCAGTTCGCCCGCCGGACTTGCATGCATGCCGTTGCGGGCAGCCTTCTGGGGCTTGTACTGGCATGGCCGGCTCTGTGGGGCGTACGCTCCATCCTGTCCAACATCGACGGTGGCCTGATACCGGAAACATCTGTTGACGCCTTGCATGTTGTCGCATTATGCAGCCTGCCGTTCCTGGCCGCCGGACTTTCTGTCCTGACGACACGGATCACCGTACGTCGGCAGCTGGCACACATGCTCTGAACGCCCCACTCACCTCCTGTCGCCACCAGCAGGAACAACGCCCATGGTTTTGACCCGGTTTCTTCTCCGCCTTTGTGCAAGCCTGACCATAACAGGACTGGCCTTTCTGGCCCTGTGGCTTCCGGGTCTTGTCTGGTTCACAGCAACCATGCCGGAACAAGTAGAAGACAGCAGCACCCGAACCGACGCAATCGTAGTACTGACCGGTGGCAGCGAGCGGATGCAGACTGGCTTCCGCCTTCTGGAACAAGGCATGGGATCCGTGTTGTTCATTTCCGGGGCCGGGCCAGGCACCACACCGGGAGAACTTCTGCGCGATTCCGGAACCCTGAAGCCAGAAGCCCTGCGGAATCACATAGAGCTGGGGCACATTGCCGCTGATACGGTTGGAAACGCTTGGGAAACCACCATATGGTTACGGAGCCATGGCTTGACTTCCATGCGTCTGGTAACCGGCAGCTACCACATGCGGCGCAGTCTTCTGGAATTCCAGGCTGCCATGCCAGAGGCCACCATTATCCCACATCCCGTATTCCCCGGGCTTGTAAAGCAGGATAACTGGTGGCAATACCCCGGAACAGCAGCTCTTTTCGCCACAGAGTACACGAAGTACCTGTTGGCACGGCTTCGCCTGTCCCTTCCCGACGCACCGGGAATACCAAAACCAGTCACGGGGATACCGGTTGCAAAACTACATATGTTTCAGAAAGACGGAGCCAATCCACAGTGATCCTGCTTGTTGTTCTGCGTTCGCTTGTCTTCAATATTTTTTATGTCATATGGACAATCGCCATCGGCATTGTGCTAATGCCTCTTTTGCTTGTACCCGGACGACGGTCGATGCTGGCAGCGCGCTGGTGGGCCTATGGCTTGGTTTTTGGTGCACGCTTCCTGTGCGGTATTCGCTGGCGTGAGGAAGGACGGGAGCACTTGCCCCAAGGGCCGTGTATTATCATGAGCAAACACCAGTCAACATGGGAAACTCTGTATTTCCCGATGGTTCTGGGCAAGCCTGTTTATGTTCTGAAGAAAGAACTCCTGTCTGTTCCGATTGTTGGCTGGCATATGCGGAAATCAGGAATGATCGCCATCGACCGCAAAGCCGGAGCAACGGCCATGAAAGTCATGCTGCGGGGTGTAGAAGAAGCCCTTGGGCGCGAATCCCAGATCATCCTGTTCCCCGAAGGAACACGGACCCAGACAACCGAATACATGCCATTCCAGCCGGGAGCGGCTGCCTTGTATTCACGCTTTGGCAAGTCTGTTCCCGTTGTTCCGGTTGCCCTCAACACCGGCATGTTCTGGGCCCGCAGTTCATTCATGCGCTATCCGGGAGAGATTGTGGTCCGCTACCTTCCACCTGTTCCACACGGACTGGACCGCGAAACCTTCAACAGGACGATCGAGGACGCAATCAACAACACATCCCGTACACTGTGCGGCCTGCCCCTGCAGATGGAAAGTACAGCGGGGGCCGACAGCACAACAGATCCAACGAACCTTCCGGCTTCATGAACAAGGTAGCGTCCTCTAGTGCGCGCCAGCCCATGTATCGGCAACGCCCGTATCCACAATCAGCGGAACCGACAACACAGCCGCACGCTCCATGACTGCTCGCACGACAGAACAGGTCTCATCGACCTGATCCCGGGGCACATCGAAAACCAGCTCGTCATGAACCTGCAACAGTAACCGTGCCTTCAGCCCTTTCTCCTCCAGAGCCAATGGCAGTGCGATCATCGCCTTCTTCAGGATATCGGCTGCACTCCCCTGTATCGGAGCATTCACAGCAGCCCGCTCGGCAAAGGCACGCTGGGCCGGGTTTTTGCTCTGGATATCCGGTGTAAAGCACTTACGGCCGAACAAGGTTCTTACAAATCCCTGTCGGCGCGCCTGCTCAATCGTCTGTTCCATATAGTCGCGAATTTCAGGGAACATGGCAAAATACGCATCGATGAACGCCTTGGCCTCTCCGTTGGAAATGCCAAGCTGACGCGCAAGACCAAAGGCCGATATGCCGTAAATAATCCCGAAATTAATCGCCTTGGCCCGTCGGCGCAGCATCGGATCCATTCCCGCAACAGGCACCCCGAAAACACGGCTTGCCGTCATGGCATGAATATCCTGATCGTTGTGGAAGGCTTCCCTGAGGGCGGCAACAGAAGCAACATGGGCCACCAAGCGCAGTTCGATCTGTGAATAGTCTGCCGACAGCAACACGCAGCCCGGACGCGCCACAAATGCTTGCCTAATTTTACGCCCTTCCTCGGTCCGTATCGGAATATTCTGCAAATTTGGATCATTGGACGACAGCCGCCCCGTGGTCGTGACTGTCATCGCAAAACGCGTATGGACCCTGCCGGAACGGGGGTTTATCTGACGCACCAAGGCATCGGTATAGGTGCTTTTCAGCTTGGCAAGGGCCCGCCAATCCAGAACCTTCTGCGGCAATGCATGCCCTTCGGCGGCCAGGGACTCCAGTACCTCGGCATCCGTTGACCATGCACCGGTCCGGGCACTTTTCCTGCCGCCTTTAAGCCCCATGCGACCAAACAGGATATCACCCAGCTGTTTGGGGGAGGCCACATTGAAAGCCTCACCCGCCAGATCTTGTATGTCTGCTTCTAGGGTCACCATGCGCCCCGCAAAGTCAGATGACAAGGACTCCAGCGCCGTACGATTGACGGCAATCCCCTCCTCTTCCATGGCGAACAAGACAGGTATCAGGGGACGATCGAGCATCTCATAAACAGCCACCATGCGCTCAGCTGTCAGCCGGTCACGGAACAGTGTATGCAGGCGCAAGGTGATGTCGGCGTCTTCGGCAGCATAGGACAAGGCTTTGTCCAGAGGAACCTGATCAAAGGTAACCGCTGCCTTGCCCTTCCCGCACACATCCTCATAGCGGATGGTCTGGTACCCCAGATGGCGCTCTGCCAGCTCATCCATGCCATGACCGTGGCTGGCAGCATCCAGCACATAGGACAACACCATCGTATCATCCACCGGCGTTAACACGAGCGCCTCGCGGGCTAGGACATGAAGGTCAAACTTGATATTGTGCCCAACCTTCAGGACACTGCGATCCAGAAAGAGAGGCTGCAGGATGGCAACCGCATCCGCTATTGCAACCTGCTGCGGTTTTTCCGGTCCTGGTCCTGCCAGAAGATCACCCTGTTGCTGCTGCATTCCATGCCGCAGGGGAATGTAGCAGGCCTGCCCCGGACCAACCGCCAAAGACATGCCGACAAGACGCGCCTGCATGGGATCTAGGCCATCGGTTTCAGTATCCACGGCCACAATGCCTATCTGCATGGCCCGGTCCACCCACCGCTGCAGGGCCTGAAGATCCTGTACCAACTCGTAGGACACCGATTCTTCTGCCTTGGCTGCAACAACCCCGGCATCAGCGTCTCCGTACGGAACAGAAGAGGCTGTACGGGCACGCACCATGGACAGAAGCCGACGAAACTCCATCGTCTCAAGAAATGGAATCAGAACATCCGGGTCCGGAGCACGCCGGGCAAACGACTCAAGAGGCACCGGTACTGGCACATCCTGACGCAATGTCACCAGCTGACGCGAAATGCGGGCAGCATCAGCATGCTCGATCAGACTTGCCCGCCGCTTGGGCTGGCGAATCTCGGGCGCACGCAACAACAAAGTATCCAGATCACCGTATTCCGTAATCAAGGTGGCTGCGGTCTTGATCCCGATCCCCGGCACCCCGGGTACATTGTCGGAAGCATCCCCGGCCAAAGCCTGCACATCAACGACCTTCTCCGGCGCAACACCAAACTTGTCGAGAACGGCCTCCGGACCGATCGTCTTGTTCTTCATGGCGTCGTAGAGCGCGACCCCCTCCCCGACCAGCTGCATCAGATCCTTGTCGGAAGAGACAATCGTCACCCGCATTCCCTGCTGACGGGCCATAAGGGTATAGGTTGCGATCAGGTCATCGGCTTCGAATCCATCCATTTCCACATGAGCCACGCCCAGCGCCGCGGTTGCCTCGCGAATCAGCGAAAACTGGGGAACCAGATCCTCGGGTGGGGGAGGACGATGAGCCTTGTAATCGGCATAAATATCGTTCCGGAAAGATCGGCGAGCGGCATCAAAGATAACCGCCACATAGTCCGCATCCGTGTCCTCGACCAGCTTCATCATCATGCTAGTGTACCCAGACACCGCATTTGTCGGGGTACCGTCGCTGCGGGACAGGGGAGGCAAGGCATGATAGGCGCGAAAGATATACCCGGATCCATCAACCAAAAAGAGATGCTTCATATCACGCCCTTGCGCCTCAAAAACCACAACGCCCCGCAAGATCGTCCTGCAGGGCGGACACACACAACCAAAGTAATGCCATTAAAAAGACATCATGCAGGACCCGGAATCAGGTATCGCCCCACAGCGGGTATCAATGACCCCCGGCTGCCGAGGCACCAGCTTTCAGGACAAATTTGCGGGAACAATACGGGCAAAGAATGTCATGGCTGTCTGGATCCAGATGCAGATATACCCTGGGGTGACCTTGGGCAGGAGAACCCCCGTCGCAGGATGTTTCCATGGACTCGACCTCGACCGTTTCGGTCACAGTAACTGTGGCAGTATGGGACATTGTTTCCTGTCTCCGTGTATAATGAACCACGCCCGGATACAAATGATACCCGGTATAACCCCGCGATCAATGCCACAGTCACAGCAACCCAGCCAACCGGAAAAGTCACAGCAATGCCCGTTTCATACCAGGACTGCCCAGATAACGCGATCTCGCTGCATAACGTCTGCAAGGTTTACCCTGCCAGAGGCGGTGCCGGACCAAAAGTTGCCCTTGACAACATTACCCTGGATATCCCGCGCGGATCTTTTTTCGCCCTTCTCGGGCCAAATGGGGCCGGAAAGTCAACATTGATCAATATTCTGGCTGGACTGGTACACAAGACTTCCGGCACGGTGCGGATCTGGAACAACGACCTAGACCAGCAGGAACGGCAGGCTCGCCTGTCTATCGGGGTCGTACCCCAGGAACTGAACCTTGACCCCTTCTTCAGTCCCCGCGAACTTCTGGACGTTCAGGCCGGCTTGTATGGCGTACCAGCCAAAGAAAGACGCACCGATGAAATCCTAGCCACGGTCGGGCTCAGCGACAAAGCGCATTCCTATGCCCGAACCCTGTCCGGAGGCATGCGCCGCCGCCTTCTGGTAGCCAAGGCCATGGTCCACAGCCCGCCGATCCTTGTTCTGGATGAACCAACAGCCGGCGTTGATATCGAACTGCGTCAACAGTTGTGGGAACAGGTGCGGGCCATGAACCGCAGGGGAACAACCGTCATTCTGACAACCCATTACTTGGAAGAAGCCGAGGAGCTATGCGACCAGATTGCCATCATCAATCGCGGTAAACTTGTTGCCTGCGACACAACATCCGCTCTTCTTGGTCGCCTAGACAACAAGACACTGACGATCATGGTCCATGAACCCCTCAGCTCCCTGCCGGATGCCATTGCCCTTGTGGGAGGAGATGTTGATACAAAACGCAATGCCGTTGTCTTTCGCTACCGTCCCTCCGAGGCGAAAATACCGGAGTTTCTGGAAGCCGTACACCGGGCCGGCTATAGCATTCGCGACCTGAGCACGGATGAAGCCGATCTGGAGGATATCTTCCTGCAGCTGACCGGCACCGGGTGTCAGGCACAACAAAGCGCCTGACACCATGCACAGCACCGGCACCTTTATCATGAGGGATGGCAAGGCTCTGCCCATGCAGGCGTGGCTGCCCGATTTGGCTGAGCCAGACAGCATCGTACTGGGCCTGCATGGCTTCAATGACCATAGCTCTGCCTTTGCCGGCGCCGGTGCATGGTTGTCAGAGCAGGGCATAGTCCTATACAGCTATGACCAGCGGGGATTCGGACGAAATCCTGATGCAGGTCATTGGCTGGGAGAAACTACACTGGTTCAGGATGCGACCTGTATTCTGCACCAGCTACGTACACTGTGGCCCAGCAAACGCCTGTTTCTTTTAGGGGAAAGCATGGGCGGAGCTGTCGCTCTCTGCCTTCTGGCGCAAACAGAAGAAATTCATGTGGACGGGGCTATCCTCTCTGCACCCGCTGTCTGGTCCAAGGCGTCCATGCCGCGTATATACAGAGCCTTTCTGTACGTCATGAATCGCCTGTTTCCCAAAAAGACGCTGAATACACGGACCTCACGGATACGCCCAAGCGATAATCCAGACACCCTCGCGTACTGGAAAAATGACCCCTTTGTCATAAGGGATGTCAGGATAGACGCCCTCCATGGCGTTACGGCCCTGATGGACAAGGCCTGCTCAGTCTGCCCAACTGTGACAACACCGCTGCTGTGGCTACACGGGAAGCATGATCCCATCATCCCCCTGAAAGCCGTGCAGGCTGCAATGCATCTTATGCCAGCACAATCCTGCCAAATCATTGTCTACCCGGAAGGCTGGCATCTCCTGTTCCGCGATACCTGTCGGGCAGACGTACTTCGCGACATAACACACTGGATCAAGAACGTAATCTAAGAACAAATTCTCTCTGGCAGCATCACCTTCTTGAAAGGCGACTGGCGGCTCCACAGCGATTTGGTCGCAATATCAGAACCACGGACCAGCATCAGCGCCTTGCGGCGCCCATTGTACGGGAAACGCGTAATGCAAAGGCTGGACGGACTTGCTATTCCCGTGGCACGCGGCAAAACCTTGGTGACGCATGTCCGGGTTTCTTCTGTCTCGCACGCGATCGCACACAAAAGCGAGGCAAGACTCCAAGACACATCGACAGCATCGGTCTTGTTCTGGAACACGTCACCAAAGAAAATCCTGGCACTGGCATTCACCGCCTCGATGCGACCAATATCGAGATCAAGGATCACGATCGGATCGGGCATGTTTTCGAACAGAAGACGCCAGCGATCACTCCCTTCCTTCAAAGCAGCCTCAGCCTCCCGGCGACGGGAAATATCACGTATCATCAGCATGACAGCGCGAGCTCCGCAGAATGTCACAGGGCGCCCGCCAACCTCAACATGCGCAACAGACCCATCACGACACAACAAGCGTTCTTCAACATAAGGCAGGGGATGCCCTCCCATGGCCAATCGCGTACGAGCCGAAGCGCGGTCATGCAAATCATCCGGCACCAATGTCATGAAGGTCACACCAATCAAGCTGTCAGCATCTGGATAACCCAAGATTCTGGCAGCGGCCATATTGGCGGAAACAATAGAACCACTGACGTGGACAAGTAGCGCATCAGGGCACAAGTCTGATAGCGCATTGTAGCGACTTTCCGCTTCCTCCAAAGTTCTGGAATATTCACGAACCCGCTTCTCCAGTGCCTTCCTGTGCGTCGCAGACTCGGATGCCGAAGAGGATCCAGCTCGTAGAGAAGAGACAGAGGAACCCAGTTCCCGACGCATAAAAACCAAGGTTCCCATAACCAGAAGGCCCGTCGTCAGGGCCACAGCCGTAATTTCAAAGACAACAACATCGACAGGAACGGAAGGAGCAGCGATGAGGCAAGAACCGACAGAGACAGCACATACTATGGCAGAAGCAAAAAAACCGACAGACAGCACATGGCTCGGTGCACGATGCCTATAGATCACTCCAAGCCCAAGGCCAAGACCGCACAGAACAAGATACGAAACGCATCCCCCACTAGCTACGTGGCGCAGCATGTCAACCGGCAACGCAGCCAGTGCAGCACCAAATCCCACCAGAGGGCCAACCAGAATGGACAGACAAAAGCTGACAACCATTCCGGCCACATCTGTAGCATCTATCCCCGTGACCACAGATCCATATGCCAAATCAGGAACCCGCAAGGAAACAGCAAGTGTAAGCAGCGTGGCCACAATAACAATCATGGCACCATACACTGAAAACACGACCAAACGTGACCACCCCACAAGGCAATCTAGGAAACGCAAGGCAAACCCAAGCGAGAAAACGGTTGCGGCGACTGTCAAAAGACAGAAAAGCGCACTGCTACCCGGAATCTGAGACACCGGAGAATCCCCCATGCTTGTATGGCTGTGTTTTGTCCGGCGGAATCTACCGATAAATCAGGGATGGCTCCACACCACCAAGTACAATGGCCACATAATAGACACATAATCACAACGTGTTGTTAATGATAACTATTAATGAATTAAATCATACGAATTCATCAAATGTCCCATGCTGATACAATATGGATTGTATATACTATTTGTTTATTACGCATCCTTCTCGGTCCATACATACACCCCTGTATATCACCCCTATATAAAGTGAAAACGTTCACTAGCGCAGCCGGAACAAGCCGACCACAAACAAGGCTGAACAAACAAGGCTGCACCACACTCTCTGTGCAGGGTTTCCCATGCTCAACAACAGCAATACATGCTGAAAAAAAACTGCTAAACATGTGCCCTGCACACACGGTGCTCACTCGCCTGCCTCCGCAAAAAACGGATCCATGCCATGACTGCTTTTTCCATCCCGACTGTTCGCCACCCTGACGCCAGAGACATCTTGGATGACTTGGTACGGTCTGCCCGTCGCGCAGGTGCCGATGCTGCTGACGGCCTCTTGATTGACGGTCGGTCCATTTCCGTAACCTGCCGAAATGGAAAACTGGAAAGTCTGGAACAAGCAGAAGGGGGCGATATCGGGCTTCGGGTCCTGATCGGCAAACGTCAGGCTATCGTCTCATCGGGAGATCGCAGCAAGGCAGCACTTGCAGAACTGGTAGAACGCGCCATGGCCATGGCGCGCACCGTCCCCGAAGATCACTTTGCCGGACTGGCTGACCCCTCGGACTTGGCCCGCACCATACCGGACCTTGACAGTTTTGACCCAAGGGAAGCCTCTGCAGACGAATTGGTCGGCATGGCACGCGCCGCAGAAGAAGCCGCGCGCTCTGTATCCGGCGTTACCAACTCCGAAGGCGCAGATGCTTCGTGGGGTGCCTCGACCGTCACGCTGGTCGCATCCAATGGTTTCGAACACAGCTACCGCAGCTCAGGCTCCTCACTGTCTGTATCAGTCATTGCCGGAGAAGGCAGTGACGGTATGGAACGTGATTATGAGTGGACCTCTGCGGTCTGGTTGTCCGATCTGGCTGATCCACAGAGTGTGGGGCGTAAGGCAGGGGAGCGTGCGGTACGCAGACTTGGCGCACGCAAGATCAAGACGTGCAAGGTGCCTGTTGTCTTCGAGTCACGGGTTGCCCGAGGGCTGGTTGGAAGCCTGTGCGGAGCCATCAATGGAGCCTCCATCGCACGTGGCACATCATTTCTGAAAGACTCTCTCGGCCAGATGGTGTTTTCGCCCGGGATACACATCACTGAAGATCCACACCGTCCGCGGGGGCTGCGATCACGCCCGGTTGATGCCGAAGGTCTGCCAACGGTGCGACGCCGCCTAATCGAAGACGGGATTCTGACCACCTGGACCATGGATCTTGCATCCGCCCGGCAATTGGGTCTTAAAAGTACAGGACATGCTGTACGCGGGGTTTCTGCACCACCGTCGCCCGGAGTTTCCAATGTCTGGCTGGAACCCGGCGAGGAAAGCCTTGATGCCATGCTGGCCCGGATCGGGACAGGGCTTATGGTCACGGACCTGTTCGGACAGGGTGTCAACATGGTTACCGGGGATTATTCCCGCGGATGTTCGGGGTTCTGGATTGAAAAGGGGCAAATCGCCTTCCCGGTCCATGAAATTACCATTGCCGGGAACCTGAGAGACATGTTCCGCACCATGGCTCCGGCCAATGACCTGGAGTTCCTTCAGGGAACCGATGCTCCATCTGTCTGCGTGGAGGGGATGACGATCGCAGGATCCTGACATCCTGTTCCGGCACCATACGTTGCAGGGAAAGCAGAAACACGTTACATCTTCACTCCTGTCTGGTTTGATCGAGAGATATGATGAGTCCTTCCCGTGCCTTGGTTCTATGTCGTCAAGCAACCGCTATAACCCTTTCCCTGTTTGCTCTTGCCTTGGCGGGATGCTCCGGAAGGGACACATCGTCACCGACATGCCCCGATGTCCGTATTGACAAAGATACGGCCAGCCTGACCCGGTTCCGTGACGACAAAAGGCAGGATTTGACGGATATCGCATTCCAGGCCGAGCTGGTCGATTTCTCCGGTGATTGCGGATACGATGCCAAAACGGACAGCATGGATATACGGATGAAAGTGCTGTTTGCTGTCAGCAAAGGACCGGCCGCATCTGAAGAGACAGGTACGTTCCAATACTTTGTTGCCCTTCCCGCCTTCTTCCCCGACACCGCCGGGAAACAGGTTTTTCCGGTTACGTTCCGCTATCCGGACGGCAACGTACCCACCATGATGATTCGTGATACAGAGGTACGCATCAACCTGCCTCTGAAAGGACGCAATCCTGCAGATACTCCGGTTTACGTCGGCTTTCAGCTGGAACCGCATGAACTGCACCACAATCGCCGCCTCAAGACGCGCTGACCCATCAATATGCGCCGTCAATGCGCGATAAGAAGTGATGTATGGAGCTGTAAACAAAGCATAACCCGATCATGCCAACCGCAGGATCGGGTAATCTGACCCCGGAGGCTGTGACTGTGTCTGAGACCGTGGATGACCTTCATCAGTGTCAATGCCTTGTCCTGGATGGACTGCACCGTTCACTGGGCGCGCGCATGGGGCCTTTTTCCGGCTACACAATGCCCCTGCATTACGAACAGGGCATTCTTGCCGAGCATCTCCACTGCCGCAGGTCTGCCGCGCTGTTCGATGTCTCCCACATGGGGCAGGCTGTCCTGTCCGGTCGCAATATTGCCGAAGCGCTGGAAACTATATGCCCGGGTTCGCTGAAAGAGCTGAAACCAGGCCGTCAGCGCTATACCCTTGTCCTCAATGACCGTGGAGGCATTCTGGACGATATCATGGTTGCCAATATGGGGGCAGGAGGTGACGGGCAGCACCGGTGGCTTTGCGTAACCAATGCAGGCAACAAACAGATTATTTTCCCGATCCTAGAGTCTCTGGCAGGGCCAGACATCCGCGTCACGTTTCCTGACCGTATTCTGCTTGCGCTGCAAGGCCCCCGTGCAGGGCGCGTCTTGTCGCACTTCGCGCCGGCTGCAGCGTCAATGGTGTTCATGGATGCTGGACCACTGACACTGGATGGTATCCCGTGTTTCGTGACCCGGTCTGGCTACACGGGGGAAGATGGATTCGAGATTTCGGCCCCGACCTCCCATGCCGAACGCCTGATGCGCCATCTTCTTGAACATCCGGATGTCAACATAGCGGGTTTGGGGGCCCGGGATACCCTGCGGCTTGAAGCCGGGCTTCCTCTGCACGGGGCAGACATCACTCCAGATACAACCCCGGTCGAAGCAGACTTGACGTTTGCCATCGGAAAACGACGGCGCAGCAATGGCGGGTTTCCCGGTGCAGACATCATCCTGTCACAGATACAAGATCGCCCACCGCGTCTCCGGGTCGGGATCCTGCCGGAAGGACGTGCCCCCGCACGGGCTGGAACCGTTATACAAGCCCCCGATGGAACGCCGGTTGGAACGATAACCAGCGGCAGTTTCTCTCCGACGTTGGAACGTCCCATTGCCATGGGATACGTGGACACCGCATTCAGCAAGCCCGGCACCAACCTGAATCTACTGATCCGGGGCCGTACGGTGCAGGCACATGCTGTAAAACTGCCTTTTGTCGCTCATCGTTATCATCGGGGATAGGAACGGATGACTGACCTGTATTTTACCAAGGAACATGAGTGGATCCTAGTCGACGGACAACAGGGAACGGTCGGCATTACCAATTTTGCACAGGGTCGTTTGGGAGATATCGTCTTTGTCGATCTTCCAGACTCCGGCCATACGGTCACGCAGGGGCAGGAAACAGCCGTTATCGAATCCGTCAAGGCTGCATCCGATGTATACACACCCGTCTCGGGCCGCGTTACAGAGACCAATGCGCAGCTAACGCAGGATCCCGGACTGGTCAACAGGGCCGCCGAATCGGATGGCTGGTTGTTCCGCATCACCCTGTCCAACCCGGGTGAACTCGCCTCCTTGATGAGGCGGGACGAATATGCTGCCCTTACAGGCACGCTCCAGGACTGACCATAACGCAGGAGCGGGCCATGCGTTACCTGCCACTCACAGAAGAAGACCGGCGACAGATGCTGGATCGTATCGGGGCCGGGTCTGTCGAAGACCTGTTCCGGTCTATCCCACAAGCCGCACGGGACAATGCGCCACGTCATCTGCCCGGGTCACGCTGCGAAATGGATGTGGAGCGGGAAATCCAGGCGCTGGCAGCACGAAATCTGGATCGTACCAAGGGACCTACCTTTCTGGGAGCCGGGAACTACTTCCACCACGTTCCTGCCGCACTGGATTATCTGATCCAGCGGGGCGAGTTCATGACCGCCTATACCCCATACCAGCCCGAAATCGCCCAAGGAACCTTGCAGGTCCTTTTCGAATTCCAGACCCAGGTAGCCATGATCACCGGCATGGAGGTGGCCAACGCCTCGCTGTATGATGGTGCAACCGCCTGTGCCGAGGCTGCGGCCATGGCAGCACGGATTACCGGGCGTTCGCGGGTTGTGATATCCGGTCAGGTGCACCCGCACTTCTCGTCCACAACACACACCTTCCTCAAGCACACCGCCATAGACGTCGAGATTTTGCCCCCGGATCCGATGAATCAGGACGATCTGCTGAAATATGTCGAGGCAGACGTTGCCTGTATCATCGTACAGACACCTGGTTTCTTCGGTCACTTGCATGACACCACAGACTTGGCCAATGCCCTGCATGCCGCAGGAGCTCTTTTGGTGGTTGCTGTCTGTGAGACGCTTAGCTTGGGCATAGTGAAACCGCCCGGTGCAATGGGGGCTGACATCGTGGTTGGAGAGGGGCAGAGCCTCGCCATACCACCTGGATTTGGTGGTCCGGGGGTCGGGCTGTTTGCAACCCGGAATGCATTTATCCGTCAAATGCCCGGACGCTTGTGCGGAGAGACCGTCGACAGCGAAGGGCGGCGAGGCTTTGTCCTGACTCTTTCCACGCGGGAACAGCACATACGGCGCGAAAAAGCGACATCCAATATCTGCACAAACTCCGGCTTGATTGCCACAGCCTTCTCGATCTTCATGACCCTCTTGGGCGACAAGGGCTTTACAGAACTCGCGGAGCTGAATCATGCGCTGGCCTGTACTGCGGCTGATCGCCTAGCAGCTATCCCGGGCGTCTCGCTTCTGTCCGGAACATTCTTCAACGAATTTGCACTGATGCTGAAACAGCCGGCAGCGCCGGTTGTCGATGCCTTGGCCGAGCGCAATATTATGGCCGGCATTCCAGCAAGTCGTTTCTGGCCCGGTGACAAGACTGTTGAGAATATCCTGCTGGTGGCCGTTACAGAAACCAACACCGATGCTGAGATACGGACCTTGGTCCATCATCTGGGGGACATACTGGCATGACCACCCCGTCTACGTTTACCGGTAACAAAGGGCTTCAGACGGAAGAGCGCCTGATCTTCGAGTACGAGCACGCGGAACGGACCGCCGTTGACCTACCCCCTGCCCCTGCACACCGCCCCAGACTGGGATCACTGCGACGCACCACAAAGATTGGTCTGCCCGGATTGGCCGAGCCTCAGGTCGTGCGCCACTATACACGCCTGTCACAGAAGAACTTCGGTATCGACACGGGATTTTTTCCCTTAGGCTCGTGTACCATGAAACACAATCCCCGGCTTAACGAGAAACTGGCCCGGCTTTCTGGTCTGGCCGCCATTCATCCGTTCCAACCTGTTTCAACGTCCCAAGGGGCCCTGGCCCTGATGGACAGGTTGGGGAACTGGTTGAAAGAACTGACAGGAATGGCTGCTGTTGCTCTCTCACCCGCCGCAGGGGCGCACGGGGAGCTGTGCGGAATGATGGCCATTCGGGCCGCACTGGATGAAAGGCAGGACGAACGCAGAACGGTTCTGGTCCCACAGAGCGCACATGGCACCAATCCGGCCACAGCCACCCTGTGTGGGTTTCGGGTGGAAAGCATTCCTGCAGAAAGCAGTGGGCGTGTTTCGGTCAAGGCCGTGCGGGAGCGTCTGGGCCCCCATGTCGCGGCCATCATGATTACAAACCCGAATACCTGCGGGCTGTTTGAGAGTGAAATGGCGGCGATCGCTGAAGAAGTCCATCGTGCCGGCGGGTTTGTGTACATGGACGGGGCAAACTTCAATGCCTTGGTCGGACGGGTCCGGATTGCGGATCTTGGCGCGGATGCCATGCATATCAACCTGCACAAAACGTTTGCCACACCACATGGGGGTGGCGGGCCAGGGTCTGGTCCAACGGTCCTGTCCGAGACGCTGGCACGTTTTGCCCCGGTACCTTACGTCAAGCGATACCCTGAGGGGTTCCGCCTGATTGAAACAGAGGACGAGGCACGCGCAGACGGGAACAACCCCTTTGGACGGCTCAAGGGGTACCATGGGCAATTTGGCATGTTTGTACGCGCCATGGCCTACATGATGTCCATGGGGCTGGACGGGCTGCAGCAGGCCTCCGGTGATGCCGTGCTGAACGCCAACTATCTTCTGGCCCAACTGGGCGATGTCTTGTCAGCGCCCTTCGCGGGACCGGTTATGCACGAAGTCCTGTTTGATGACCGTTTCCTGAAAGACACGGGCATCAGCACACTGGATTTTGCCAAGGCCCTGATTGATGAAGGGTTCCACCCCATGACCATATACTTCCCTTTGGTGGTTCAGGGGGCCATGTTGATAGAACCAACAGAAACCGAGAGCAAAGCAACCCTGGATACGTTCATAGAAACCGTTCGCAGCCTGGTCGCCGCAATCCGGCAAGGCCAGACCGAACGCTTTCATCAAGCACCCGTCTATACACCACGGCGGCGGCTGGATGAAACCCGCGCAGCCCGCACACCTGTTCTTCGCTGGTCCCCCCACGAAACCTAACATATCAAGATATTATAAAACCCAAAGGCCCCGCGACCGGAGGGCATGCCGCAGAGTTGCACCTTGGTTTGCATTTTGCGAAGACTGGTCATGAAAAAGCGGGACCTCGGGCAGAATCCTGCCATATCCCCATCTGGCCCGCCTTTTGCTGGTAAAGGGGTGAGAGCAGAGAGAAGGGCACTTTACCCCGGTTACCTGTCGAGATATCTCAGGGCAGTGAGATATCTCCGGGTGCCGGGGTTTTTCTGTCTGCCCCATCCCCTGTTTCCGGACGCGGAGCAGGCAAAGCAGACCGCAAGGCCGGGACGGCTGCAGTCAGAAACACGGAAGAAAGCCAAGCCCGGGCTGAAACCGGTGTCGGATCAGGGGAACGGCCAAGGGACCATTGGGCGGCACGCCGAAGCCAAAGAGCTGCCTTGGCAGAGTCTTTCTTTTCGTCCTCCTCGACCAAAGCCATCAAGGACGCAAGGCGCGGATCTTCAAGCCCGTTACGGTACAATCCCTCCAAAGCCGACCGAGCCTGCCCCCACAGTTTGGCCTCCAAGGAAACCGTAGCCAGAAGAAAAACACTTTCCGGATGTGAAGGAGCCCTGTCGGTCAATGTCTTGACCCGGGCCACGCGCTGCAACTCTGGCTCGCGGGCGCACAACTCCAGAAAAGCCGCAGCAAGGGCAGAATGTGCCATATCTGGCCAGACATCCCGGATCAGGGACATCCCCTTGGCCGGGGCCCCTTCCCTCCCCAAGGCACGCACCAGCGTCAGGACAGCCGGCAGAAAATGACGGTCCTGACGCATGGCCTTTCGGGCATTCCGTCGTGCAGCGCTGGTATCACCCTGTTCCAACAGGGTTTCAGCATATGCCGTCCGGAAAGCAGACACAGCTCTGACGCTCTGCTTCCACTCCAGAACACCCAGTTTCTGTCCAAGTTCTGCCGTGGACAGGGCTTCCTCCCAGTCGTGGTCCCGAACCTGGCACTCCAACAACATAGAGGCAGCCCAGTCCAGGCGCGGATTAAGGTCAAAAGCCTCTTGGACCAAGCGCCTCTGTTCCGCATGGCGCCCAGAACGCCCCGCCATTCTTGCCAAGGACTTCAAGGCAGCGGGGCGTACCTCGGGAACATCAAGAAGACCTGCCAGAATGTTGGCAGCCGCCGCATGATCCCCTGCAATCTCAGCCGACTGCGCTGAAAGGAGAAGTACCGCAGAATCACTTCCCAAATCACGACGGGCAGTACGAACCGCACGACGCAAACCAACAGCATCCCCCGCCAGGGCCGCAGCATAGCCATAGCCAAGAGCAGCCACACCCTCTTTCAGACGGCGACGCTCCATCCAGCTCCCGACCGTTGACGGCAGGGATACAATCCGGCGAAGCATACCGTAAAGCCAGAAGACAAACCCACCAGACAGTACCAAAAGCATCAGAAGAAAAGGAACGTTGGTATCTGCCCGCCACCCCAGCCACTGCACAGAAACCATCCCTGGATTCCGGGCCAACCAGACGGCCAAGGCAACAAAAATCGCAACCGTGACCAGCCAACGCAGCAGACCGAAAACCATCTCCTTATCCCTCCGGCTTCCGGGAAGGCAATGGATCACCAACCCCCAAGCGCACGACGGCCTCGTCTACCAACACATCTAGGGCTGCATTGGCGGCAAGGCGGGCCTGAGCCATCTGGATCCACGGCTGGGCAACCTCGACAGCCTGACCGGACAAACGCGACAACTCGGCCACAGCAGAGGCAAGATCACCACCGGAAGCTGCCTCGGCCGCACGAGCTGTCACAGCCGCCGGGAAATCGGCCACATCAGCACCGTCAACGCGGCGAACAGAAACAACGGACGTCAGGGCATCCACGGTCCGCGCCCACCATGCCGACTGGTCATCCGGCCCATAACCAGCACGGATAATCGCCGGAACAAGGTCAGATAGCTGACGATCCAAGGCAACCGGCGTGGCAATACCGCTGTCAGCATAATCGTGCAGGGCAGAAAGCGAAAGAGATGGGTCAACACCTTCAGGCATCAGGGCCCGCACTGTTCGCAGAGACAAGCCATAGGGCCTTCCTGCATCGATAGCCTCACGTAGCTGACCGACAGCCAGCATAAAAGCCACCACACGTTCCTGACGGCCGGAGGTTCGACGCACCTGTTCTTCTATCGCCGCAACACGATCGGCAAGACCAAGAACAGTCCCTGCACCAATTCGGTCACGTGACAATTCGTCAATCCGGCGCCCCATGGCATTGATGGCATCATCGCGGGAAAGCGGCATGCGCGCTTCTATGCCCTGCAAGGCTGCCTCAAGGGCGTCCAGCCTTTCTTGAAGGACATTGTTGTCATCGGCCGCCACGTCAGGCTCTGCCCCCGGATCCGGGGCAAGATCGGAAAGGCCCTGCTGTATCTGCTGCTCAGCCAAGGCCAACCGGTACCGGGTCTGATCAAGTGTCTGGCGCATGTTGCCCAGCGCAGCACGCACATCATCCAGTTCCCCGCGCAAGGCCACGACATCCGCTGCTTCCGGCACAGTCCCACCCCGGGAAATCAATGGAAGATCAAGAGAAACAGACAAACGCGGCAGCACCGATGAGAGCCATCCCGAACCGATCAGGATCAAAGCGACGAACACGCCAAAAGCAAGGACAGGGATACGCCATCGCATCATCCCGCCCTGTTTGGCACGCCCGACACCTCCGTCAGGCTCAACCGCCCCGGCTGGTGTTCCTTCCTGCCCTGCCCCGGCAACGCTCCGGAAAAGGTCCAGCAGGGAATCCTGCTGCGGGGCTTCAGCAACATGCACCTTGTCAAATTTGAGATCTGATACCGCATCGGCAACAGCCTTAGACAAGCACCAAGCTGTAACCGATGCCATATGGCTTTCCAAACCAGCCTGACGCACCAGTGAGATAAAAACCTTTGCTGTTCGGGCCGAACACAGCACAACCCCATCCAGATCCTTGGTGCGGAACGCAGAAACCACCTCGGACGGTAAAAGGGGAATGGGCTGTGTCTCGTACAAGGGAATATGGGTGCAGTCGTAACCCTTGTTCCGCAAATCGCCAGCCAGATCACCCGCAATATCAACCCCTGCCAGATGGTATAGGGGACCGATATCCGGAGCAAACGTCCGGCAAGCCAACCCAAACAGGGCCGCACTGTCACCATCTGCGGACTGCACGTTGGTGAAACCAGCATCCTGTAATACACGGGCCGTATGCTCACCAACTGCCAGAACCGGAACAGCATAAACGGCGTCACCAGTAGCCGGGGAACGGTGCAGAAGGCGCTTAAGGGCACGGGCTCCATTGGCGCTGGTCAGAAGAAGGCCACCCGCAGCCCCAAGATCCGGCAACGAGTCGGGGGTATGATCAACAACCGCCAACAACGGCGCTGTTATTACGCCCATGCCCAGCGCACGCAACGGGACTGCCAAGCGCTCCGTGTCCTCTGTTGGCCGTGTTACCAGAACCCGCATTGTCTGTTCCCCTTGACCTTCCGGACAGATTATCATCCACCCATACCATACGCCCTGCCACAAGGACCGGCTGCAAGCTCCATCGCCAGGTCACGTCCCAGACGGATGGCATCTTCCGCCAAACCAGTACGGGCACCGGTACGAACACCCGATCCATCTGGATTGGCCACAAATCCCCTCAGAAGGAGACGTGTTCCATCCTCTATCAACTCGGCCAATCCGGCAATCGGGGTCCTACAGGATCCATCTAGGGTTTGCAGAAAAGAACGCTCGCAGGAAACACAGATCATGGTTGGCAGATGGCTCAGGGGCTGGAGGATATCATACATGGCCCGATGACTGGCACGGCATGTTATACCAATAGCCCCCTGTGCAACAGCAGGCAGCATTTCATCCGTATCAAGAACAGACGTTGCACGATCATCAAGACCCAGCCGACGCAAGCCAGCCAAGGCCAGCAGGGTTGCATCCACAACCCCTTCTTCCAGGCGCTGCATTCTGGTCTGGACATTACCACGCAGAATCTGGACCCGAAGATGAGGAAAGTGCGCGAGAATCTGAGCCTGGCGCCGCAGGGAAGCCGTCCCCACCACAGAGTCAGACGGCAAGTCTGCCAAACACGACGCCTTTAGGGATAAAAACGCATCGCGCGGATCTTCACGCTCCAACATGCAGGGCAGGTCAATACCATCAGGCAGAACCGTCGGCACATCTTTCATGGAATGGACAGCCAGATCAATATCACCACGCAACATGGCTTCATCCAGCTCACGCGTGAAAAGACCTTTGCCCCCGATTTCGGAAAGCGGCCGGTCCTGAATGGCGTCCCCTGTCGTTCGGATTACAACAATATCAACAGCCTCTGGCGCGGCCAGAGACGGACAGGACGCGGTCAAACGGGCGCGTACCTCGTGTGCCTGTGCAAGCGCGAGGGGACTGCCGCGGGTACCGATGCGTACTTTCTCTGTGGCATTCATAGCTCCTGTGTTGTAAGGGCTTGCTTCGGGCAAGTGAAGGACTAAATCAGCATCATGCGTGTTCTGGGCATTGAAACCAGCTGCGATGAAACAGCAGCCGCAATCGTGGACAGCCATGCACCCTGTGGTGAGCGCATACGCGGCGAATCCATCCTGAGCCAGCTGGATGAGCACAGGGCATATGGCGGCGTTGTGCCCGAGATTGCCGCACGGTCCCATCTCGACCACATTGATCGCATGGTACACGAGGCCATGACCCAAGCCGGATGCACATTTGCGGATCTGGACGGCATCGCCGCCACCGGCGGACCGGGTCTGATCGGGGGGGTCATTGTGGGGGTTATGACAGCCAAGACCTTGGCCATGGTCCATAAGCGTCCCTTTATCGCGGTCAACCATCTGGAAGGTCACGCCCTGACCCCGCGCCTGAGTCATGACGTCGCATTCCCGTACCTGCTTCTGCTGGTTTCAGGCGGACATTGCCAAATTCTGGTGGTGGAAGATATTGGTCGCTGCCACCGGCTGGGCACCACGATTGACGATGCTGCGGGGGAAGCCTTTGACAAGGTAGCCAAAATGCTTGGTTTGGGTTACCCGGGTGGGCCAGCCCTGGAGCAGGCTGCCACCTTGGGCAAGGCTGACCGCTTCCGGCTGCCCCGCCCTATGAAAGGGCGCCCGGGATGTGACTTCAGTTTCTCGGGGCTAAAAACCAGCGTACGACAGACCGTGGAGAAACTACCACCAGGCCCCCTGTCCGAACAGGACCGCCATGATCTGGCTGCCGGATTCCAAGCCGCAGTGGTTGATGCCGTATCGGACCGCATACACCGCGCCATCCGCCTGTTCCAGGATCGATGGCCACAAGGGCAAACTCTGGTTGCAGCTGGAGGCGTCGCCGCCAATATGGCGCTGCGCCATATGTTACAGGATGCAGCAATACAGCACGGTCTTGAATTTGTCGCCCCGCCCCTGCGGTGGTGCACGGACAACGCCGCAATGATTGCTTGGGCCGGAGCTGAGCACCTGATACGGGGACAGACAGATTCCTTGGATTTCCGACCCAGACCACGCTGGCCACTAGACCCACACGCTCCAAAATCAACAGGTGCCGGTGCTGCCAAAGCCTGACAGGTTAAACAGAAGGTATTACGCCGTACCCGGGGGCAAGGTCCAGACCAGCCCTAGCAGCTTGGCTCATAATGGTGCTGAACCCATTCACGATAGGCACCGCTTGTAACCTGCTGCAACCAGCCCTGATGCTCCAAGTACCAGCTCACCGTCTTGCGCAAGCCCGTATCAAGGCTTTCGGCAGGACACCACCCGAGTTCATCGCGAATCTTTGTTGCATCGATGGCGTAGCGGCGATCATGCCCGGGACGGTCCCGGACATATGTAATCTGCTCAAGGTATGAAGCACCATCGGCACGGGGACTCTGCTCGTCCAGGATCTGGCACACCATCCGGACAAGATCTAGGTTTGTGCTCTCGCTGCATCCGCCAATATTATAGGTCTCCCCCAGAACACCGACCTCCAAAACCCTACGGATCGCCGCACCGTGATCCTTCACATACAGCCAGTCACGGACATTCTGCCCATCCCCGTAAATCGGCAACGGCTTGCCGGTCAGTGCATTATGGATGCAAAGGGGAATCAGTTTCTCAGGAAACTGGAATGGCCCATAATTGTTGGAACAGTTGGTTGTCAGAACCGGAAGGCCATAGGTGTGGTGATAAGCCCTGACAAGATGGTCCGAAGCAGCCTT
This sequence comes from Haematospirillum jordaniae, assembly GCF_001611975.1. Classification (GTDB taxonomy): domain Bacteria; phylum Pseudomonadota; class Alphaproteobacteria; order Rhodospirillales; family Rhodospirillaceae; genus Haematospirillum; species Haematospirillum jordaniae. The sequence goes on from NZ_CP014525.1 coordinate 515,736, forward strand.
GCTGGCAGCATATGGACTGTTGGGCATATAACGGCTTTCCTCTATAAATGCTGGCGCCGTTTCGTCCAGAGACCCGTAGACCTCGTCGGTCGATACATGGAGAAAACGAAAACGCGTTTGCATCGCGGCAGTCATGCACCCGTAGAAAGCACGCACTGCCTCCAGAAGGCGGAACGTTCCCACAATGTTGGTCTGGATAAAAGTCTCTGGCCCATCAATCGAACGATCAACGTGGGACTCAGCTGCAAAGTTGATCACAGCACGCGGCCGATAACGGGACAATAGATCCGATACAAGATCGTAATCACCGATATCACCCCGAACAAAGGTGTGGCGGGTATCATGGTGCAAGGCATCCAGATTCTGGATATTCCCGGCATAGGTCAGTTTATCAAGGTTGACGATTGGCTCATCAGAAACGGCAAGCCAATCAAGAACGAAGTTGGCACCTATAAATCCAGCCCCACCAGTTACCAGAAGCATCCCCCCTCACCCCTCATCAAATCACGTCAATGACCTTCCAGAACATCTGCTTCTGCTTCCTGTTCAAGGAGAATCCAATCCACAATCTCCTGCCCCGGTTGATAGGATGGAACCATCTGTTCAAGCATACGACGCCCCACACCCACATCATTCACAGCCAATGCCAAGGAGAATGCATCCAGCTTGTCCTGCAAAGACGACCACACTGGAACATCGGGTTCATGATCCATCAGGATACGGGGATGAGACGTACGGATTGAAGAGTCAAACCTGCCGACAGGATTCACCGTGGGATCAGGGACCGTAGCATCGATGCTGATAGTCCCATCTGGGTTCTGGTCTTCCCGGACAGTCAGGCCAGAGAAGGCAATCATACGTCGGGCAAGGTCACCCAAAAGAACTGGCTGCCCCATATCCAGACGAAAAATCTCCCCACCACGGCTCAACGCAGCAGCTTGGATAATCAAACAGGCCGCCTCCTCCACTCTCATGAAACAGCGGACATCCTGCGGATGAGAAATCAGCACCGGGCCACCTTCGCGGATCTGGCGATACATGCGGGGCAAAATGGCATCAGAAGGCTCAAAAACCACTCCGAACCGGACAGACGAAAAACAGGCTACGCCGTTCTCACCGGCCAGAGATTGCAAAATCATCTCCGCCAATCTTTTGCTCGCCCCCATAATCGTTGTCGGGCACATGGCTTGATCTGTGCTGACCAACACACAATTTGGAACACCATGCTCCAGAGCCGCACTGGCAACGGTCAATACCCCCAGCGTATTGACTTTGATCGCCTCGACTGGGTTGTGTTCAACCAAGGCATCATTCTTGTAAGCAGCAGCATGGTAGATGATATCGGGCTTCCACGTTGCCATAATTTCATGCATGCGATCTTCATCACAGACCGATGCCAAAAGTGGAATAAGGCGAACGGAAGTCTCATCTGCAACGTAAAGCAAGGACTGATACAAAGGCGCGAGTGCATACTCACTGTGATCGACCAGAAGAATCGTCTGCGGCTCAAGACGCATCAGCTGGCGGCACAGCTCACTGCCGATTACTCCCCCCGCACCTGTTACCAAAACAACCCTTCCTGACACATAGCGCGACAGAAGGATATGGTTGGGCCCCGTTGCCTCTTGCATCAGAACATCATCAACATCCAGATCCACGACTATAGCAGGATGAGAAGGGTCCTCAGGAACAGTACGGACAGCAACACCGGCTTTCAGCAGGCGCGCGAGTATCTGGTTGCGCCGGTCACGTGATATAGACGACAGGGCAAGAATAACCTCACGAATATCAAGGGTCGCAACCAGACTGGGCAGATCATCCGGGCTGTACAGAGGGAGCCCATCCAGCCTGTGGCCGTGCAGGCGATCATCATCATCCAAGAAGCCGATCACGCAGCGATCCTGACTGTTGACCATTGCGACAGCAAGGCGGCGTCCGGTCGCTCCTGCACCATAGATCAGCGAACGAGGCAAGGCAGCACGCCGCATCTGATCTTGATACAAACCGCCAAGCCAAAGACGAGCCATGGCTCGTGACGCACCGACACATAACAGAACAAGGACAGGAACAAGAATACCAACCGTACGCGGAATACCCGGAATGCCGATCACCGCAATAATCGTCGTATACACAAGACCAAAAACAGCGGTGGCAAAGGTCACAGCCATCAGGGCTTGCCACCCCGCATACCGGAAGATGGCCCGATATAATCCAAAAGCGACAAAAACCGGGAGAGCTGTCGCAACAGCAAGAAAGCTGGCCCACAACGCAGGCCCTGACAATACCACAAAAGACCCCAGCCGTATTCCCAGTGCCAACCATACGCAAAAAACACACAAGCCAACATCAATCGTCAGGACGACGAATCTCTTGGCCGTCCGGGAGAGAGACAGCACGGGCAAGGCCGCTTTGGTCAGGATGCATCGTATCAAGGGACTAACTCACCTGTTGACGGGAAAGTGTACCACAAGGAACGACACAGACTAACTGGCATCTGGACCCTTTACGGAAAACAGGGCACGACCATATCAGACGATCTTGCGCAGGCTGGATTGGGATACACGCAACATAACGGGCTTGCTCAGAAACTCGATGAGCACCATAGCTCTCTGTTCGCCATCATCTATCTGATACACAGCTTCTATACCAGCAAAAGGTCCATCCGAAAGCAGAACGCGCTCGCCAGACTGGAAAACAGCCTCTGGACTCGCCAGTGAACTAGACTCCCTGAGTCTCAAGAACTCTACCAACTGCCCGTCAATACGCGCTGGCTCAGCCCCAAAACTGACCAAACGGCTCACACCCAAGGTAGAGCGCACAGGAGCTAGTCCCCTTGCTGGACTTCCCCCATCCAAGCGGACGAACAAATAACGGGGGAAGAGCGGTTCTTGGACAACTTTTTTCTCTCTCTGGATGATTCTTTCACGAGAGAGAAGCGGCAAGTAGCAAGAATACCCCTGACGTTCCAAATTAAGAAGCGCCCGTTGTTCTTGCCTTGGCTTGGCATGTATCAGGTACCATTGCATACTCGGCGTCCTTAACGGGGCGGTTCAACCGGGACAATACCCAGCCCTAGATAAGAATTGTCCACCTCTGCTATCACTAGCCAATGTTCACATCAAGAGGGAGTTCACGACAATAAGCCACCAAGAAGTGTGTTGGTGTGAAGGAACCGCTATGCATTTCAACCAGAAAAAGTGCCATGAAATGACAGAGGTCCCAGACATGATGCGCTGTACACTAAATTATAATAACTATGGCCTCCAGACTGGTCTTCCGCGAAAACCGTACCCAGCCCTTACAGTCCGTTCACCACAAAACAACACGGCTGATCTCTGGCAATGAAACACAGAGTTAAACCTACATCCGCTGTCAATTTTCAGGTGCGGTAGATCACATCCCAGAATAGCTTGCAAATCTATCACCTAATGGTAGCTAAGATTAGGCTTCCAAGTAGCATCTGCCACAGAATCAACCACTGTATTTCAGGTCGGGCTCAATACGTGGACACGCCCATAGTGGTCTTCGAAACGGACGATATCATCTTCACCCAGATAACTGCCCGATTGCACCTCTATGATTTCCAGCGGAATGGTACCGGGATTGCTAAGTCGGTGGATCTCACCCAGTGGGATATAGGTCGACTGATTCTCAACGAACAGAAGCTTTTTATTGCCACAAGTGACCTCTGCGGTGCCCTTGACCACTACCCAGTGTTCTGCACGGTGATGATGTTTCTGCAAGCTGAGACTGGCACCAGGCTTGACCTGTATGCGCTTGACCTTGAAACAGCCACCTTCGTCAATGCTGTCGTACCAACCCCACGGACGATGCACTTTACGATGCAATGTGTGTTCTTCACGTTTCCTAGATTTTAGTTGATTGACAATGTGCGCTACATCTTGGCTGCGGGTTCTGTCGGCCACCAAGACTGCATCAGATGTTTCCACTACGATAAGGTCTTCCACACCTACCAAGCTAACTAAACGGCTCGAGGCATGCACCAAGGTATTACGGCTGTTTGTGGTAAGTACATCACCGACATGTGCGTTACCTTGATTGTCTTTTGATAGCACATTCCAGACCGCATCCCACGCGCCCAGATCGCTCCAACCGGCATCCAGCGGGATCATATGGAGAGAGAAATGGCTTCCCGGACAGCGCTCCATAACAGCATAGTCAATTGATTCCGAGGGAATTGCAGCAAATTCGGCAACACCGGGACGCACAAAATCCGCCTCTCCACTGCGATTAGACCAAGCAGCGCGAGTAGCAGCCAGAACATCAGGACGGAAATGTTCTATAGCCTGGAGCCAGATGGAAGCCCTAAGCACGAACATACCAGCATTCCAGTAATAGCACCCCTCTGTAAAGTACTGCTGAGCTGTAGCTTGATCAGGTTTTTCGACAAATCGCTCAACGACAAAGGTAGCAGTAGACTTTACCAAGGCTTGGATATAGCCGTACCCTGTTCCTGGATGATCTGGTGTAACCCCCAAGAGAACGATAGTACCCTCGTCTGCTTGGCGAATGGCACCATGCATTGCCAGCTTGAAGGCACCGTCATCTTGTAAAATCTGATCAGCAGGGGTCACCACCAGCACAGGATCTTCACCATTATCAATGGCAGCAAGCGCAGCTAGCGTAAGAGCGGGGGCGGTATTCTTGGGCACAGGCTCAAGCAAAATCTTACGTGGATTAACACCAACCTCACGCAATTGCTCTATTACCAGAAACCGGTGATCCTCGCCTGCTACAACGAAAGGATCAGCCGCCTGAATATTTTCAGCATCCAAGCTTATCAGGCGGTTGGCGGCTTGCTGAAACAGGCTTTCGGCACCCGTCAGACATAGAAACTGTTTTGGAAATCCTGAACGGGAAAGCGGCCATAGACGGGCCCCAGAGCCACCACAGAGAATAACGGGCTGTAACTTGACGTTATTGGCCATGAAGTCACTCTCAAACCTTTAGAAGTCTGGAAACACCATGTACTGGCATACATATCTCCCAAAGCAAGCGGAGCACTCTCTCAAACGCCTGAGACATGTCAAGTATGCTGTTGCCTTTGACTGTTCCAAGACTAATGGCATGCTAATCAGCGCTTGTCACAATAAGAGCTTTTCCTCCCGTAACAAGGAAACCCCTACTTACTGGTTCACACCATCAGCCAATAACTCTTTATAAATCGTCAAGTGGGCATCAATCACCTGCTCGATAGCAAATTCCCTCTCGGCAAAAGCTCTACCCTCGGCCCCCATCTGCCGGCGTTTAACTGAGTCTTCGATCAAAAACTGAATCGCATCCGCCAAAGCACCAGAGTCCCGAACAGGTACCAGAACCCCTGTTTTTCCAGGCACGATGGCATCGCGACAACCAGGTACATCCGTGGTTACGACTGCCCTGCCACAAGCCGCTGCCTCAATAAGTACTTTCGGCAAACCTTCACGATATGACGGCAAGACGATAATGTTAGAGTTGGAAAAGAGGCTAGGAATGTCACTTTGATACCCTAGAACCTCAACAATCCCCTCTTTGATCCAAAGAGAAAGCTCGCTTTCCGGAACCGATGTAAGATTACCCGGGTCTGGAGATCCAGCTAACAAGAACCGTGCCGCAATACCGCGTGCCTTTATCCTCCGCGCGGCATCAACGAACTCCTGCACTCCCTTATCTTTTAAAAGTCGCGCTGCAAAAGTAACCACCGGCATACCCTCTGGCTCCGGCCGTACGGAGTATGCAGCTAGCAGCACCCCCGATCCCTTGATTAAGGCTGTTTTCTCCTCGCGCACTGCGCCCATACCAAGCAATGCTGCGCGGTCATCCGGATTCTGGAAGATCACCTTTGCATTCACATGCCCCAATGCAAGTCGATACAGCCACTCAACACTACAGCGCATCCAAGAGCGCACTTGCGTGCGACCAGTAAACATCGTGCCCAAACCAGATATGGCAGCCACCATTGCAGGAACACGTGTCAGCCTTGCCATCAAGCCACCGTAAATAACAGGCTTGATAGTCACCAAGTGGACAAGAGCGGGCCTGATCGTCCTCATCACCCGATGAATTCCCCACAAGGCTTTTAGTTCAAACAGTGGGTTCCGCCCACTGCGCGACATTGGCAAAAGATGATGCCGAAACCCCAGCTCGACGATCTTGTGACAAGCCTCCCCTGGTCCCGTGGCAATCTGCACTTCATACCCTGCACTCTTGGCAGCAATCGCCAAAGGCAGGCGATGGGACAAGAAGAACTCAGGGCTGTTTACGATGAACAAAACAATCAAGATTTCAAACCAATCTCTGTCTTTCTAACCAAGACTGAAACATTAATACATTCCAAAGTAGGTATTGCCAATTGCGCTTACCGGACAAATGCTCCGCCCATTTCGTGTGAACAGAAACTGGATTGAAGAAACCTTCACGTCGCAAACGATCTTGGTCTAACAAAGCTTCGGCCCAATCCTTAAGCGGGCCCCTAAGCCAAGCATCAATTGGTACACCGAAACCCATCTTGGGGCGCTCAATCAGTTGCTTGGGAACATGCCGATAAAGGACCTCCCGCAAAATCCACTTTCCAACACCATTTCGCAACTTCATTGACTGCGGAATACGCCAAGAAAACTCGACGACACGGTGATCCAAGAATGGAACACGACTCTCCAAAGAAACACCCATAGCAGCGCGGTCAACCTTGACAAGAATGTCATCAGGCAAATACGTAATGGTATCCAATGCCATCATTCGTGGTACAGAATCCAACCCGCCGAGGTTGGGGGGAGAGCCATTCAGGTAAGTCTCTGGCTCGTGACCACCCAGAACAACTTCATCAGGATCCCAGTGCGTTAGAAGGCCAAGGTAGAGGTCATCAACTTGCCGAGCGGCCAGCACTCCAGCACCTTTATGCAATTTATCCCCGATGTTGGCAAAGCGCATTGAATGAGGTGCCCACGCCTGCAGGGGGCCGATCATGCGATTCCAGCCACTCGGCGACAACACCCGAATACCAGAAGCAGCTAATGCCCGCATCCCAGTAGGTACTCTAGACAGCTTCCCCCAGAGTTTTTGTGTTAAAACATAGCGGTTATAACCACAGAATAACTCGTCCCCAGCATCGCCCGATAGGGAAACAACGACCTTCTGCCTCGCAAGCTGTGAAACCAGAAACGTTGGAATCTGTGAGGAGTCCGCAAAAGGCTCACAATATAAGCTAGGCAGCTTGGGGATAACGTCCATCGCCTGCTGTGGCGTCACATACAGCTCGGCATGTTCTGTTCCCAAGTGACGGGCCACAGCTTTGGCGTGCACGGCTTCATTGTAGCCCGCTTCATTAAAGCCGATAGTGAAGGTTTTTATCGGCTGTCGGGACTGTGCTTGCATCAAGGCAACAACTGTTGAGGAGTCAACTCCCCCCGATAAGAATGCTCCCAGCGGCACATCCGCCATCATCTGCTGGCGTATAGCATCCTTTAGCAAAATCTCAAGTTCGTCTATCGCCTGCTTTACATTGCCCTCGAACGGGCTTTCTATGCCAGCTTTCGCTACCTCCGCAAGCGACCAATACACGACAAGCTTTGGCTCACGCTCTCGCAGCGAAACTGTCAGAGCACATCCCGGCGGTAGCTTAAAGATATTCTGGTAAATGGAATAAGGTGCAGGGATATAGTTATGGCGCATGAACAGGCGCAATACGTCGCGATTCACCTCTGAAAAAAAGCTTGGATGCGCTTGCAGTGCTTTCAATTCCGAACCGAAGAGAAAGCTTGTTCCCTGCCAACCGTAGTAAAGTGGCTTTTCACCAATACGATCACGCACCAATGTCAGCGTTTGGCTCTCCCGGTCCCACACCGCAATAGCAAACATACCAATGGCCCGCTCAAGCGTCGCGACAACACCCCACATGTCAAACCCAGCGAGAAGCGTTTCTGTATCGGAGTGACCACGCCAGCAGGCATCCACACCGTCTTTTTCCAGTGTGGCACGTAAATCAAGATGGTTATAAATCTCCCCATTGAATACGGCCATATAACGCCCCGTTGGCGATACCATGGGCTGATGCCCCGCCGGGGATAAATCAAGAATGGATAAACGGCGATGCGCCAAACCGATACCAGCATCTCGGTCCCACCAAATTCCAGAGTCATCGGGGCCACGATGCCTGATAGCCTCTGCCATTCGGTACAGGATCGCCTCGGGTGCATCAGGCCCCGCTGCTGTCAGAAAACCTGCAATACCACACATTATATGCCAATCACCTGTTGATACCACTGACGGTACATTAATACAGTCCATAATGTGGCCTGCCGATCCAACCCCATCTGATGCTCTCGCCAGACAGACGACACCACCTTCGCATTCAATCCACAGGCATCAAGGTCTGCAGGCCTGAGAAGGCTTTCCCCCCAATCCTTCAGTGGCCCCCGTAACCATTTCCCCACTGGCATGCCAAACCCCTGCTTGGGGCGCTCAATCAACGCTTTTGGAATATGTCGATACAATAACTCACGCAGCACCAATTTACCGCGATCCCCCTTGTCAGCCAGTTTCAGCGACGGTGCAATCTGCCAGCTCCATTCGACTATCGGGTGCGTCAGCAGTGGCACTCTTGCTTCCAGCGAAACCGCCATACTCGCCCTATCAACTTTTGTCAGGATGTCATCCTGCAAATAATTCCGCTGATCGACCAACATCATCTCTTCTGCCCATGACAGATCGGGATAGTGCACGGCATCTACCCCCAGCGAATGTTTTGCCTCAAAACCTAGAAGATGACCCGGATCACTCCATACAGACATTGTATTTTTATACGCAGCGTCACGATCACAGCCAAGATAAGCCGCGAAGCGCCGTACCCGATAGGCTAGCCCCTCTGCACTGGAATAACGGTAACCTAGAGCCGGATTGACCATATGGTCCCATACTGTCGCCGGTATAGCCTGCAGCATTCTGGCAGCCAGCCGAGCCCCCCCCGGAGAGAGTCGCTGGCGCAGTGCTTCAATGCGCTTTGCCCAGAAATAACGAGGGTATCCACCAAATAACTCATCTCCCCCATCACCTGACAGACAAACGGTCACAGACTCACGTGCAAAACGGGATACCAAGTAGGTTGGGATCGAACTGTTATCTGCAAACGGTTCATCAAAAAAACCGGCAACCGTCGGTACCAATGCGGGGATCTCATCAGAATCCAAGATCAATTCATGATGCTCGGTACCCAAATGCCGAGCGACAGCCCGTGCATGGGCAGATTCATCGTGTGATGCCTCTCGGAAGCCAATTGAAAACGTCTTGACGGGGTAAGACGATTCGGACTGCATCAAAGCCACCAGCGCAGAAGAGTCAACGCCACCGGAAAGAAAAGCACCATAGGGTACATCTGACTGCATGTGTTGCCTGACAGAGTGGCGCAAACGAATCTCAAGTTCATCTGCAGCTTCCTGCAACGACATCGACGCATTCACACTCTGCCGCAGTGTGGTGACCCGTTCGGCAAGATCCCAATAAGAACTACATACTGCCTCACCATGCGCAAAGCGAAGTAGTGTGCCGGAACTCAGCTTTTTGACACTATTCAGGATAGAAGCCGGAGCAGGAACGTATGCATAGCGGAAATAGGAAAATAACGCATCCTGATTGATAGACCTGTCGATCCAAGGCAACGGCAGTAGAGCTGTCAGTTCAGAGGAGAATGCAAAACTATCACCACGGTGCGCATAATAAAGCGGCTTGATCCCCATAGGATCGCGCACCAGCCACAAAACACGCTCCGCTCGATCATACAAGCCAAAGGCAAACATCCCCTCAAAGCACTGTGCAGCACCCTCGACACCCCATGCTGCACACGCCAGCAATACCACCTCTGTGTCCGACTCCCCGCGGAACGTATAGCCAGCTGACTCAAGCCGATGACGCAATTCCTTATAGTTATATACCTCACCATTGAATGTCAGGACATACCTACCGCAAGGCGAATGCATAGGCTGATGCCCAAGCGGTGATAAATCTAGGATCGACAGACGGCGTTGCCCAAACCAAACGCCAACATCCTGGTCAAACCATGCTCCCGCATCATCCGGACCGCGATGGCGCAGCCCATCACGCAGGCGCAGAGCCAACAAGGGGTCAATTCCTGGCCCCAGCCATCCGAAAATTCCGCACATTCGTTCAATGACCCAATTTCTTAGCAAGTATGAGCCAATTCGTGGGCAGAAATACCAGAAAGCGATCGGTAAACCGCGAAATAAAATAGATAGGCAACAGTACCGTATCAATCATCGTCCACCACTTTTTGCCCAAGATACGATAACCAAACGGCGATAACCAAGATTTCAGGAGATTGGCCAGCCAGAATACCCCCCCTCCGCAGGCTTTGCACAAAACCACTTGAAACCCACTGCCTTGAAGAAGCTTGATAAGCGCTGCCTTATCGTAATAGTGAGGGCCATGGCGCCCAAACTCGAATGGCCAAGTCCAATGCGTTGGCGTGGTGATCACCAAGCAAGCATCAGACTTGAGCGTCCTACTCACTTCTTGGATAGCCTGCGTATTGTTTTCAATGTGCTCGAAAGACTCGATAGCCACAGCCAGATCAAACTCGGCATCAGAAAAGGGCAAACGACTGGCATCACATTGGTGATAGCGCTAGGGTATATTACTATCCCCCGGATCAGCAAGATCTACCCCATCCACCTCATAACTGGAGAGGAGCTCCCGGTAACGGCCCTCTGTCCCGCAGCCAATATTTATACACTTGCCGTGTGCTCTTGAGAGATTTGCAAAGACCTCCCCCAGCGCAGTATCAAGAAAGAACCTTGACCAGTCAGGACGAAAGGGTTTGCAGGATAAGCTCATGTCAATTCTCGCGAGGCCATTTAGATTGAAAACAATTTAACACTGAATATTCTTACATGCTCATCGGCACAACGCGCCAAGGTAAAGTGACTAGACACTTTTTCTCTGCACGCTATACCCATACTCTGTGTCATCACATGATTTTTCAGAATGCACACGATGGCACGTGCGAGGTCCGCCGGCTCATTGGGTGGCACGACAAACCCGTTAATTCCATCGTCAATCAACTCTGGAATACCGTCGATAGCATAAGCAACCACCGGAAGACCGTAGGAAAATCCCTCCAAAATCGACGTAGGGCACCCCTCTCCCCACAAAGAAGGCAAAACCATCAATCGGGCTTGCTTCAACCACGGCGTGACATCGGGCTGGAACCCCTCGCAGGAAATATAGCCGGAAAGCCCGGCGTCCTCGATGGCTCGCTGTATTTCTCCATTCATGTCGTCACGCCCAACAAAAACAAATTTAGCATCAGGCACGACCTTGATCACTTCGCGAACCACCTGCAGATACCCCCGGTGCCCCTTCCTGGGATTCAAGTTTGCAACAGTCAACACTTCCAAGGGCCGATCGTCTATTGGTGGCACCTCTGTTGGCAACGAATCCAGACCATTATAGATTACAAAGACTCGCTCTGCGGGAATGTTGCAGCGAGATACCAGTGTCCGCGTCGCCACCTCAGAATTGGTAATCCATGCATCTACAAGCGGGGGCGAAATCCGCTCAACCAACCGGAATAACCGATCAAGCCGACTATCAGAATCAGGATTCCAGCGCACACCGTGCACCAGCTTCACCCCGGGCATCAAGATGCGAAGAAACCGTAAAAAGAATGCTGCACGCACACCACAAACATAAATCACATCAATTGAATGGCTGCGGACATGCCAAATCAAACGCCAGAAAGCCACAAATATCGATAGAGCGCCAGCACGCCTGCACCCCAGCACCAGCGGCTTGCGTCCTTGTGAGCGAACCCAGTCACACCACGGCCCCTCGCCACACAAGGTTGCCAATTGATAGGCTACCTCTTTAGAGGCAAAGGCCATACGAGAAAGACTACGCTCTGCCCCACCAAGATGACTGGACGAGAAAAGCAACAAAACGCTAACTCGATGCGAATTAGAAGTATTACTCACCTTAATTAGCTCTCTATAAATATAATCTCATCGCAGCTGCATCGCCCTCGCATGGCCATCAAGATTCCTAGAACGAAGCTTTCGTTTTATAGGATCATTTTCTCTGAAATAGCGACTGCAATTTGACAACCACCAAACCAATCAAGAATGTCATACTAGAGAGATATCTTGCCCCCACAACTCCGCCCTAGACCCATCTGCCAGATTCTGGCGACCAAGGCTTGGCTGCGGCTAGGTGTAGGAAACCGAGGAAGGAATTGGCCGTTTTGTCATAACGGGTGGCGATGCGACGGAACTGCCTGAGGCGGTTAAACATGCGCTCGATGCGGTTGTGGTCCGGCATTGCATGCAATCGGCTAAGAGCGATTGGACCGGCGCGGAATCACCGGCAGAACACCATGGAAAAGCAGGCTCGCGCACACGCTTTCGCCGCCGGTCAGCTTGAAACCAAGATCGTCTGCGCGGGCGTGAATTTTGCTCATAAAGCTGCAGCGGCTTTATGAGCAAAGCCTTCCTTGTGAGGCCCCTGTTGCGCCAGCCGCCCAGCTGTGCCCCCGGACAATGGACAAGCACCCCACGATATTCCCCCATATCCATCAGAGCGGCTCGCATCCCTCCGCTCTCCGCAAAGACCAGCGATGAAGCACATCCAGACCAACCCAAGAAACGTCTGGGTCAAGAGTGACATAGATTATGTATTCACACGCAAAATAAATCTGCAAAATAGTGCACAGTAGCTATGCAGAATAATCGCCTTATAAAATAAGTTATGTTTAAATTTTATCTGTATTTACAAATTAACATCATGAACTCCTACATGAAAAATCACGTGATATTGTATAATAGAGTTCCATTCGCCGATCATAGTGCCAATAGCTAGCCTCGCCTCAATTCACTGTAAACTCCGTCGAAACCTTGTAAATCCGAATGAATTATAACTACTTGGAATCAAACGCTCCCTCTAACCATAGCGCCTGATTAGGCCAATCTGCTTTGCCGCACCGGCAAGCCAAGCCCCAAATCGGGGACCAACAATCAGGATAAGAAGAGCCCCAATAGTTTCTTTGATACAAGAAAACGATGCACCATATGCCCAGCATCGCCAAAACCCGGGCATGTTTGCAAATCTCAGATAGACAGACAAACGGAGATGCTTAGAGCGCCATACTACTGGCGCCATTTGTTGGTATAAATTTCCATGCCGCTCAAATAAAGCTCCATAACACAAGATAGCCTCATGTGCCTTCTTTGCGCTCGTCCAGCCAGAGGTAACCGAGCCAGCGCGACCCTCATTATAGATCCTGAGAACTCGGGCAGTTACCCAGAAGGGTCCGTCTAAGGCGAAATTAATGTAGCTCACAATACCACAGGACTTCTTAGTACCTAAATCAATATAGGGCTTGCCCCTTATGTAATGCCCTCGGAATACAGGGATATATTCCCCAGAATGGCGCTCATTAAGGATATCATACAGGGTCAAATATCCTTCATAATCTGGATCTTCCGCTGTAGGATGACCCTCTTGATTGCGACACGCAGCATAACAAATATTAGTATCAGAAGGCCAATCTGAGACTATTGACATAAAAGTATCCGCCCATCTAGGAACTAATTCATCGTCGGAATCCAGAATGATTAAGAAATCTCCCTTAGATTTTAGAATTCCGGTGTTCCTAGCGCCACACATGCCTCTATTTTTTTCATGAACGAACAGACGTGCAAATGAATATCGTGAAACCACTTCTGCCAATTCAGCAGCATCCGAACTCCCGTCGTCCACGACAATAGCTTCTACTGAAAGCGATTCTGGCAAAGACTCTGCCTGAACCGAATCAAGCGTCCGGATAATTGTGTCCGCAGAATTGTACGCTGGTATGACATGGGACACTAACATACGAAACGCTCTTTCATGATTTTTACGCTCTCAAGCCGCGCCGAATTTACTAGCCATGGCTCTATTGAGAATTCGAGCATTGCCTTAAAAAGGTCATTCTCAAAAGATGACATATCAGTATTCCGAATATTTTGCTTTATATTCTCCCAATCGTAGTAATATTGAGATGGAAGAACTCCATCCCATACCGATATTGGCGGCGACAATAGTCGCCCATTTCTCCCATCCTCAACGAGCTCACGCAGTGCATAAACATCAGTTGCGATCAATCCCAAGCCATGCGCTAATGCCTCCAAAGCCACCATACCAAACGACTCAACATAAGTCGGTAAGATCAGTACATCGGCCTGACGCATAAACCGCTCATGAATTTCGCTGCGCGTGAACCGTGCCTCGTGCACATGGATTCCGGGACATCCTTCAGCCAAATACGCATATTCAGCGGGCAAGTGCGTAACAACATCTAACCGCGCATGACTTGCCTGATCGTATACCCGCCGAAATGCCTTGAGCAAAGCCACACCCCCTTTAATCTCAAACTGAGTGCCAACGAAAAGGAACCGACATTCGCCTGCAGTCCTTGCTGTAACTTCCGTGATAACCTGAGGAATACATGGATAGTGAACAATGGCCTTTCTGTAGACCTCATCGCCAAATAAAGCCTTCAAACTAAGGCGGCAAGCTTCACTCATGCAACGGATCTCCAAGCATCGATCGGCTAACAAGATACGCCTGATAACATATCGATACATCGGCATGGCACGCAGATTATACCCCACCAATGACCAAGGATTATCCAGATCGACAATGAATTGACCCGTAGCAATAACCGCACCCCAGACATAGACTACCGCATCACGAGAGGCTCCATAGGGACGTAGCCTCAGATTCAACAAAGGCAGCTTTTGCTTCCATGAAGCTTTAAGCCGCGGCGCATTGGCATACAAGGAACTAACCTGGTCACCATTCCTTCTTTGCGCTAATTCGGGGTTCACCGCCTGATGAGGAGGCCAACGCCTCACAGTATCAAGCTGACGATCGCGCAAGTACTTATGAGGATAGAACAATACTCTCATTTCAACTCATCTCTTCGCACCCGAAGAAAAAAATTCCCTATTTCTTCGTCACAATACATAAGTACAGAAATGAAAAGCATAATTATTATTGACTGTATAAAACCAGTTCCGCCACGAACGACATTGAACATACAAGACATCACAAACAAGCCAATAATGAATCGAGTATATTTCCTATTCTGGAGACCAGAAATAAGCCAAACATGACACATATCCAAGAAACGACCAAGAGTGAAACAAAGCGCAAGAAGAGACGGCAATCCAAAACCGTACAAAAAATCAACAATGAAGGACGGAGGTAAGGTCATGGTCACCGGATTATCTTTGTACATCTCCGGATAAAGCCACTTTTGTATAGCCACGCTACCATAATGCAATGGCTTCTCTTCCCATATCGCGCGCGGCACCAAGGCAAGTACGACATTGTAGCTCCAAGCAACCCCATGATCAACGCCACCCAATATTTCGGATAGCCTTGCCTTATGCAGGAAGGTCGCAAGATGATCAACCAAGCCATAAGAAGAAGCTATTGCTTGGGTAAACAGGTAGACACCGAAAAGAGACCAGTCACAAAATTTCATAGCAACGTGAGCACTGAAACCGGAGAGCATTCGCTCCTTTCCATTCGCATCCAAAATAGTTACTGCTTGCTGAGGAACGGGTGTGTGGCCAACCCATCGACAATGGCGCATGATGACACTTCCTCTAGCCTCGATAGGCGGCGGTGCGGCTACGTACCTCAGACTATTCAAGGCAGGCGTAGCAATAATTGTGCCCGCAAGCAGGCTGACCCCCAGCACAATACACAATCGAGGGCGCTTACAGTATGTGTACAACCAAGCCAAAGCAAGAGCAAACAGAGGTAAAACAATAATCCGGCGAGAGGTTAGAACGATACCCATATAGACGGCCAAGACGAGACCCGCAGCAAAGATAATCAGAAGCAGCACCCAGAATCCCTTGCGCCGATCAGCGGACAGCAGGGCTGCTACAGCCCCAATCAAACCGTAAATGAATAGCTCGGCAAGCATAAACAAGGGACCGCTACCTACTCGAGCCTCATTCTGCTCGTTACCAGAAAAGGCTAACAAAACACCACGCTCGGAAGCAATCTGTGACAGAAAAATAATTGCCAAAACAATCAGCGCTGCAATCACCGCAGAAACTATACAGAGACGTCTGTTGTCGACTTTATTATCGACGAATGATTGCGTAGCCATTGGCACGCGCGCAGTTCGGGTACCACAGTATACAACGAACAAGCTGGCCAAAGACAACCATACTGCAGCTATCATATCACCTTGATGAATAACCACTTTCTGCTGTGTATCAACCCATCCATAAAACAGAAGGCACGCATGCAAAGGAAATGCCATGAACCACAGGCAAGAAAAGTAGAAAATAGGAGACAGAATTGCTCTACCAAATGACATCCGCCTGGATAGATCAAAAAACAAGACTCCAATAAACAGGATAGATAGTACTAGAGAGAAGATCATTAAGCCTGTCCCGCACCACTAGGAATCCAGATGGAACACCCCTCGCCGGGCTGCAATCCAAGACTGGCATTAGACATAGAGCGGATTCCAAGAAACCGCAGAGTCCACGAATTACACACGAAGTTATGCACACTTCTCAAAAGGGTTGCCGCCGCACATCTCGGCGGACTACGTAAATAAATGGAATCATTCAGAGGAACTTTTCTGTGCATACCGTGACAGGGTGACCCTACCCAAACGGATGTATAGATAAAGAACACCTAGCGCGTGCACCAGAAAAATAGATAATATGGGAGAAATATAACCCACTACACCAAAAAGAATACTAGCCAAGGCAAGCTTTGAGAATGTCTCAAGAAAAGCAATTTTGAGCAAAGGCGTCGTATTCATCAACGAATAGGCAAACTCAGAGGGCCACCGAGTGAGTGCTATACAGAAAAGTGCCAGTGCCGCTACCACATAATGCAACTCATCCACAGGAGCGTTCTCTTCACCCACCCAAATCTTTACAATCCACTGACCCACCAGACCATAAATCAAAGATGCTATGCCCGCCAAGATAAGGATCGCCAAGAGACCTTTATTGTAACTTTTCCGAAGAGCATCATGTTCACCACGCGCATCCATAAAGATGAAATAAGGTGCAAACGAGCTAGGAATTCTCCATATAAGCAAGATGCACACCTCTGGTATGCGCCAGAGCAAGTAATAACTTGCTGCAGTTTCAGGACCAAAAAGCCAACCGATAATCAAGGCATCGGCCTGGAGAGTCAGCACGAGAACGCCGTAGAAAACATAATCACGCCCAACGCGTCCACTCACACGACACCATAATACGCGCCATCCTGTGATGCGCAGTTGCCATCCAAGTTTGTAGTGATCTTTACGCCAGTACATCCAAGCCAGAATTCGAGTGCAAAGAATACCTGCAATCTGGGCAGAAACTACACCCGGCAGCCCCATGTCCATAGAGAGTCCTGCGCCAACACCTAAACCGAACACTGCCTGTCCCGCAGCCTCTTGCAGATTGCCACGCGCCTGCAATTTCTTGGCAATAAAGGCTAATCGGTCACTACCGTATTCGTAAACGAGTAAAAAATAAATACACGACAGTGCAGCTGCGATTTGGATCTCTGTGCTGGCTAGGGCACGAGGCATAAGCCAAGGCGCAACCAACCAGAAAAGAGCTATTGCAACAAGTGCGTACAACACGTAGGCAATCTTTGAGAATGCGTAGGCTTCGCGAAACCCAGCGCTATCATCAACGGCAGCCTTTTCCGCAAGGATGCGTGCCATACCTCCAGATAGCCATGCGATGGCAACCGCGGCATAGTTATTGGTAGCCATGATGATTGCCAAGACGCCAAATCGCTCTTTACCCAGATGAGTAAGATAAACGGGGACAAGTATAAGCTGGATAACTATCATCAACCCCGTCAAGCCGTAGCCTGTCAAAAGAGCTAAAGCGAATTCACGGTTGATAGAGAGACCCATCAATATTTTTGCCAAAAACCTAGCCACGCCTGCATCTTCTACAAGAATAAAGGAGGCTGGGATAGAGACCCAACCACAAAATGCTGCTCACAAGTAATCTACCCATGCCTATTCTAGAAAGTAGCCGCAGCACTGCAGCAGCATGACGATAAGCCATGACATGGCTAGAGTCACCATTCAGCGTACGCAAGATCTTTTCCCGGACCCGATTGTCCCAAGTCAAACCATGGCGTCTAAAGGCTGCCTCAAGACGAGAGGGCGTAACAAACTGCAGGTGCTCCAGAAAGCCAATCTGTTGCTTCTTACCCTGCAGAACGGCAGCCAGCTTAACCCCAGCCTTACCGAGCACAGGGAGACACCAAATACCTAAATGCGGTTCATAAGGCCAAACGTAGTTAGGGGCCTCAAGGTGCAAAACGCCCTGCGGTGACAAAACCCGGGACATCTCAGCAACAACGGCCTCGACATCCTGCACATGCTCAATAACTGTATGGCAAACGATCAAATCAACAGAAGCATCCGGCAAGGGAAGACTCTCACCATAGCCAAGGATAAACTCGGGAACAGGCTCCTGTAGCGCTTGCGCCATCATCTGCGCTGCGCGTACGGCGACGTACTCCGGCTCAATACCAATGACCCTAGACTGGGGCCACCGTTTTCTTAGCGCAAAACAATTGAGCCCCGTGGATGCACCAACTTCGAGAATGCAATTTGGCTCATTACCATGGAAGTCGTGACTTATACGCTCAACAGTAGCCAGTGCAGACTGCCAACATGCATCAACATGACAATCTATATCGGATCCTGTCAATTCCCGCTCTGAGTGGCCTCGATTGTCTTTATTGCCAAGAAACTCCATCCACGCTTGGCGCGCCAAATCATTAAGTTGCACAGATTAAATCCTAGAAATTTATGATCCGCTTGTTCATGAATATGCTGCCTAAACTAATTCTTGGAAAAGAAATATGTTTCGGCCATTGGATTCTCAATTTCTCTAATAGCCACAGAGATTACAGCCCTATGAACTTATGGGTGAAATACAAGAGTCATTTCAGATATCCCATTACTGTAGGATAGTCGCCGCGAGTATTCGAATGAATCAAGAGCAGAATCCGTAATCACGTCTGTATCATCAACAATAGGCACCCCACCTGATCGTAGTTTATTACCTATACGCTCGAGACAGGGGACACGAAAGTGGCCATCGACGATAATAAAGTCCAAGCTTTCATCCTTAATGTGATCAATAGCACGTGCATATCGCTCTATCTCATGAGGAAAGAAGTCAGACTCAGTCGTAACCTCCTGCAGCTGTAGACTTATCTTTTCCTATAGTCCGCTCTACAATACCTATGCAAACCTACTCATATATGAGTAAACCTGCTGCTTGCTTCCTGCTTCCCTGAGGCCAGTTTCGCTTTGGTCTTGCGACCCAAGCCAGAGCTTTCCTCTCCACAGGCTGACACGGTGGAGCTCACCGCCAGATGTCTCAGGTTGATCGCGGCATTCACGTCACGATCATGCTGCGTACGGCACACGGGACACACCCATGCCCGTGTTGCCAAAGGCAGGCTTTCGAGTTTGTGCCCACAGCACGAACAGGTCTTGCTGCTGGCAAACCACCTGTCGGCAACCACAACCCGTCCCCCGCGCCGTGCCATCTTGTATTCCAGTTGCCGCCTGAAAGCATGAAAGCTCATGTCGGCAATGGCGCGGGCCAGATGCCGGTTGCGCATCATGCCGCGTACATTCAGGTCTTCGATGCCGATGAGGTGAAATCTGCGGACCAGTGCTGTGGTGAGCTTGTGCAGGGCATCGGTGCGGATGTTGCTGATCCGGGCGTGAAGACGGGCCAGCTTCTGCCGGGCCTTGCGGCGGTTGGAGGAGCCTTTCTGTTTCCGGGACAGGCTCCGGGACAAACGGCGCAGACGGTTCAGCGCGGCCTTGTGCGGTTTGGGTCCCGGAAGGCTGTCCCCGGTCGAGAGCGTTGCCAGTGCGGAGACACCGAGATCCACACCCACCGCACCTTGGTTTTCAGCGTGGGGCAGGCATGGCTCCTCGGGTGTCTCCACGGCAAGACTGACAAACCAGCGGTCGGCCACACGGGACACGGTGGCTGACATGATCTTGCCGGTAAAGCGCAACGCCTCGCGCATCCGCACCCGGCCCAGATGGGGGATGCGGATGTGTGAACCGTCGATAGTGAACTGGTCGTTGGTCAGGGTGAAGCGGTCGTGTACACCTTTCTTGCGGAACTTCGGATAACGGGCACGGCCCGCGAAGAAGTTCCTGAAGGCCTCTCCAAGCTGGATGATGGCCATCTGGGGGGCATTCTTCGTAACCTCCAGCATCCACGGAAACTGCTCCCGCTTGACGGCATTGAGCTGCTTGCGCAGGGCGTACTGCGAGGGCTTTGGCAGGGTGTTGTCCTCTTTCCATGCCGCATACTGCCGCCCCCACTCCGCCAGGGCCCAGTTATAGGCAAAGCGGGCTGTCCCGGCAGCGCGGGCCAGATATGTGGCCTGCACATTGTTGGGATCAAGCGCGATACGATGGGCTGTTATCATGCCGGGGAATCCTTGACCGCCTCTGCAACAGCCTCCAGAAGTCTCTGGTTCTTCCGGGACCGTGCCCCATACAGACGGGCGCTGAACACGGTGATGATCTCAAGGACATCTTTCGCCAGATCTTCCTCGAAGGTGGTGTCCTCACCCTGGTTGAGGATCACAACCTCCACCTGTCTGGCCTCACAAAGCGCAAACACAAGCTCGGCACCAAAGCGGAGAAGACGGTCCTTGTGCGTCAGGACAAGGCGTCCGACCCGGCCCGCCATGATATCTTCCAGAAGACGTTTGAGACCTTTCTTGCGGTAATTCATTCCGGACCCAAGGTCGGCTATAACCTCATGGGTCCAGCCTTGCCGGGCACAGTATAGTTCCAGTATCTTTTTCTGGCGTTCAAGGTCCGCTTTCTGGTCATGACTGGAAACACGCGCATAGGCAATGGTACGCTTCTGCGCCGCTGCCTCGCCGTCGTGACCGGATTGAAGCCGGGACAGGGCATAACGGCGGTGGCCGGATGCCGTCCGCTCCGGCAAAAGCTTGCCTTCCCGCTCCCAGCGACGGAGCGTGCTGACCGAGACACCAAGAAGGGCCGCCGCACGGCCAACGGAAACATATCTATCCATAACAAATAGATATACACACATTTAGATAGATTTCAAGAGAACTGTTAAAGCCCTCCATTGCGATCTACCGAGAAATTTCTTCGAACCAGTCTCGCCTACCCTCGATAGACGTTATATGAGAAGTACGCCGAGCAAACCACAGTGTTGACCGACCACTTCCCCATTCAAAACCCACATGATGCGGCTTGAGAAATTGCTCAATCTGCCTGATGGCATCTGGAACAAGCCACGGAGCACCAAGGCTCTGCCGCTCAAAACACATCTGACGATAGTGAGAAGGCGACATCCGAGCATATAACATCCGAAACAGGTTAAAAGTTACCTTGGCTGCCCACGACCGATGCGTCAGATCACTATCGAACAGCCAGTTTCGACATACGGACAATGAGGAAAATATACCTTTCCTCATTCCCCAAGCAGCGCCGCTTATAATTGAAATAACTTCCTCTGAGAAGAAATACAAATAATCAGGAATACAATAATCGATTCTAACATGTGATAAAATCATAGCTCTACATACGATGACTATTATCACTCACCACTGAAGAAGATAGCAGACATACATGCACCCTAGGAGCAGGCATGCGTCGTGCTCCCTTGTATTCTCAACCAAGCCTGCACAGCAAGCTGCTTTGCCGATCGATTGGCAGGCCGCACCCCATCAAGAAAGCCCTGCCATTCAGCGCGGACGGCCACAACATCGAGTAAGCCTTCAACATCATTAGGATCTGCTAGCAAATCACTCGCACGCTCCCGCCATGGCCCACTCAACACATTAGCTTCTTGTATCCCCATACCAAAACCACGCTTGGGTGCCCTAAGCAGGGAATCTGGCACAAGATCTCTCACAGACTCACGAAGGATAGCCTTTAGCCAGTTTGGATTCTTGAGGTCAGGTATCTTCTTGTCCGCAGGCGTTGCCAAGGCAAAGGACACGATCTCCTGATCAAGAAATGGAGACCGGAACTCCACAGACGCAGCCATAGCCGGAAGATCACCCGCTATGGTGACTGAGTGCGCATTCTCCACCATTAGACCAACAAAGTTGGACTCATCGATGAAATGAGGTGAAGGACAAAGATCCCCCCAATACGCAAGTTCATCGGCGGCAACATTCGCAAGATGCATCTGAGCATCAGACGTAAGGAAAGGCGCCCATTCAGATTTAGCAATGCTGCGGTACCAAGCGGCTTTGCGTTCCCCGGGTTTTGCAAAGACCCACCCCAGTCGGGTATTGCGCATTGATGGTAGAAACCTTCTCAAACACTCAACACGATCCAACCAACGTGAAACTTTTAAGGTGCGAATGTGCCCCGTATAACCAAAAAACAATTCATCCGCACCATTGCCGGTCAGTACCACCTTGATGCCATCTTCTTGAATGGCACGACTAAGTGCATAGGTATGAACCAATGGAAGAAGCATGATCGGCTCCCCATAGGTTCCTAAAAGTTTCTCAAATATTTTCCACTGCTCATCGGGATCAAAGTAAAGTTCACGATGACATGTACCAAGTTGCTCTGCCATCAAACGGGCGCGATGCAAGTCCTCATCATCGGCATTGAACCCAAGTGCATAAGTATGGACTGGCACACTAGACTGCCCCTGCATCAGCGCAACAATCGCAGAGCTATCAACACCACCCGAAAGCAAGGCACCAACCGGCACATCCGCTTGCATCCTGAGCCTTACCGACTCCTCAAGAATTTCTCGAAGACGCTCAGGCGTAAGGAGGCCTTTTGACTGCGCTGGTATCCAGTATCGCCATATACGTTGCACTTGGCCATTGCGCACCATCATTGCATGACCTGGGCGCAATTTTTTAATACCCGCGTAAGCTGTTTGCGGGTCGGGAATATGACGCAGATTGTGCAGAAACATGGCTGCGATTGCGGCATGATCGTAGCGTTTGTTAACACCCTTGACTTGCCTTACCGCCGGAACTTCAGACGCGAAAATGAATGCACGGTCTGTCTGTGCATAAATAAATGGCTTCTTTCCGACGTGGTCACGTGCACAAAACAGGTTTCTGCTTTCAAGGTCATAGATTGCAAACGCAAACATGCCACGAAGCTTCTGCAGCATGTCTTCGCCCCAAAATCGGTAAGCCTCAACCAGTACCTCGGTATCAGTATGTGACCTGAAGGTGACCCCCTTCAGCTCGAGTTCTCTGCGCAGTTCTTTGTGGTTATAAATCTCACCGTTGAAGACAATTACAAGCCGACCATCAATAGAGCGCAGGGGCTGGTTTCCTGAATCTGTCAGGTCAAGTATCGCAAGACGGTTATGGCACAAGCCCATATGTTGATCTTCGGCCATCCACAGTCCACGGGCATCTGGACCCCGGTGATGCTGAATATCCAACATACCCCGCAAATGGTCATGAAGTTCAATATCACCCGCTGACTTAGGATATACTCCACCTATTCCACACATAAAATACAGAATTCCTTACAACCGCCAAACATTAAAGCCTGCAGATTTCAATACTTTATAGTCGAATGCAGATTTAATATCGACAAATACACCAGGAACCTTAAGTCTCCGAGTAAGTTCGAGCGGCGGCATGGTTAAATACTCTTGGTGCGACACTGCCGCTACAATGGCATCTGACTGGGGAAGGCAATCCCACGACGCTAGCTTAATACCGTATTCATGCGCTGCCTCGGATGGCTCAGCAATTGGGTCATGAACGACCACATCGCAGCCGTAATCTTCAAGCTCGGAAACCAGATCAGCTACCTTGGAATTTCTTAGGTCAGGGCAGTTCTCTTTGAAGGTAAGCCCAAGGACGATAACCTTTGCACCCTTGATAGAGCTACCCGCATTGATCATTTGCTTGACCGTCTGCTGCGCAACATAGTTCGCCATACCGTCATTAATACGCCGACCGGCAAGGATGACCTGGGGATGGTAACCAATCATTTCAGCTTTATGCGTAAGGTAGTAAGGGTCAACGCCGATACAATGCCCACCGACCAATCCAGGTCGGAAAGGCAAAAAGTTCCACTTGGTCCCAGCCGCTTGCAAAACTTCCAAGGTGTCGATGCCTAGTCTATCAAAAATAATAGCCAGCTCGTTCATCAAGGCAATATTGAGATCCCGCTGGGTATTCTCAATAACTTTGGCAGCTTCGGCTACTTTTATAGAACTGGCGCGATGTACACCGGCCATAATAACAGACTCGTAAAGGTCTCCCACTGTTCTCAGAGTAGCCTCATCATCGCCGGATACGACCTTCACAATTTTGGTTATGGTTCTCTCTTTGTCGCCAGGATTCACCCGCTCCGGACTATAACCCACGTGGAAGTCCTGCCTCCACCTCATTCCTGAATGCTGCTCCAGCAAAGGAATGCACACCTCTTCGGTAGCACCCGGATAAACCGTGGATTCATATACCACGATTGCACCCTTTTTCATGTACCGACCAACCGTAGCGGAAGACGCAATCAAGGGAGAAAAGTCGGGCATATGCGCCTCATCCACCGGGGTAGGCACCGCTACGACGATGATATCAGCCTCAGAAATCACTGCAGGGTCAGTCGATACGGTAAGATTTGCTGACGCACGCAGGCTCTCGGCGCTCACCTCGCCTGTCGGATCACAGTACTTCTTGTAACTGGCAACTTTGGCTTCGGATAGGTCGTATCCCAAGGTTCTATATTTTTTTCCAAACTCAACAGCAAGGGGCAATCCAACATAACCCAGACCAATGACTGCAACGACTGCATTCTCAATACTTGTCATGAATTAGACCCTGAAATAATCGCGATACCATGTGACGAATTGGGCAATACCATCCCGCACACTTGTTGTTGGTTTATAATCAAACTGCTCAACAAGATCGTCGACAGCAGCATAAGTGTCTGGTACATCGCCAGACTGCAAGGGCAGAAGCTCCATTTGCGCTTTCTTGCCTAGTGCTTTTTCGAGCGCAGCGATGTATTCCATAAGCTCAACAGGACTATTATTACCAATATTATAAACACGCCAAGGCGCTCTACTCGTGCCCGGATCAGGATGATCACTGTTCCAGTTGGGGTCAGGAAGAGCGGGACGATCGAGGATACGAATGACCCCTTCAACAATGTCGTCAATATAGGTAAAATCCCGCCGGTGCTTACCGTAATTGAAGACCTTGATAGGTTCACCAGCCAAAATAGCATTAGTGAACTTGAACAAGGCCATGTCGGGCCGACCCCAAGGGCCATAGACGGTGAAAAAACGCAATCCTGTCGTTGGGAGACCATACAGGTGGCTATAAGTGTGAGCCATCAATTCATTCGATTTCTTGCTGGCAGCATAGAGGCTCAACGGGTGATCGACATTATGATGAACCGAAAAAGGCATAGCCGTGTTTGCGCCATAAACGCTGGAACTGCTGGCATAAACGAGATGCTCCACGCTGTGATGCCGACAGCTTTCGAGAATATGGGCAAAACCGACAATGTTACTATTAATATAGGCGAGTGGGTTCTCAATTGAATAGCGCACACCAGCTTGAGCTGCCAAATTGACTACCCGCTGGGGCTTGTGTGTCGCAAAGCAATCGTCAATCGCGTTGCGGTCCACAAGGTCCATTCTCAAATGAGTATATTGTGGATGACTTACAAAGCGCTCTAGACGTGATTCTTTAAGAGAAGGGTCATAATAATCATTATGGTTGTCAATTCCAATAACGGCATCACCACGCGCAAGAAGACGTAGAACAAGTGAGGATCCTATAAATCCAGCCGCTCCAGTAACCAGAACTTTCATCAATTTTCCACTCTGAAATAAAGCCACACTCAATCACAGGCAACAAATCTCAAAGAGATACATGTTGCCCCTAGCGCCACAGATGTCATTAGCGACTCAATTCATGAAGACTGCACCTGCCTCACACTTGAATGCCGCAAGATTCTTGATCGTACGTAACAGGAAGAGCACCGACTCTTTCAGTTATAGCTCACAAACGACAACAGGAGCGCGCCCAGTCTCAATCCAAGTCGTAATACCCCAGCCCCTGTCGGATCAACCAAAAAAACGCCGAGAACACTCGTATTGCCAGCATTGTGACCATCCTGCCCTATGATCACGATGAAGGGTTAATACTCAGCTTGGCCTTCTCACAAAAAATTTGGCAAAAATGGGGCCGAATCAACCAACATTAGCATTAGCGATAGCGATATGACTGCTCAGCATGCCACAATCAAGCTACCGCCCGCCGCACCTTCTCTTACACGAAGATAAAGCGAAAAAGGCCCCGCGAATGCAGCCTAAAAGCTAAAGAGCAGCAGCGGCTAGGGAATTTAGCCGGAGCCCCACGCATCGAGAGCAGATATGCCACACTGGCACGAGTTTGAGAACATTTTTTTGTCAAACAAACAATAACGGGGCAGATCAATCTCATTGCACCATATAGAACTACACCCATACGACAGCCGCACGAGACATAAGACGTATGCCCCAAAACAGGATCCGTCACATCAGGCCAAATATGCCTGACAAATGATGAGCCACACCAACTAAACCGATAAGAAAGCATACCGGAATGATGCTGGAATTATCATTAACCGAAGGGATCGCCCAGATAACGCTAGTCGTCCAGCCCACACAAAAGCAGCTTAACCGACGCGCATACCTACGGTGTATAATGCATGATTTAATTTTAAATAATATGGTGGAGCTGAGCGGGATCGAACCGCTGACCTCTACAATGCCATTGTAGCGCTCTCCCAACTGAGCTACAGCCCCGCTTTTTGAGGAATCATGGGATATTCCTCACGGTGTGAGGCGGACTTATAAGGGCTTGATGCACGGTTCGCAAGAGAAAAATCATGCGTTCCCATTTTTTGCCGTCGATACGAAAAACACCGGAAACCTGGGGGCAGATTCCGGTGTTTTCACAGCGTCCTACTTGGCCCGCAGCAAGGAGCCCAGCAACATCACTCGTCGCTGTCACCAGCCTCCAGATGGTCCATCACCTCGGCCATATCATCGTCGTCTTCACCCAGATCCGAAGCATCTTCAATCAGGGCATCGTCATCCTCATCATCCAGCAGCGGCTCATCTAGGTCGTCTTCACCCACAGCAGCCACGGCAGCAACAACCTTGCGAGGCGCATCCCCACGGGCTCCCTTGCCACCACGCTTGATTTTAGGCGCGGCATCCTTTTCGTGGATGGCTCCACACTTTGGACACACGACAGGATCTTTACACATATCATAAAAACGGGCGCTGCACGTTGTGCAGGTATGCTTGCTGCCCCATTCCGGCTTGGCCACCAGAAAACCTCCAGATCTTGTGAACGTCATACGGTCAATGCCGCATTTGCCATCGAACGTGTCCCCTGTCAAAAGCAAAAAACAGATCGGGATACAAACCACCGCATGATCTCTACCACTAGGGGCTTCTCTGTGCTATCGGATGGCCTGCGTCCACTGATACAGCGCACCGATAAGCGGAGTTTATAAATGAGTTCGGCACCCGCGCGTCCTGTTACCCTACGGTCACAAGCAGCATCCCCCTTGTCCGGCACGATCAGGGTTCCCGGCGATAAATCCATATCGCACAGGGCACTGATGCTTGGCGCCATATCCGTTGGTGAAACCATTATTGAAGGACTCCTGGAGGGAGAGGACGTCTTGCGGACGGCCACAGCCATGCAAAAACTGGGGGCAACCGTCCGCAAGGAATCCGACGGACGGTGGATTCTCTCCGGACGGGGCGTTGGCGGACTGGCCGAGCCCGATGATGTTCTGGACATGGGCAACGCGGGAACAGGGGCGCGACTTCTGATGGGGCTTCTGTCCAGCCATCCCTTCACCGCAGTCCTGACCGGCGATGCATCTCTGCGCAGCCGTCCCATGGCGCGGGTTACAAATCCGCTGGAAAAAACAGGGGCCCGTTTTCTTAGCCGCACCCGTGGACGGCTTCCTGTTACCATAACCGGGACGGAACGCCCCATCCCCATTGACTACACACTGCCCGTTGCATCAGCACAGGTAAAGAGTGCCATCCTGCTTGCCGGACTCAATACACCCGGCCAGACCCGCATTGTGGAACCCTCACCCTCGCGGGATCACACTGAACGCATGTTGAAAGCCTTTGGCGCTGACATCCAGGTAGAGGAAAACGGCGCAGGGCGCATCATCACCCTGACCGGACACCCCGAACTGACAGGGCAGACTGTCCGCGTGCCGGCAGATCCTTCCTCTGCCGCATTCCCGGTCGCAGCAGCCTTGATCGTACCCGGCAGTCACCTGACCCTGAGCAATGTATGTATCAATCCCTCGCGAATCGGCCTTTACAAGACCCTGCAGGAGATGGGAGCTGACATACATTTTGAGAACGTACGCGATGAAAATGGGGAACCTGTTGCCGACCTAGTCGTCCGTCACAGTCCCTTGAAAGGCATCAATGTGCCGGCAGAACGGGCCCCCAGCATGATCGACGAATACCCGATCCTGTCGGTTATTGCGGCCTTTGCCAGCGGTGAAACACGTATGAACGGCCTTGGGGAGCTGCGAGTCAAGGAAAGTGACCGCTTGGCCTTGATGACAGACGGCCTGCAATCCTGTGGCGTGAATGCCCGTACAGAAGGCGATGATTTGATTATCCAGGGCACAGGAAAGCAACCAGAGGGTGGGGAGATGATTGCCGTACAGCTTGATCATCGCATAGGAATGAGCTTTCTGGTCCTCGGAATGGCCACAAGAACGCCGGTTTCTGTTGATGATGCCCGCGCCATTGATACCAGCTTCCCTGATTTTGCAAACCTTATGAACAGCCTGGGTGCCCGCATCACCCTGGCCCCAGAAGAGTAGGAAACCATGACACATCCCGTCGTTGTCACCGTTGACGGCCCGGCTGCCGCCGGAAAAGGAACCTTGGCCCGCCGCCTGGCTTCTGCCCTTGGCTATGCTTATCTGGATACCGGTATCCTGTACCGGATTGTCGGCATGAAAGTGCTGCGCAGTGGGGCTCGGACAGATGACACAAAGACAGCCTGCGACGCCGCACGGTCCCTAACACCAGCTGAAATCAGCCGCCTGTCCGGGCACAGCGAGCTGCGGAGTGAAGCAACAGGACAAGCCGCCAGCCAAGTTGCCGCCATCCCCGATGTACGCCATGCCCTGCTGGACCTGCAGCGTACATTTGCCACCAATCCACCGGAGAACCGATCCGGGGCTGTTCTGGATGGGCGCGATATCGGCACAGTTGTCTGCCCGGACGCTACGGTCAAACTGTTTATAACCGCAAGCGTAGAAGAACGTGCCCGTCGTCGGCTGCTGGAGTTGCAGAGCCGGGGAATAGAGGGTATAGAGTCCGAAATCCTTGCCGATATCAGGGAACGGGACCGGCGCGACACAGAACGCTCTGTTGCGCCTTTGGCCCAACCTGCGGATGCCTTGGTGCTTGATACCACCAACATGGACGCTGAGGCGGCCTTCTTGGCTGCCTTGGACTATGTCCGGCAAAAGGGTCTTGTTGTAGACAGGCACAACGCTGCCTGTGGGTAATATGCTGCAATTTGCAGAAGACCTCGGGATCCAACCCGTGGCCGGAAATGTAATGTATGAAAGGAAGATGTTTACCTATGATTGATGCCACTTTTGAGAGCTTTGAGGCTCTTCTTGATGAATCCCTGTCCGCCGAACGCGGTATTGAAGGAACGGTCCTGCGTGGAACAGTCCTGCGCGTCGACGGCGATTTTGCCCTTGTTGATGTCGGCCTGAAGTCCGAAGGACGCATTGCCCTGAAAGAATTCTCCCGAGCTGGGGAAGAAGTCGAGCTGAAAGCCGGCGATCAGATCGATGTGTTTGTGGAGCGCTACGAAGACCGTGACGGACTAATTGTCCTGTCCCGCGACAAGGCACGCCGCGAAGAGGCTTGGAACGATCTGGAGAAGACCTTCACCGCCAGCCAACGCGTGGAAGGGATTATCTTCGGACGCGTCAAGGGTGGCTTCACTGTTGATCTGTCCGGGGCTGTGGCCTTCCTTCCCGGATCCCAGGTTGATATTCGTCCGGTGCGCGACATTGGCCCTCTGATGGGTCAGCCGCAAACCTTCCAGATCCTGAAAATGGACCGCGCCCGTGGCAACATCGTTGTCTCCCGCCGCGCCGTTCTGGAAGAAAGCCGTGCCGAAGAGCGCGCGAAGCTGATGTCCGGCCTGAAGGAAAGCATGATTCTGGATGGTGTTGTCAAAAACATCACCGACTATGGTGCCTTCGTTGATTTGGGTGGCGTCGATGGCCTGCTGCACGTCACCGATATTTCTTGGAAGCGCGTGACCCATCCGTCCGAAGCCCTGAATATCGGTCAGACCGTCAAGGTTCAGGTCATCCGCTTCAATGCGGAAACCCAGCGTATTTCGCTTGGCATGAAGCAACTGGAAGCTGACCCATGGGAAGGTGTTGCTGCCAAGTACCCAGTTGGAACACGCTTCATCGGTCGCGTGACGAACATCACCGACTACGGCGCCTTTGTTGAACTGGAAGCTGGCGTTGAAGGCCTTGTCCACGTCTCGGAAATGAGCTGGACCAAGAAGAACATTCATCCGGGCAAGATCGTTTCCACCTCTCAGGAAGTGGAAGTCATGATCCTGGATGTCGACGGCGAAAAGCGTCGTATCTCCCTAGGCCTGAAGCAATGCGCCGGCAACCCGTGGGAAAGCTTCGCATCCCAGCATCCGGCCGGTACGGAAGTTGAAGGCGAAGTCAAGAACATCACCGAATTTGGTCTGTTCGTTGGCCTGCCTGGCGAAATTGACGGAATGGTCCACCTCTCCGATCTGTCATGGTCTGAATCTGGGGAAGAAGCCGTCAAGGCCTATAACCGTGGCGACATGGTCAAGGCCAAGGTTCTGGATGTTGACATCGAGAAGGAGCGTATTTCGCTGGGTATCAAGCAACTGGGCGAAGACCCGTTTGCCTCTGCTGCCTCTGGCCTGCGCAAGGGACAAACCGTTACTGCCGTAATCACCGCCGTCCAAGACAACGGGATTGAGGTGGAAGTAGACGGTGCGATTTCCTTCATTCGCAAGTCCGACCTGTCGCGTGAACGCAACGAGCAGCGCACAGAACGCTTTGCTGTCGGTGAAAAGATCGACGCCAAGATCACTGCCATTGACAGCAAGACCCGCAAGATCAGCTTGTCGATCAAGGCACGCGAACTTGAAGAAGAGAAGCAGGCCATGGCGGAATACGGATCTACGGATTCCGGCGCCCTGCTGGGTGACATTCTTGGCGCTGCCCTGAAACAGGCCAAGGAAGAAAAAAGCAAGGCTGACTGAACCTTGTAATCCCTTCAGTTCGCCACCGGAATAAACGTGGCGAACCATGCTAGAAAGAAGCCCTCCCGGTACCATGCATCCGGGGGGGCTTTTCATGTTGTTTTGTCCTGATAGACGAAAAAGATCGCAGCACCACTAAAAGGCGTTTATTCGTATATGCTTATACTTGACGCTCCAGCAGTCCTTTGGCAGGATACTGCCGTTCATGAATTTCCTGACGGTGCGTATTGCCACCGTGCGATAATTCTGCCGAAATGCTGTTGTCCCGTGTCGGGTTCGGGGTACCTTGACAGACCTGAAAGAGGGGAACGTTACATGACCAAATCAGAATTGATCGCGCGGCTTGCCGAAAGAAACCCGCATCTTTACCAGAGAGATATTGAACGCATCGTCTCGACGATTTTCGACGAAGTTTCATCTGCTTTGGCGAATGGAGACAGGGTCGAGCTGCGCGGATTCGGCGCATTCTCAATCAAGAAGCGCGATGCTCGTCTGGGACGAAATCCACGTACCGGGGCATCGGTTGAAGTTTCGGAAAAAGCTGTTCCGTACTTTAAAACCGGTAAACAGCTGCGTGAGCTTCTAAACACAAAATCCTGATGCTACGGTTTCTTTCTTGGCTTTCTGGCATTCCCTTGGCCATAGCCGTAGTTTTGTTTGCAGCTGCCAACCATGAATCTGTTCAGGTTGGCCTGTGGCCCCTGCCGTGGATCATCGAACTACCCCTCTATCTGCTTGCTCTTGCCCCCTTGGTGGTTGGACTGCTGGTCGGTCTTGCCTTGGGTTGGATTGCCGCAGCACCTGCCCGCAAGGCAGCACGGGCAGAACGACGCCGCTCCCGGTTCCTAGAGGGACAGGTCCGCTCTGTAGTCGGCGGAGATCTTGAGAGAGAGACCAGCAAGAAGCACGATCAGACTGCACTTCCCAGAAACTGAAGATAAGACGTGTCTTTGAATGGCATAACCCGTTGCCCTTGCTCTCCTTATACAGGCACAATAGACAAGCGGCTCTGACCGATACAAAAGAACGGGTGCCTTATCACGGATCTATGACTGCGGACGCGAACCAGTTGACAGAACTCCTTGCACTGCTTGCAGCGGCCGCTGTTTGCGTGCCCTTAGCTAGGCGCCTGCGCTTGGGCAGTATTCTGGGCTATCTAGCTGCCGGGGCTATTATAGGTCCATGGGGGCTGGGGCTTATTTCATCCGTGCAGGATATCCAGAGACCAGCTGAATTTGGCGTTGCCT
Source organism: Haematospirillum jordaniae (assembly GCF_001611975.1). Taxonomy (GTDB): domain Bacteria; phylum Pseudomonadota; class Alphaproteobacteria; order Rhodospirillales; family Rhodospirillaceae; genus Haematospirillum; species Haematospirillum jordaniae. Next base: position 548,396 of record NZ_CP014525.1, read on the forward strand.
TTCTTTTGTTTATCGTTGGCATAGAAATGAAGTTAAGCCGCCTGTGGCTGATGCGGCGACAGGTCTTCGGGCTGGGTGGGGCACAAGTCACGCTGACCGCCGCCATTCTGGGCAGCTGCGCTTGGGCACTGGGAGCACCTGCTGCCATGTCTGTGATTGCCGGGCTGGGGCTGTCGCTTTCCTCAACAGCCATGGGGCTGCAAACACTGTCCGAACGGGGGGAGCTCGCAACAGCTTATGGCCGAAGTGGCTTTGCCGTCCTTTTGCTGCAGGACCTTATGGTACCTGTCCTGTTTGCCCTAGTTCCTATCCTGTCTATCCACAATGTAGCGCTTACAGCATCGTTGGGGCTGGCAATCATGCAAGGGGCCGCTATTCTGATCGGGGTTACCTTGGCCGGGCGGTTCCTGTTGCGCCCGTTTCTGCATATTGTTGCGCGCTCCCACAGTGCCGAGGTCTTCACCGCTACAATTCTGCTGATTGTCCTTGGAATCGGATGGCTTACAGAGCACGCCGGCATGTCTATGGCTATGGGTGCTTTTCTTGCCGGCCTTCTTCTGGCCGATTCAGAGTTTCGCCATCAAATAGAAGCCGATATCACGCCATTCAGAGGTCTTCTACTGGGGCTTTTCTTCATGGGCGTTGGCATGGCCATAGATTTTGGCCTTCTGGCTCAAAGCTGGCTGCAGATTGCTGGACTGGTACTCGGACTTCTCACTATCAAAACCGGAATCTTGGTTCCGTTGGCACGCCTTGCCGGACTTTCTTGGAGCAATGCCGTACGCGTTGGACTCCTCCTGTCACAAGGGGGGGAATTTGCCTTCGTTCTGCTGGGATTTGCACAAAACCAGGGAGCGATTGCAAGCGGCCTGACAGACCTTCTGATCTTGGTGGTTTCTCTTTCCATGGCAACAACGCCCGCCTTGGCCGCAGCCGGGCATCACTTGGCACGCATGATGGAACGAAACACCAACAAGTCCCATCATCATACCTCTGTAGCCATCCCGCCAGAAGAAGACAGTGGGCACGTCATCCTTGCCGGATTTGGCCGGGTTGGCCGCATCGTCGCTTCGCTCCTAGATGCAGCCGGACAAACCTACATAGCCTTTGACCATAATCTTGATACGGTGATTCTGGGGCGCAGTAAGGGCTATCCTATTTTCTTTGGCGATGCGAGCCGTCCTGAGGTCATGCGTGCCGCACATGCTGACAAGGCTGCACTGGTTATTCTAACGATGGATGACCCCCTGTCCACAGCACGTGCCTTGGCTTCTATACACCATATGTACCCAAGGCTGCCGATCCACTGCCGGGCTCGGGATCACGAACAATCCTGTGATCTGACCCAAGCCGGAGCGACATGTGCTGTACCCGAAACATTGGAGGCAAGCCTGCAATTGGGACGGTCCTCCCTGACAAATCTTGGTTTAACAGGTGAACAGGTCGAAAGCATTCTGGAGCAATTCCGGTCTGACAATTACGCCATTCTACAAAAAACCTTGGAAGAGAGACATTCGGCAAAAAACATATGAGGAGAGATAATGCAGCCCAAGTCTGGGCCATATTCCTCCCGTGACAGACCCGCAAAAACTCACAAAAACTCACTGGGTCATCAGACGCTGCAAGCTTCCATCTGCTCTCATTTCCCTGATCGCGCCATTCAGTTTCTCTATGAAATCATTGGCCCATGGCGTCACGGCAATAGCCTGCGCTGAATACCCGACATAAGCCTTCTCAGCATTAACAACGGCTGTCTCAACAACTTCGGATCCTGAGCCCCCGGCAGCCTTTACAGCACTCTGGACAGAGAGCCGGTCATTGACATAGCAATCCACACGAGCTCCGAGGAGCTTCTTGATATTCACTTCTGTCCCATTGGCATCTTCCACACGAATTGTGCCGGCATCACGCATCTTCTGGAAGGCCTCGCCAGCAACTGTGAAGCCCAAGTTGTTACCGAAAAGCATGCCGGCGTACCCTTCAGGGAATGACTGCCCGACCACACGGGTTGCAGCCTCGGGTGTACAGAAGACTGCAACGACCTCCTCGTACAAAGGCTCGGAATACACGCTGATATAGGGGCGCTCTACCTTGCGGAGATAAGGGGGGAAAAGAGCAAAAATCTCTCCTGTCTCCATACCCTTCAGGCCACGCTTCCATGGGACCATCACTATGGAAACATCGTAATCCCCAGCAATACGACGGGCCACTTCCTGTAAAACATCAACATACAGACCGCCGGGATTACCACCACGATCAAAAGAATAGGGTGCGTAGTCATTATCACCGTACAAGGTCACTTTCTGGGCAGCGTAAACTGATGACCAAATGCCGCCAACAAGAATACAGAAAGCCGCCAAGGACGCTGCACGCAAGCATAATCTTATACCAAACTTTTTATGGATTGCAGTGACCACCGTTACCTCCTGTGACACGAATAATGAAGCCAAGAGACATTTGGTATCCCAATGAAAACTGTCTACAGGGCCCACCAGCTATATCATGAAAACAGGAAGCTCTTATAGGTTGTATTTCTGATGTTAAGAAACCTGATAGATTGATCGACGGCAGTATTGATGTGACCGACAAGCCGCCGTGCCACATCGAAGCTGTCTGTGCCGAGCGCAATCTTCACAAAACGACCCAGCTGAGGTGCCAGATCGATGGGGGCCCGTCGCCGGAAATAGAGTGTACGCCCTTGTTGCAGGATATAGCGACTGGTCACGTTGCGATCCCAATGTATCCAAAAATGTATCCAAAAACGCGCTATTTAACGTATCCCAAACCCGGAGGGGGCAGAAGGGGTCGCGTTAATGCATTGTTTTTAAAGCAAAAACCCCCGCGACATGTTTCAGTCGCGGGGATTTTTATGGCGCACTCGACAATCTCCTAACCAAAGCAGGAAAAACGCCAATGCCTTGATAAAAAACAACTATTTCTGTTGCCTTTGTTGAATGTATCCAGAAAAGTAACCAATTAAGTATCCAAAAATGTATCCTTTTTTCGGAGTCGCAGGGTTGCCGGGAATCTCATGTGACGCCTCGCATTTTCTCGACTGTTCTGAGGCTTGCGACTCCCAGCATCGTGAAAATGAGCTCCATCAGCATACTGTCGAACTGCGGTAACGGTGGGAGAGCAAGACCAAATGCAGATGCTGCCCAAAAGAACAGCGGCCCCACAAAAAACTGGAACGCAAGGGCGCAGCCGCATACCCACCCGATGAAGGGCCGCCAGCCGCCCCGGAAGCTGGAGCCACTTGCGGCTTCAATCTTGTTAACCTCATTTTGTGACCGCGCGGCTTGTTCAGCGGCCTCAATCAGCTGCCGTTCCATATCGATCTTTATTTTTGCTGCTTCTGCAGAATTTGGGATAATGCGGTCCAGCAAGCCGCCAAGAATAGGCAGGAGCGCTGTTACAACTGGCCCCATGATGAGAATCTCCGTTCAATACGTCCACACCAAAGGACGTGGTGCGTGGAACTCTGTTCCACACAGGTCAAGATGGATAAAGGTGGGTGCGATTCCGATGCCGGTAAAACCGCAGGAACAGGCGGATACCCGATCATCATTTGTCTCTTAATGTTCGTGCAGAACCAGTAGAGCCGCTTTCCAGAAGCGCGATTTGCCAGCCGCCATGGCCATTTCCAAAGTCTGTGATACTGGCTGTGACCGCCAGAATGGATCCATCGGGGCGCTCTACGCCAAGGGAGCGTTTTGCGCCGACCATGCGCAATGCATTGTCTCCGTGTCTGTCGCGCAAGTATGCACCCAGTTCATGACGTAGAACGGCGGCATCCCGCTCGGTCAGCAACAAACCAACATCGGCTCGATAGGCTGCATTCCATGGATGTCCGGCCAGCTTCTCGGCCTCACGGTTATAGACGCGCACCCGGTACTTCCGGTCGATACAGATAATTGGTATGGGCAGCCCGGAATCCTTGATGTCAGCTTCTCGCCAGAGACGCTTGTCAATGTGCTCGACATTGCTGATTTCCTGCGCAGAGCAGCCGAGACGCACGAGCACCATGTCGATCAGCCGTTGTCGTCTTGGCCAGAAGGCAATCATGACCAAAGCAAACGCGCTGGCCGCCAGCGCCCCCCGCCAATCGGGAGGCACCCAGTTAATGATCTCCATGAAATCCTCGTGCGTAGCTACTCGGTGCCATCCGGCGTGTGGGGCCAGTGCGTGTCGTTGTAGTAATCGGGTGGGATGGGGGATGCGGCTTCCAGTGCGTTGCAGCGCTCGCGAATGGCGGCGCGAAACCGGGCGATGGGCGCGGGGACGGCCTCGCCGGTTTCAATCTGACGCACGACGTACCAGTCCGTCGCAGACAGGCGGCGGCGGGCTTCGGCTTGTACCAGCGCGGCAGAAGGCAGTGCGGCTTCAGCGGCTGCGGCGTCTGGGGCCACCGCTGCGGCGGTGTCTGGCACAGGCACGACCACCCACGCCGCTCCATCCCAGCGGGCCTGTTCGCCTTCGGCCAGAGCAGGCGGCGGGACGGTGACGCACCCGGCTGGGATCAGCCAAGAGCCGGGCGAGCGGGGGTCAAGGTCGCCTTGGCCAAGGACATGTTCACCGGCATAGAAGCCGTTCACAACGCGATAGACAGTACAGTTCATAATGGACCTCATCTGAAGCGGATGCAAGGGAGCAACGCGATGTTGCGGGGGCGGGTTTCGCCGCCGCCTTCACTTGAGGTTCTGTGGTGATTCGGGTCTACGTTGCCGTTGGGCCAGATTCCGTACCCACCGGTCGTCGCGAAAAATGCGCCTTGGTTAAAGGAACGACCTATCGAGACGTGACTGTGGCTTTCGAAGTCATCCGACTGTGCACTTCCGAACGCGCGGCCTGAATCCACGCCCCGCCCGTCATCCCAGCCGCGCAGGAATTCACCGCGCAGGTCCGGCACGGCGAAGGTTGTGGAGCCGTCACCACTCCCGAATGTGGTTCCGATCACGGTGAACAGTTCATGGTATGCGGCGCGGCTCAGGAGCGCCCCGTTGCACTTCAGATACAGCGGCGGCGGCTCCTGCCCGGCATGCATGATCACGCTGCCCACCGGAGCCGGAAAAGCCTGTGCCAGTGCCGCAGGCGTGACCGCCTTTTCCGCATCCGTCCCGGCACTGACCTCATCCGCCGTCGCCAGCCGAACAATGCCGGGGGTGGTGGGGGTGGCGTCTTCAGGATCAACGCGTCTTGCTGCAATCAGAGCCTCAACAGCCTTTCGGACCTGCTCCAGATCACTGTCATCTGTGGAAGGAGACAGGCCCGCATGCCTCACAAGGTGCGTCAACTCTTGCAGGATGACATTGAACACCTGTGCCGGAACCGCAGAACCGGGGGTGTTGGCAGCAGGGTTGACATTGACGAACGGTGTTCCATCCTCGGCCAGAACAGGCCCTGTACTTGTCATGCCGGATACCGGCCCAACACAGCGCATGATTTATATTCCTTCATATGAGAATTTGAGATCAAGATGGGCCAGCGCCATCTTTCGTAACCGACAGACCAGATCCTCTGCCTGTGCGATCTTTCCAAGCGGATCCAGGCACTGGCTGTCTGCACACCGAAACAGGGTCACGCGCGGGCCATGGACCGTAACGCGGATGTAGCGCCTGATGGCATGCCCACCATTCAGGGCGCTTTCGGAGCATGTCGCCTGTCCGCACACAAACGGACGATGTTCGACAAGTGTGGTTTGGTAGCCCAGATCATCAGCCAGACCCTTAAGCCAGGCCAATGTTGCCCCGCCACGCGCCCTGCGACGTGCCAGCAGGGCCTGCCTGCGTTCCTGCAAGGTCGTTGCCTGGCCATGCGAACATTCATCAGGAAGGCCCCATTCCCGTTCCTGATCCTCCAGCATTGTAAACGCAGTGGATGGATCCGCCTCTTCCACCAGATCCAGCGCCCGGTTGTGCACCGCTGCCAACGCGGGTGCCAAGGCTTTCAGAAGCTGAGGATCTCCTGCTCCTGCAGGGCCCGGAGGTCGCAATCCTCGGGGAGCTTCTTCGCAAAGAAGCCCCTGATAATCTGAATCATTGGCCCGCATGTCACCCCCACAGTATGGTTCCAGGTGTTGCAATCTGTCCTGCTTCCAGGGCTAGGCTTCTTTCCGGTGCGTGCAGCGTGTGCCAGACTTCTCCGGCCGCAGCGCTGATTGCTTCACTCAGACGCGACAGACGCACCGTACCTCCGGGCTTTGCTTCCCTGAAAAAGAAGTCCTGTAGCTCTTGTTCAATGGCATGGCGGGTTTCCGGTTTGTCCGGGCTGATTGCAATCCGCGGATTGACCGGCATCTCCACGGGCCTGAAAATGTGAGGGTCCGCCCCTGCAGGCCGGAACTGGTCAATGTGCTTCTGGACCAGACCAACCTCTGCATCGGTCGGGATAAATCCTGCCCGTCCGGATACAATAAAGGTAATGCCGTGGGCGTCTGTTCCAAGGCTGTGCCGGTAGACCCAAACCTTGCTGATCCTTACCCCGGGCGTCTCCATGACCCACTTCCGGTAATCATCGAGATTACCGCCGCACGCTGTCATCCGGTCGTATTGCATGATCCTGTTACGGTATGCCTCCTGATCCTCACGATCGACGCCGCCAGAAAGCTCTCCGCTGACAGCGACGGGCTGTACCCCGGCGACAGGATTCACCAGGGACAGAAAGGTACCCGGCTCGGCATTGCCATGCTGCCCCGCGTTTGCCGCGCGTATCGGCACCACGACAGAAGCGCCTTCTGCGACCGTGTCTCCCGCGACAACATAGTCAATGCCACCTGCCTTTTGCAGGCGCGTGCCCTCCGGAATGACCGTATGGGGCAGAAAGGCGCTTCCCGGACTGGCCCTGAACTCTGCAGATCCGGTTG